>NZ_CP101751.1:3450466-3764145 GCF_024496085.1 Flavobacterium cerinum | reverse complement strand
AACCAGTAAGCGATTTTACGTATCTGATTTTTTTGATTTGTTCCTTATCCTGTCTTTTGATCGCTATAGGATATCGGTATAGGATTGCCATTATCCTGTTTTTTATAAGTTTTACTTATATAGAGCTGATGGATAAAACGACCTATCTGAATCATTACTATTTTATTAGTACGGTAGCATTTATTCTTATTTTTTTGCCTGCCAATGCTTACTACTCAGTGGATGCTCGACTAAAACCGGAATTAGCTTTTCAGAAAATACCGGCCTGGTGTATCGACAGTTTGAAACTTATGCTGGGCATTGTCTATTTTTATGCCGGATTGGCTAAAATCAATTCCGATTGGCTGTTCAAAGCAATGCCGTTACAATTATGGTTAAAACCGCAGTATGATCTTCCTGTATTTGGTTTTTTACTCCAAAAGGAATGGATGCCGTTTATATTCAGTTGGTTCGGTATGCTATATGATTTGGCTATCCCGTTTCTGCTGTTATATCGCAAAACCCGACTTATTGCCTTTGTATTAGTAGTCATTTTTCATAGCGTAACCCGGATTTTGTTTCCTATCGGAATGTTTCCGTTTATTATGATTGGTGCAACATTGGTGTTTTTTGATGCCAAGTATCATCATAAAGCATTGGAATACCTCAGTATTATTTTTAAAATCAATAAAAAACGATTTGATAATGGTAAAGCACGATTTACCAAAACATTGAGTGGTACGGCAATACGAATCAGAATATTGATTTGTTTTTTTATAGTACAATTAGTATTCCCGTTGCGCTATCTTTTATATCCGGGCGAATTATTCTGGACGGAAGAAGGTTTTCGTTTTTCCTGGCGGGTTATGCTGATGGAAAAAGCGGGTTATGCCCAGTTTATCGTCAAAGATGCGGTAACAGGAAATTCCTTTTACATCGATAATTCCGAGTTTCTAACCCCTTTTCAGGAAAAACAAATGGCTTTTCAACCGGATTTTATCCTTGAGTTTGCTCGTTTTATACATAATTATTACCAAGAAAAAGGGATGAATGATCCTATCGTTTCTGTAGAAAGTTACGTAACCCTTAACGGGAGACCCTCACGGATATTTATTAACCCGACTGTAAATCTGGCAAAGGAGAAAGATTCTTTTTTACCAAAATATTGGATTATTCCATTTGAAGATGAGATTAAAGGACTTTAATATAGTGTTATTTACATTGATCAGTTGGAGCTGTTTTTCACAATTCAATATCCATGGCAAAATTAGCAATGCTAACAATGGTACTCCGGTAGTTTTGGCTGAAATCTTAAAAGTAGAGGATGGTATCAGAGTGCAATCCGGCGAAAACGGGGAATTTACTTTTTCAAATATAAAGCCAGGTCAATACCATTTGATTTTCTTGTCCGATCATTTTCATCTGAAAGAAAAGAAAGTAACTATAAAGCATAGTGATGTAGAGGTATTAGTGGTTTTACAGCCAATGGAAGTCCGACTCAGTGAAGTTTTAATTCAAAAAAGAAGAAAGGAATTTTTTGCAATGTCACGATTGCGGGATGTTGACGGGATGGGAATTTATGCCGGTAAAAAATCAGAAGTAGTTATTGTTGGTGAACAAACGGGAAATAAAGCGGTCAATTTAGCCCGACAAGTGTTTTCACAAGTTGCAGGATTGAATATTTATGAAAGTGATGCCGGTGGTTTACAACTTAATATTGGCGGAAGAGGACTGGATCCGAATCGATCAGCGCATTTTAATATTCGGCAAAATGATTATGATATCAGTGCAGATTTATTAGGTTATCCGGAAAGTTATTATACACCGCCGGCGGAAGGATTAGACCGGATACAAATAATAAGAGGAGCTGCCTCATTACAATACGGAACACAGTTCGGCGGACTGATCAACTTTAAAATAAAAGCCCCGGATCCGGATAAAAAACGCCGTTTAACCAACAGACAAACAATAGGAAGTAATAATTTATTTACCAGTTTTACCGATTTAAGCGGAACACTAAAGAATTTTAGTTATTACACGTTTTTCAATTATAAAAAAGGAGATGGCTTTCAGCTTAATTCCGATTTTGAATCTCAAAATTATTTCGGAAACTTTAATTATCGGATTAATAATAAAACGAACCTGAGTTTTGACTATACTCATTTTCAGTATTTAGCGCATCAACCCGGAGGATTAACGGATAAGATGTTTTATGAAGACGCCTTTCAAAGTAATCGGAAGCGAAATTGGTTTGCGGTTGACTGGAATCTTTTTTCATTTAAAATAAAGCATCAGGCCACTCAAAAAACAGATATAAGCCTGAATGTATTCGGATTATATGCCGGTCGGAAAGCATTAGGATTTCGTTCCAATCGGGTATTTCAGGAAGATAAGGAAGGAACCGTTCGCGATCTGATTACCGGAAAATTTGCGAATTGGGGAATGGAAGCAAAAATTTTACAGCGTTATCGTTTTCTGGGGCATGAAAATGCATTTGTGATTGGAGGAAAGTATTATCAGTCAAAAAATAATGCCCGGCAAGGACCGGGGAGTTCCGGAAGTGATGCCGATTTTAATTTAGCAACACAAGCGTTTCCGTATTATGAGAACCAATCGGATTATAACTATCCGAATCTCAATTTAGCGTTATTCGGAGAAAATATTTTCCGTATCACGGATGCCTTTTCAATAACACCCGGAATTCGTTGGGAATATATCAATACACAGGCAAAAGGATATTATAAAAAAATAAACCGCGATAATGCCGGGAATGTCATTTTTGATAAACGTTACGATGAAAACAACAATTTAAAACGCTCGTTTGTGCTTTTGGGCATCGGATTAAGTTATAAACCGATTAAAGCTGTTGAAACATATATGAATTTCTCACAAAATTATCGTTCGGTAACGTTTAACGATATGCGAATTACAGAACCGTCGTATCAGATTGATGAGAATCTAAAGGATGAATATGGATATACGTTTGATTTCGGAATTCGTGGGCAATGGAAAAGCAAGTTGACTTATGATATCAGTGCTTTTGGATTGGCCTATAAAGGACGCTTGGGACAAATTATTAAGGAGACAGACGATTTTCGAATTATTCGCTTCCGAACGAATGTAGGTGATGCGATGTTATACGGACTTGAATTTTTTACCGATTTAAGTCTGCAAAAAACACTATTTAATCCGTTAGACAATGATTATAAATGGAATATATTTACGAATCTCGCGCTTACAAAGTCAACTTATACGCATTCCAGACAACCGGGAATAACCGGAAATCAGGTAGAATTTGTTCCGATGATCAACTTAAAAACCGGAATGACGTTAGGCTATAAAAACGGGCTGACAAGTATACAGTTTACTTATCTAAGTGATCAATATACCGATGCCACAAATATAAAACAGGATAAAAACGAAAACATACGTGGAATCGAAGGTCAGGTTCCCGGATATGCTATCACAGATTGGTCATTATCCTATAAATTCAGTTCCCGTTTTACATTGGAAACCGGAATTACAAACCTGATGAATACGGTTTATTTTACCCGAAGAGCCACCGGTTATCCCGGACCGGGGATTATACCGTCAGCACCGAGAACGGGCTATATTACATTGCAATATCGGTTTTAGCTGAATAGAAGAAAGCGAATCCATGTTACAGGAACTATAAATGAAGAATCCTATTTCTTATTCTTTATTGCCGCTTTTGGAACTTTCTTTAAAAATGTAGAATTTCGCCAGGAGGATAACATCTGTTTGCCTTTCGCTTCATCCATATACATAATATTAACGGCCAACTCTTTTTTACCGAATAGACGATTATACATGATCATCGTAAATGTTTTTTGATTGGGAAGCGTTTGGGCAATCTTAAAGACCTGAAATTCTAAATTGTCAATTTTTTCAACGGTTCTGAGTGTGTCAATCGGACTTCCGGGTAGTTGTTCTTGCATAACCTTGTATAAAAGATTGTTTACATCTTTACAGGATTGTACATAATTGCCGTCAATTTTCGGATCAAAAGGCTGATGACAGGCTTCAAAATAATTAAATTGATCATTCTTGAAAACGAAAATGTTAACGGATTGATTGTCAATTTCCTGATCAAAAGTATCTTCGATTGCCTGCTGACCGCGATTTTGAATTTTAGTCCAGTCGGATTTTGAAACTGTTTCAAAATTGTCCGGTATGGTTATGGTCCAGTTAAAATCTTTGCTGTGAAATTTTTTCGGCACTGCGGATTGGCCGTAGCTGTTCTGTAATGCAATTGTAGTTATAAAACAGAATAAAAGATAGATTTTTTGAGTCATTTTGAAGGGAATAAGTAGCTATATGGAATGTAAATGAATTGAAATAGAGTAGATTAAAATATTTTTTAAAAAATAAAAGCTACAAAAAATAAAAATTTTGTTGCGATGGCTAAAATAAAGAAAAAAAGTAAAAGCACAATTTGATCTTTAGATAAGCCATTGTAAGACAATTTATAATAATGTTAAAGTTTTTCCCGCAGATGGAATAAATGTGTTATATTTGCATGCAATTCAACTACAAATTGCAACATGAAAGCACACACAGCTAAAATCATCGGGGAAGGTCTAACCTATGATGATGTTCTACTAGTTCCCAATTATTCAGAAGTACTTCCCAGAGAAGTAAGTATCAAAACGAAATTTTCAAAAAATATAACACTAAATGTACCGGTTGTATCCGCTGCTATGGATACGGTAACCGAAAGTGCTATGGCTATTGCAATGGCACAGGAAGGCGGTATTGGTGTATTACATAAAAACATGACGATCGAGCAGCAGGCTGCCGAAGTACGAAAAGTAAAAAGAGCGGAATCCGGAATGATTATCGATCCGGTTACATTACCGCTTACAGCAACGGTTGGCGATGCCAAACTGGCGATGCGTGAATTCAGTATCGGAGGAATACCGGTAGTGGATGAAAATCAGATTCTAAAAGGGATTGTAACGAATCGGGATTTGCGTTTTGAAAAAGATAACACCCGTTCGATTATCGAAGTAATGACCTCTGAGAATTTGGTAACGGCCGGAGAAGGAACGACTTTAACGACTGCTGAAGAAATATTACAACATAATAAGATTGAAAAACTACCGGTAGTCAATCAGGAAAACAAATTAGTTGGATTGATCACTTTTAGAGATATTACCAAGTTAACGCAAAAACCAAACGCAAACAAAGATAAATTCGGACGTTTACGTGTTGCAGCTGCTTTAGGAGTAACAAATGATGCAGTAGAAAGAGCGACTGCTTTGGTAAATGCCGGTGTAGATGCTGTGATTATTGATACGGCTCACGGACATACTAAAGGAGTGGTAGGTGTTTTAAAACAGGTAAAAGAAAAATTCCCGGAATTAGATGTGGTTGTAGGTAATATTGCGACACCGGAAGCGGCTTTATATCTGGCTGAGAATGGAGCTGATGCTGTTAAAGTAGGTATCGGTCCGGGATCGATTTGTACAACACGTGTTGTTGCCGGAGTTGGTTTCCCGCAATTTTCCGCAGTATTGGAAGTTGCAGCTGCTTTAAGAGGGACTGGTGTTCCGGTTATCGCTGACGGTGGAATCCGTTATACAGGTGATATTCCAAAAGCGATTGCTGCCGGAGCCGACTGTGTGATGCTAGGATCTTTATTAGCAGGAACAAAAGAATCACCGGGAGAAACTATTATTTTTGAAGGAAGAAAATTCAAGTCATACAGAGGAATGGGATCGGTTGAAGCGATGAAAGAGGGGTCGAAAGATCGTTATTTCCAGGATGTGGAGGATGATGTGAAAAAACTGGTTCCGGAAGGAATTGTAGGACGCGTACCGTATAAAGGAGAACTAAACGAAAGTATGCTTCAGTTTATTGGCGGATTACGTGCCGGAATGGGATACTGTGGTGCTAAAGATATTCAGACATTACAGGAAACAGGACGATTCGTTAGAATTACAACCAGCGGAATCGGAGAGAGCCATCCGCATAACGTTACAATTACAAAAGAAGCACCGAATTATTCAAGATAAAAAACAAAAAAACCTGATATGAAAATATCAGGTTTTTTTATTCAAATCTGTCAGATCGAAATTAGTTTTTAAATACGGCTGATAATAGTTTTTTATCACCTACCAACCATAGAATATCGTTTTGTTCTAAAATAAGATGCGATTCCGGATTCAGGATACGTTCACCGTTACGTTCAATACCTACGACAAGTCCGCCTGTACGTTCCCGTAATTGGGATTCCCGAATACTTTTTCCGATAAAATCCTGATTCGTCAGTTCATATTGCTGTAATACAATCTGTGCCTCCGTTACAGATTCCGGAACTTCAATTTCATTCTGATCTAAATAGCCTTTGAAGTTTTGAACCTGATCATCAGTTCCGATAACACAAATCTCATCGCCAGGGAACAAACGCTCATTTCGGGTTGGAATATTGATCATGATTTCACCACGCTTGATAAAAGCAATGTTGACTCCCATTTTTTCCCGGATTTTTAAATCCTGTAATTTTTTCCCGGCCAGATTGGATTCTTTGGCGATTTCAAAATTAGCCATGTGTCCGTCCCAAGGGGTTAAATCGTCACGGGTTTTCTGAGCTCGTGCAATTTCACGGTCGTTGAAGTTTTTAAGGAAGTGATTCTCGATCTTTTCATATTGAGCGTGTAGCTTTTTAGGAAAGACGATATAGGATATGATCACCAGAATCAAAGCGATAAAAGCGACGATCGGTGAAAAGAAATTATTGAGAAGAAACCCGACAAAAAATAAGGCAAGACCAATTCTTACAAGGATTAACATGGTTAACGGACCGCGATATTTACGTTCTTTACGAAGTTCATCCATCGCTTTTACTGCGACTCTTCGAAGTGATAACGCCCATAGAAACGGTGCAATGATTATCAGTGTGATAAGTGCGGCAAGAGCATTTCCCATTTTAGAATGCACTACCAAAGGGGAAATATACAAATCGGCTAATAATATGATGGCAATAATAATTACCGAGTTGATCACAATCTGTGTCATTTTGGCTTTTAATACCACCTGCCAGTTACTGGTAGCTTTGATTGATTGTGAGTTTGTACTGTAATTATCAATAGCGGTAAGCCATTTTTGCGGTAACACTTTTTCCAGTTTTTCATAAACCGGTTGCGACATTTTGATCATGAATGGTGTCGTAAAGGTCGTTACGGCGGATACGGCTACTACAATCGGATACAGGAAGTCACTGGTTACTTTTAACGACATCCCCAACGTAGCGATAATAAAGGAAAATTCCCCGATCTGTGCCAAACTCATACCGGCCTGAACGGATTGTTTTAAAGGTTGTCCGGAGACCAAAGCGCCGGCTGCGGTACTAATTGTTTTACCTAAAATAGTAATAAGGGTGATCAATAATACAGGAACGGCATATTCAACCAAAGTATCCGGGTTGATTAACATTCCGACGGATACAAAGAATACAGCTCCGAATAAATCTTTTACCGGTTTGATAAGATGTTCGATTTTTTCGGCCTGAGTTGTTTCTGCAATAATCGATCCCATGATAAAGGCACCTAAAGCAGGTGAAAAACCGGCATTGGTGGCCAAAATTACCATCATCAGACAAAGGGCTAATGATATGATTAATAAGGTTTCTTCATTCAACAGGTTTTTGGCCTTTTTTAGTAAGGTAGGAATAAAGAAAATTCCGCCTACAAACCAAAGAATCAGGAAGAAGAATAACTTTAAAACGGATTCAAATAATTCGGCTCCGGAAAATTGCTGACTAACGGCGATGGTGGAAAGTAACACCATCAGTAAGATGGCGACAATATCCTCTACAATTAAGGCTCCGAAAACAATTCCGGCATATTTCTTTCCTTTTACGTTTAATTCGTCAAAAGCACGGAGGATAATCGTGGTGGAGGACATTGACAGAATGGCGCCGAGGAAAATACTGTCCATTTGGGACCATCCCATCCATTGTCCGGACATATACCCGATAAAAATCATCGAAATAATCTGAATAATGGCGGTAATAGAAGCGGTTCCGCCCACTTTCATCAGCTTCTTAAAACTGAATTCGAGTCCGAGGCTGAACAATAGGAAAATCACCCCGATTTCAGCCCATACTTCAACACTTTTTATATCGGTGACGGAAGGGAAAAAATCAAAATTATTTCCGGCGAGAAAACCGGCAACCAGATAACCTAATACCAGGGGTTGTTTGATTTTCTTAAAAAGCAGTACGGCTACACCGGCTGTCATTAGGATTAATCCTAAATCACTGATTAGGGGATATAAATGATGGGAAGTTTCGGTTATTGTTTCGGCAGTTGATAATGGCATATATTTTTTGTTTTTTAGGATTTGTGTAAGTTATAAAATAATGCGTATTTATGAAAGAGCCGGTGCTTGTTAAGCTGTTATTTTAAGATAAATTTATCATAAAGGTAAATAAAAAATCCCGACAGTTTCATAACTGTCGGGATGATAAAATACTATTCAGATCGGGTTTTAGATCCCGAGATAATTGCTTGGTGTAATTTTTAAAAGCTCGGCTTTAACAGCGTCAGATACGTTTAATGTGCCTATAAAGTTATGAATAGCTTCTTTATTGATCACAGTATTGGTACGGGTCAGGTCTTTTAACGCTTCATAAGGATTCGGATACGCTTCACGTCTTAAAATCGTTTGAATGGCCTCTGCTACTACAGCCCAGTTTTTTTCTAAGTCCTCTTCGAATTTTTCTGCATTTAAAAGTAGTTTGTTTAACCCTTTTAAAGTTGCTTCAAAACCAATAAGCGTGTGTCCCATCGGTACGCCGATATTACGTAATACCGTACTGTCGGTTAAATCCCGTTGTAAACGGGAAACTGGTAATTTGGCTGATAAATGTTCGAAAATGGCATTGGCAATTCCTAAATTTCCTTCTGAGTTTTCAAAGTCGATCGGGTTTACTTTATGTGGCATGGCCGATGATCCGATTTCTCCGGCTTTTATTTTCTGTTTAAAATAGTCCATTGAAACATAAGTCCAGATATCCTTGTCTAAATCGATTAAAATGGTATTAATACGTTTTAAAGCATCGAAAAAGGCAGCAAAATGATCGTAATGTTCAATTTGTGTAGTAGGGAATGAATGGTGTAAACCTAATATATCTTCTACGAAATCGTTACCGAATTTACGCCAGTCTAAAGTTGGATAAGCAACAAAATGGGCATTATAATTTCCGGTAGCACCACCGAATTTCGCAGCAAACGGTACATTGAACAACAAACGCATTTGTTCTTCAAGACGTTCTACAAAAACGGCAATTTCTTTACCTAAACGAGTAGGAGAAGCCGGCTGTCCGTGTGTACGAGCCAACATCGGTACATCTTTCCATTCCTGACTTAGTTCTTTTAATCGGGCTACAACGCTTACTAACGATGGCAGATATACTTTTTCGAAAGCATGTTTGGTTGATAACGGAATCGCAGTATTGTTGATATCCTGTGACGTTAATCCGAAATGGATAAACTCTTTATATTGTTGTAAACCTAATTGATCAAAAGCTGCTTTGATAAAATACTCCACTGCTTTTACATCATGGTTCGTTGTTTTTTCTGTTTCTTTGATCCAAAGTGCATCTTCCGTTGTAAAATTCTCGTAGATTTTTCGCAATTCGGCAAATAAATTTTGATCGACTCCGGCTAGTTGCGGCAATGGTAATTCGCATAAAGCGATAAAATATTCCACTTCTACCAGTACGCGGTATTTGATCAGGGCTTCTTCAGAAAAATAGTGAGAAAGGGAAACGGTTTTGTTTCTATACCGACCGTCAATTGGCGATATAGCACTTAGTTCAGTTAAATGCATTTGTTGTTGTGTTATTTTTGTAATAGTCGCAAAGATAAGCTTTTACCAAAACTTCTGAAACAACATTTTTAAATCTTTTCAAATTGTTCCAGGAGTTCTTTTTTCAGGATTTCCATTCCTTCGGATCCGGTTAACGGTATTACTTTCAACGGATTGTCAATATTGTTGATGGAAGCCGGTTTGGGATCGATATAGTAAAGCGGTGTTTTTTCATGTGCATAATGAAGTAAGCCGGCGGCCGGATAAACCTGTAACGAGGTACCTATAACAACGAGGTAATCGGCTTGTTCTACAATCGGAATTGCGGCTTCGATAGCCGGAACTTCTTCTCCGAACCAGACAATATGCGGCCGAAGCTGATTGCCGTGAATATCATTATCGCCTTTGTTTAAATCATGATGCCAATCCAGAATAATGTCGTCATGAACAGTACTTCTGACTTTTAATAATTCGCCGTGAAGGTGTAAAACATTGGAACTACCGGCTCTTTCATGAAGATCATCTACATTCTGCGTGATGATATGCACATCAAAATAGGGTTCAAGTTCAGCTAAAATCTGATGTCCTTTATTAGGATGTACTTCCTTTAACTGGGCTCTTCTTTTATTGTAAAAATCAAGAACCAGTTCGCTGTTATTGGCCCATCCGATAGGAGAGGCGACTTCCATAATATCATGCCCTTCCCATAAGCCATCTGCATCGCGAAAGGTTTTGATTCCGCTTTCGGCACTAATTCCGGCACCGGAAAGAACGACAAGTTTCTGCTTCATTTTAAACTTTTCCTAATGTATATAATTGATCCATTGTAGGTGCTGCACTACCTCCGGCCGGTTCTAAAGTAATTCCGAAACCTTCGGCATCAGCGGTATTGTCTACTTTAAATATTTTTGAATTTCCGATTTCGGTTTTTTCCAGTAACCCGATGCTTGTTGGTGTTAGCGGATCCATTTTTAAGGACCATACCTGATAAACATGGCCTTTAGGTGCTTCCGGTAATCCTGATGCGTCTACATATACGGAATGATCTTCCTGATTCCAGTATATTTTAGCTTTTGCTTCCGGTGCAACAGTTTGCCCGGCAAGAGTTACAAGGGTATTTTTCTCGTTTTTAAGGAGATTCAGGATGGTTTCATTGTTTTTATTTTGTTCCTGAAGCGTTACAACCGATTTCTGTAATTGATCGTTTTTCTGTTTGCTGTCTTTTAATAATATATCGCCCTGATTCATTTGGAAATACAGGAAGCCGGCACCCAATAATAATAGGAATGAGGCGGCCCAGCCCAGATAAGCAGCTCGGTTTGTCTTCGGTTTTAACGGTACTACGGCCGTTTCTCTTTCAAGTAATGCCTTTCGGATTGCATTGAAATTTTCATTGGAAAGATGCGGAGCAACACTATACGATAAGTTGATAATCGCTTGTTCGATACTTTCAATTTCTTTTTTTATCTCCGGATATTCGTTGGCACGAATTTGTACATCAGTATTTTCATCTTCGGATAATTTTCCGAAAACATATAGTTCTAAAATACCGGATTCTATATATTCTCTTGTATTCATTATACTCTCAGCAGGTTTCTTAATTCGTTAATACAATTTCTGTTTTGTGTTTTTACTGTTCCTAATGGTATTTCCAGCGTTTCGGAAACTTCCTGTTGTGTATAACCTTTGAAAAATAAAAGGTCGATAAGCTGGATGCATTTAGGTTTTAGTTTTTTGACAAACTCCTGGATTCCTATTGTATCGATTTTATTAGTCGTCCTTGAACTGTCATCGAGTATATGTACGAAATTGTCGGAAGATAAGTTTTTCTGATTATTGTTAAAGTCTTTGGAACGCAATCGATCTATGGCTCCGTTACGGGCTATATTGAGGATCCAAGTAAAAAAACGCCCTTTACTTTCGTTATAGGAATCCAGATTTTTCCAGATTTTAACAAAAGTTTCCTGAAGGACATCCTCAGCTTCTTCCCGGTCTTTTATAAGGGTATAAATGATACCGTACAGGTTTTTGGCATACATGTCGTACAAAAGCGTAAAAGCTTTGTCGTCTTTTTTGTAAATTTGTGCCAGTAGTTCTTCTTGAGTCATAAGAGTGATTTAACCTCACTAAAGTTAGTAAACAAAATTAACAAATCATATTTTTTTAATGGAGCATCTTTTTTCGGATACCGCTTATTTAGCATATTTAGAGAATTTTATTACAGAAAATCGCAAAGAGGGTTTTATCAGAGTGTTAGAAAACCGTACGAAACATTTTACGGTTGCGGTTGAAGATCTCTTTCAGTTACACAATACAAGTGCTGTGATGCGTAGTTGTGAAGTTTTCGGAATCCAGGAGCTGAATGTTGTAGAAGAGCGTTTCGGAAAAAAAATTGACAAAGAGATTGCAATGGGGGCACAAAAATGGGTCGATATTAATCGTTTTAATTCGAATCAGGATTGTATTATGGATTTGAAGCAAAAAGGCTATCGTATTATTGCGACCACTCCGCATGATAATGATTGTTTATTGGAAGATTTTGATATTTCACAGCCGGCCGCTATTTTCTTCGGAACGGAGCGGAACGGATTATCGGATGAGGTAATGCAACAGGCCGATGGTTTTATGAAAATTCCAATGGTTGGTTTTACGGAAAGTCTTAATATCTCGGTTTCAGCGGCTATTATTCTGCAAAATATATCAACCCGTTTGCGAAATTCCGGTTTGGACTGGAAACTCACGGAAGCGGAAATGCTGGAAAAAAGAATCGACTGGACCCGGAAATCGATTAAGGATATTGATTATATCACCCGATTATATCTGGAAAAAAACAAAAAAGAGGAATAATTTCCTCTTTTATCTTCCGAAAGTATCGTAATTATCTTCGGCATATTTTTCAAATCGCTTTAACAAGGCGATGTTGTCCTTTTCCAATGGTGTCAGTTCGTTGTCTACATTGTCGGAAACCGGCATATACCAACTAACCGGATCAAAGAATTGGCGGATGCTTTTCTTTTTAAAGGTATAACCATGTCGGGCGTATATAGTATTGCGAATGATTTCAAGATCCAGTTTTTTTAAGTTTTTCAGAATTGGTTCCGTTAACTTCTGTGTGGAAGCATTAAGTTGTGTAATTTCATCGGAAGCCTGACGGTAATATTCTTCCGAAAAGGTTTCACCTTCAATTTCCTGTTCTTTTTGTTTGGGATTATACCAATCAACATAATCACCTTCTTCCGGTAACATTAGCTTCGGATCGTATATAAATTGTTTTTTCGCCAGACCAAAACTTCGTTTCGGAACAGCAATATTGGTATTAAAAGCGGTCCAGTTACCAATTAAACTATCATTTCGGAATTCGAATTCAAAAACACCGTCATATTTATGATCGCCGGGTTCTTTTAAGATGAATTTATTTCCCGATAAAGTTCCTGTGAGCGGCCTACTGTTACCGGCTACAACGCTTTGCCCGATAACCTGTTCAGGTGTTATTTTTTTTAAAACAATACTGATTTTATTGTCCGGATGATATTCGGCAGGATCTTTTTGTTCAACTACGATAAAGTCACCAACCCAGGAGCCGTATAATTCGGTATTGGTTTCCTTCACCGTTTCATTGGAAGCAATATTCTCAATGGAATCGGTTGTTTTTTTGTCTTTGGAGTTACAAGCTGCCAAAGTTAAAACGAGAGCAAAAAAAATAATTTTCTTCATTTAATCTGTTTTTTAGAACGAATAAGCCATTCTGCTAGTATAAGATTGGGAATCCATCCTAACCATGCGATAATTTGATAGACATCCATAGGATTCGGATGAAATAAATATACCAGAATTACTTTCCATAAACGTAAAGTTATGGCAGATAAAGCTAATGCAAAACTCCGAAGCATAAAATTTCGATGCGCTATGATAGCTTTTTTTCGGATAGCGATGATGCCTTTAAGTGTAAAAAAGAACCATAATAGGCCTAATAGTATAAAAGCGATTTGGGAGCTTAAGCCACCATTGGCATAATAACCGATAAAGATTCCGGAGGGTGCGGCTAATAAAAGAACAATAAAAGCATACACTTTTCCGCTAATTCGATGAAGTTTAGGAAATCGTTCCAACAACGAAGAACTAAATTGTGTATAACCGGCTAATAAGACAAATAGAGCGCTGTATACATGAATATAAAAGAAGGTAATGTAACTCGTAATAGCAGTTACTTCCTGTTGTTTGATCTGTAAAAAGGCGGTATCAGTATGAAAAGGAATATAACGCAGAGTAATTTCCAGCATCAGATAACCGAAATACGAAAAAAGTAGCAGCCAAAGCCATTTTGAATAATGTTTTGCTTTAGCTAAAGTTTCTTTCATAAATGAGGTTATTTCTTCCGTTTTAAGATTTTATAATCTTCATAACAGCTACTGATTGCTTCCATGATTTGAAGGTCATTTGCTGTCTTGATAAAGGTTTCGGAATAATTACAACGCTGTAAAATTTCATTGATTTCTTTCGGATCAATACCTAGTAAAGAAGCGAGTGTCTCTTTGTCGAATTTGGAAGCCAATAGGTTTTTGACTACATCATCTTTTTTGATTTCCTTAAGCTTGTTCATTTCTTTCGGTTTTTTTCCGAAGAAATTATACAGTAAATCAGCAGGGTTAAAGAGTGAACCTAAAACGCGGTTAATTTTGTTTGGTGAATGATCGCCGGCTTCATATCCGTATGGTAATCCGGTGATAGGATAGCGGAAATTTTCATTTAACGGTAAAATCTTGGTATCCACTTCAAGGTAACCGGTCAATTGATATTTGTTAATCACAACTTCTTCCAGTGCATATGCCTTTTCAGTTAGTCGGATTTTAGTGTTTTTATTTTTGATCCAGTCATTTGTGACCCGAATCTTAATCGATTCGAAACCGATAAAAGAAAAGTGAAGGGTGTCGTTTACTTTGGCTTCAATAGTGAATTCACCGTGACCGCCGGAAGTAGTTCCTTTTACGGTATTGATGTTAACAACGTTGACATTACTTTTGGGAAGTAAAGTCGTGGCATTTACTACAATTCCGGAAACAGTAGTGGATGTTTCGGTTTCCTGAGCGTAGCCGGTTAATGTAAGTAAGGTCAATAAAAAAACTGCAAAAAATCTCATACGGGTTATTAGATTGGTCTAAAAGTAAGGGATATTTTGCAGTTTTTAATTTATATTAGAAGAAAATTAACAAAAGAATTAGCTTCTTCTCGGGCGTCTTCCGCTAGTGTTGTTCGAAGAACCTTCTGAACGACGCGGAGAACGGTCTGATCTTCTTTCGTTTCGTGCCGGTCTGTCGCCGAAATCATCTTTTCTTTCGGAACGTCCGCCACCAAAACTACGTTCTTTTCTCGGACCTCTGTCGCGATCGCGGTCACCACCTCGGAAAGAAGAAGAGCGGCCTCTGTCGCCACCACCACTACGTCCGTTGTGATCACGTCGTCTGCTATTAGAACCACCGTCGTTTTTAGAAATTTCTACGTTGATTTTTCTACCTTCTAAATGGATATTGTTTAATACGTCCATTACCTTGTCAGCATGTTCTGCATCCGTATTGAAAAAGGAGAAACCTTCTTTTACATCTACTTTAAACAAATCATCACGGCCTAGTTCCAATGTGTCGCGTAAGAAATCTTTTAACGTCATCCAGTCAAAATTATCGCGTGACCCGATGTTGATAAAGAAACGAACAGCTCCGTCAGTTGGGATACTTCCGGCATCTTCGCGACGTTCTCCTGCATTTTGAGCTGATAAATCGCGTGATTTTTTATAGTAGTTGATGAAACGGTTGAATTCAACGGAAACCATTTTCTTAATTACCTCTTCTTTTGTAAGGTCTTTCATTACCTCATAAATAGCCGGAAGGTAAGAATCGATTTCGTGATCTACTTCAACGTCTTTGATTTTGTTAGCTAAGTGGAATAACTGGATTTCGCAGATTTCAATTCCGGAAGGAATCGGTTTCTCTTCAAATTTAGTTTTGATGATACGCTCGATCTGTGAAATTTTACGCAATTCACTTTTAGTAATAATTACAAGTGAAGTTCCTGATTTTCCGGCACGACCGGTTCTTCCTGAACGGTGTGTATACGTTTCGATTTCGTCCGGTAACTGATAGTTGATTACGTGTGTAATATCATCAACGTCAATACCACGTGCAGCTACGTCAGTTGCAACAAGCATTTGAATCTGGCGACCACGGAATGATTTCATTACGCTGTCACGTTGTGCCTGAGACAAATCACCGTGTAAAGCAGCAGCATTGTATCCGTCTTCAATTAATTTTTCAGCTACAGCCTGAGTATCGCGTTTTGTTCGGCAAAAAATCACAGAGAAAATATCCGGATTTGCATCGGCTAAACGTTTTAAAGCAGCATAACGGTCACGGGCATTAACAAGATAAAACTCGTGAGAAACGTTTTGCGAACCGGAATTTTTATGACCCACTGTAATTTCAAGTGGCTTTCTCATAAATTCACGGGCAATTCGCGCTACTTCCTGTGGCATGGTTGCAGAAAACAACCAGGTACTTTTATCTTCCGGGGTATCGGATAAAATAGCAGTGATATCATCATAAAATCCCATGTTTAACATCTCGTCAGCCTCATCAAGAACACAGAAATTAATGTTCTTAATGTTAACCATACCTCTGTTAATCATGTCTTGCATTCTTCCTGGAGTAGCTACAATAATCTGAGCACCTCTTTTTACATCTTTAGCTTGTTCGGTAATGCTGGCACCACCATAAACCGCTACAGTGTGAATTCCTTTAACGTATTTTGAATATTGTTTAATCTCATTGGTGATCTGTAAACAAAGTTCGCGTGTTGGCGATAAAATTAAAGCCTGAGTATTTCTGTTCTCAGCATCAATTTTTTGAATCAGCGGGAAACCAAACGCAGCTGTCTTACCTGTCCCGGTCTGTGCCAACGCAACAATGTCTGTGTCTTTTTCCAATAATAGGGGAATCGCCTTTTCCTGTACCTCCGACGGATTTTCAAATCCTAGATCTTTAATCGCCAGCAGTAGCGATTCATTCAATCCTAATTGTTCAAATTTATTCATTCGTTATTTTTAAATTGGGGGCAAAGTTACTGTAAATTAACGAGATATGCTAATATGTTTTTGATATTTGTGTTTTTGTTTGTAATTGATTTTCAGGTGTTTATTGTTTAAGTGTGCTTGTTGGCGGCTTTAAAGCGAAAATTAAACGTCAGATATATAAAAACTTAATTCAGAATTGTGAAAACTTTAGGAGGAATTTTCAGAATAATATTGCCATGACGTTTCTGTAAAACACACTTTTATGTCTTTAACGATTTAAAAAATCAACCAATTGTTTAACGGCTTTTCCGCGGTGACTGATGCTGGATTTTTCTTCCATTTCCAGTTCGGCAAAAGTACGGGTATCTTGTTCGGCAATAAATACAGGATCATAACCAAAACCATTTTCACCTCTTCTTTCCTGAATAATCGTACCGTTTATAATTCCGGTAAACAGATGTTGGGTTCCGTCCAGATTTAAGGCAATGACCGTTTTGAAATTAGCATTTCTATTGTCCTGATCAGACATTTCAGAAAGCAACTTATCGATATTGTCATTGTCGTTTTTATGATCGCCGGCATAACGAGCCGAAATCACTCCCGGAGCACCGTTTAAAGCGTCAACTTCCAATCCGCTGTCGTCGGCAAAACAGTTATAACCATAATGTTCCGTTACATAATTGGCTTTTAGAATGGCATTGCCTTCAATAGTATCGGCGGTTTCCGGAATATCGACATCACAATTGATATCACTTAGACTTAGAATCTGAATGGACTCGGGTAGTAGTTGTTGGATTTCTTTAATTTTGTTGCGGTTGTTGGATGCAAAAACTAATTTCATATCAGTTGTGAAGTTTGTCGTTTAAGCACACAAAGATAATTCAAAATGCTGTTTTTATCGTCGGGAAAGTATATTATTTTGTAATTTTAATCACTATCTGATGTGGCTAAATCAGCAAGTTTCGGGTCGGAAACCATTTTCGTTGAAGCTAACTTTGTTGTGTTAATTTTATGAATCACAAAATGAAAACACAGGAACAATTTCAGTTTGATCGCATCGCTAAGGCGATCGATTTTCTGTACGCTAATTTTAAAACACAGCCGTCGTTGGAAGACGTAGCCGCTTTCGTTCACGTAAGCCCGTTTCATTTTCAAAAAATATTTACGGAGTGGGCCGGAGTGAGTCCGAAGAAATTTTTACAGTATCTGACGGTAGAACACGCTAAAAAAATGCTGAAATCAAATCAGTTAACCCTTTCTGAGGCTGCATTTGAAACCGGATTATCCGGAACCGGACGATTACATGATCTGTTTGTAAATATTGAAGGAATGACACCGGGTGATTATAAAAACGGTGGCGAACAATTGGAAATCAATTATAGTTTTGCTGAAAGCCCGTTCGGAAAATTATTACTGGCTTCAACAAAAAAAGGGATATGCCGACTTGTTTTTGCTGATGATCAGGAAATAGCTCTGCAAGAACTGGAAAAAGAATTTCCGAATGCAGCAATTCAATCGGCGAGCGACATGTATCAGCAGGAAGTATTGTCTTTTTTTGAAAACGATTGGAGTCAACCGCGACACATTAAATTGCACTTACGCGGAACGGATTTTCAGTTAAAAGTATGGGAGACCTTGTTGAAAATTCCGATGGGACAACTTGCAACATATGGTGATATTGCCAAAAGTATTGCAAAACCAAAAGCATCGCGCGCCGTAGGAACCGCTATCGGGAATAATCCGGTCGCTTTTCTGATTCCTTGCCATAGAGTAATACAAGCTACGGGAATGATCGGGGAATACCACTGGGGAAGTGCGCGAAAAAAAGCAATTATCGGTTGGGAAGCTTGTCAGTCTGAAATTTTATTGAATCAATAATGGAGACTGTATCAGAACGTTTGAAGACTATCGATTGGGATCAGGTGGCCGGAACAATGCATGAAAAAGGATATGTTGTATTATCGGATATAGTACCGGAAACCATTTGCAATACTTTGATTGATCAATATAATGAGTCCGGTTTATATCGTAAAACCGTAGTAATGGAACGGTATCGCTTTGGAAAAGGAGAATATAAATACTTTGATTATCCGCTGCCGGATCTTATTCAGCAGCTGCGATCTGAAGTGTATGAAAAATTGGTGCCGATCGCTAATTTATGGATGAAAGCTTTGCATATCGATACCCGATATCCGGAAAAACATCAGGAATTACTGGAGCTTTGCAAAGACAACAATCAGCTGAAACCCACTGCACTGATTCTGAATTATACGAAAGGCGGTTTTAATACTTTACATCAGGATTTATATGGAGAGGTGTATTTCCCGATCCAAATGGTGTTGTTTCTGAATGAAACCGGAGAAGCCTATACCGGCGGTGAATTTGTACTGACCGAACAAGTCCCGCGGGCACAGTCTAAAGCAATCGTATTACAACCGAAGCGAGGTGATATTCTGATTTTTACAACCAACTTCCGACCGGTACGAGGTACAAAAGGATATTACCGCGTAGGAATGAAGCACGGTGTAAGTGAAGTACGGAGTGGTAATCGTTATACGATGGGAATTATTTTTCACGATGCAATCAGTTAAAGAGGATGTGGCTACATAATCAGCTTTCCGATTCGGAATTACATCAGCATATCAGAAAGCAAAGTATTACATTTGGAGGGAATAAAAAGCTGAAAATATTCGGATTGCTACATTGTACATCCGGTAAACGAATGAAAAAAGTAAACCGGGTATTTTTTACATCGCGACAAGAAGCGGAAGTAATGGGGTACAGACCTTGCGGACATTGTATGCGAAACGAATATCAGGATTGGAAATCAAAACAACAGTTATAATGGACTTATTCAGTACCGGAGAAATCGAAAACAGATTACCTTATGATGGAGAGGTGTATTATCATGGCCGGATAGTTAACAGTCGGGAAGCACAATATTATTATGACCGGTTAATGGAAACGATTGAATGGCGTAATGACGAAGCGATCGTTTTCGGGAAACTGATCCAAACCAAAAGAAAAGTCGCCTGGTATGGTGATCATCCTTATTTATATACGTATTCGAATACGACTAAAAAAGCTTTACCCTGGACTCCGGAATTATTGGCTCTGAAACAAAAAGCAGAAGAGCTGACCGGAACCGTTTTTAATTCTTGTCTACTAAATCTTTATCATGACGGACAGGAAGGTATGGCCTGGCATAGCGATAATGAAAAATCACTTGGCGTTAATACTGTGATTGCTTCATTGAGTTTCGGAGCCGAACGGAAGTTTGCCTTTAAGCATAAAAACACCAAAGCGATGATTGCTTTACAGTTGGAGGCCGGTAGTTTACTGGTTATGCAAGGCACTACGCAAACCCATTGGTTACACCGGTTACCGCCCACAACCAAAGTACTACGACCACGGGTAAACCTTACTTTCAGAACCATTGTGGATCAATATTGATAAAATAATAGTTTCGTTAAAAAAATAGGAAAATATAAATAGAGCGAATCGTTATTTTATGATTAATTTTGTATTTTCTTTGAAATAGAAGCGTTTTCGAAGCTATATAGTGAAATATAGTTAGTTAAAAAGGGGAATTTTCCCCTTGTAACTGCTGTAGTTGCACTATAATTTTGTCCTTAAATCAATAATCCATCTAAAAATGAACACAATGGTTAAACCTACTCAATTAATTTCTCTTGAAATAGGGAAAGAGTTGAACAAAAATTACAATGAAAAAAGAGGTGCTATTCTAGCCGAAAAAACAGCAATGGAAGATGCTAATGCTTTTTGGTTTTCTATAGAAGAGCTGGAACGTTATATCGCTTATGTGAAAGATACAGCTGCCGGAAAAGGACTTTCAGTAAACGGAATCCGTATTTATCTGGGGGTTTACCCGGAAACAGCGGAAAAAAACGCCGGTTATACGACAGTATTTTTATCACCAACCGGAACCGCTATTAATGAAGTGGTAGACCGCGGAGTTATTTTACAAGGTAATTCATTGGATTTAACCGAAATTGAACCTTTAAATTTCGGATCAATGGGAAATCCTCCAAAACTCAATTACGGTGGATAAAAAATGTTGGCAGATCTAAGATTATATACTGTGTTTCTAGCCTTATTATCCGGAATGTTTGGCATTATCTACTGGTACAAGCTTCCTAATAATAAGGCAAAATTTTTTGTACTATCCATTTGGCTTTCAGCAATAACAGAGCTGATCGGAATTTTTTATACGCAAATTACCGGACAGGTTAACTATATGGTTTTCAATATCTATATGTTTATTATCCTGCCCTATTATATACTGTTTTTAAAATCCATTTTTCAACTGACTAAAAACAAGCAGATTGCCAATGTATGTTTTGCACTCTTTGTACTGTCAGTATTTCTGAATCTGATTTTTTTCCAGGATGTAGTGGAAGAAGTTTGCTTCAACAATTTCGCCATAGGTGTAGTCATGATCTTAATACTAAGTTGTCTCTACCTGATGGAATTGTTTAATTCAACTCTGATATTATCCTTAAAAGACACCATTTTTTTCTGGTTTGTATTGGGAATATTACTTTTTTATGTTCCTTTTTTACCTTTTATGCTCTCTTTACGGTGGTTTTTGTCCGGAATCCATGAAACGACTTATAGTTTGGTCATTTTCTTTTTAAACGTATTAATGAACACCAGTTTTATCTTTGGTTTTATATGGAGCAAAAAGAGATACCATTATTGATCATTTCATTTAGTATTGTGCTTTTTACGTTATTGGGCACATTACTGGTCCTTTTCCTGTATTTTCAGAAGAAAAAGTCGAAGTTCCTGATGGATAAAATGGAAGCAGAGTTGTTTTTTAATTCGGAGTTGGCTAAATCCCGAATCGAAATTAAGGAACAAACACTGTCCAACATAAGTCGCGAATTACACGATAATATCGGACAGATTTTATCAGTAGCCGTAATGCAGTTAAATCTGATGGTGGCCAAAACGGATTCGGATAGTAAAAATGAAATGGATGAGGTACGTAAGCTCGTTAGTAAATCGCTCGACGAAATCCGAATGGTTGCAAAACTGATCAACGGTGATGTCGAACTACAATCGGGTTTTATTGATGCGGTTAAGGAAGATCTGAATCGTATTACAAAGCTTAAAATAATTAACGGTAATCTCAATGTTAGCGGAACGGAACAACTTATCGATCCGCAACATGAAGTGATCATTTATAGGATATTACAGGAAGCGATTACGAATGCCCTGAAATATTCGCATAGTAAAACGATTGATGTCGATATCCATTTTAATACAGCCGATTGTATTATCGAAGTAACGGATTCCGGTATCGGTTTTAATAATGCTACGGTGACCAAAGGTTCCGGATTGGCAAATATGAATACGCGGGCCAAACTAATCGGTGCCGCTTTTTCGGTTTCGTCCCGGCAAAATGAAGGAACCCGGATCCGGATTGTATATCCGTTGCAAAAAATCCCCAAAGACTAAAAAATTCCCCTTACTACTATGAATAAAATAAAAATTGTAATTGTTGATGATCATTTGCTCTTTTCCCAGTCGTTATCGTTTCTGATTAACAGCTTTAAAGAGTTTATGGTTTCCGGAAATTACAACAACGGAAAAGATTTCCTCACCGGATTAATCGCTATGGACGAACTACCGGATTTGGTATTACTCGATGTCAATATGCCGGTTATGGATGGCGTAGAAACAATGAAACGCCTTAAAGATAATTACCCCGGCTTGCGCGTATTGGCATTGTCGGTGAATGATGATGAAGATACAATCATTAAAATGATCAGTAGCGGAGCCAGTGGTTATCTGCTAAAAGATACGCATCCGAACGTATTTCGGGAGGCTTTATTAAAAGTACATGAAACCGGTTATTTTTATACGGAAATGGTTTCCGGTGTTTTGATCAATAAACTGGAAGCCGGAAATAAAACCAGCTTAAAGGAACGGGAACTTGAATTTATCCGTTTGGCCTGTACGGAAATGACCTATCGCGAAATTGCCGATGAAATGTGTCTGAGTCCGAAAACGGTGGACGGTTATCGTGAAAACCTGTTTCAGAAACTGGAAATAAAAACCCGTATCGGCCTGGTGTTATACGCCATGAAAAATAAAATTGTCTGTGTATAGTGGACACTATTTTCCGATACGGGGAAGAGAGGATGCTAAAGCCTTTTCGTAAGATCAGGCGGAGTATTTTTGATAAGCCCGGGCTAACTTTTCGTCATATTTGTTGACTTTATAACCTTCGCCGTTATAGCGATAGGCAAAAGTGGCCCAATCATTATTTTGTAACAAAACAACCAGATTATTTTTTTTAAGGAAACGACCGAAAGCAAAAAGATGTTCCCGTTCGTCGAGATACATTTTTCCGACAAAGCTGTCAATACTGTCATATCCGATCGGAATGGCATTAAAGCCCATGATTTGAAATACACCCCATGAGGCAGCAGCATTGGCGGCATCCGTCAGGTTTAGTCCTGGAACCAGACGGATTGCTCTTTGCAGCCGGTCGTATTCTTTTTGTCCGCCCAGATAATATTTCTTCGTCCATTTCTTATACAGAATGTCCTGATTTTCCGGATTTGTATATTGTTCCGGTTCTAGGTTCCGGCGTTCCAGTTCCTGCCAGAAAATATGCCCCTCAAATAAGATCTTGGGACGTCCGTCGATCAGAAACCCTTTTCCGCTGCTTTCCACTTCATTTACGGCTTTTATAGCGGCAAGTTCGAGTTGAAATTCGTTTGCAAAATCAATCAGATCCTGTTCGGATAGCAATTTATCGTTATGCTGGATTAACTGGCTGTTTTTTTCAAACAGACGGGACCAGGTTTTAATACCAACGATCCCGTCCACAACCAAATTATGCTGACTTTGGAAGCTTTTTACAGCTTCGTCCACTGCTGTCGTAAACACATTGGAAACCGTAACCGAATACCCCATTTTCAGGAGCATTTCGGTTAAGGTGATTACTTCAGGTGCTTTGACATGGAGTTGTATTGTTTTCATGATCAAACTATTTTAGGAATTTGCGGTAATTTTTCGCAGATCATACCGATCAGGAAAAAACTGTCGTAGGTAACCGATTCCGGAGCCAGTGCATATTCCCGGGTTACGGTAATCAGATTTTCAATTTTTAGTTCGCTTTCAAAAACTTTATAACCGTCTTTTTTAACTTTGACTTTGTAGTTGCCCACCGGAAGCTGGAATTCGATGGCTCCGTTTTTATCCGATTCAATCTCTTTAAAAATGGTATTGTTTGTACCGATAACGGATATTTCCGATTTATAAACATTTTGTTTCGAAACCGAATCCGTAATAGTTAAAACGACAGTGGCTAGTGTTTTAACCGGAGTCGGTGTGGTGATGACCGGCGGAAACAAAATCGGATTGGTACGGATGAAACGTTTGATTCCCAAAATTGCATTGGGTACCTGCGGAGCGGGTGTTGGTGTAGGTGTCGGATTAATAATCGGCATCATCTTGATTGTAGGTGCCATTGTTGTTTTGATCCAGGGTTGTTTAATACTGTCCATTGCCTTATAAATCGGAGCCGATGCGATCGGTTTGATCGGTGGTGTCGTAACGGGTGTCGGTTCCAACATATTGGAGTCGTTTTGTTCCGTTTTTGTACTGTAGTATTTAACATTGTTGGACTCTAACGTTTCCTTGTTTTTAATGGCTTTGATAAAGCGAACATTGGTATTGGCATTGGTAAACAATTGATTTTTCATAATGATCGGACCAAAATGAATTAGTTGATCAATATTATTTACAACTGTTTCCGAAATACTGGGATCAATATTGATTTTCAGATTTTTTATCAGGATAAGTTTTTTAGGAAAAGCCGGTAATAAGAAATTATTGCTGATACTTTGTCCGTCGGATATGGGTTGCGTACCGTTCCATTTAAAATATTCGGAGGTAAGTGTAGGCAACGAAAACCAGTTGCGGAGCATCGTTACAATCGAAAATTCCAGTTCGATCCCGATAATGTTTCGTTCGTCATAATCAATCGAAATCACTTCATCCGGAAAGGCATCTTTTTCATTTTTAGCGGTTTCATATAATTGATCCAGTTCCTGTTTTCCGATCGAGAGTTTGATCCATCCGCTGTCATTCGACATAAAATCGTACGGAACAAAGTTGATATCATGATAGGACTCTAATGATTGAATTCCAGTTTTTTTCGACAGTTCCATTGTATTTCTGGAATTGGTCAGATTGGCCAGAAAAATTTCAAGTCCGTCTTTGCTGTTTAGTTGTTTAATGGCTTCTTCAATTAATTTTTTATAGCCCAACAATTTATGATCGACAGCCAGCTTTTCTTTTTTTAGCAGAATTACGTTTAGTTTTTCCAACCAGATATGCTTTTCATCTTCAGAGGCAGCGTCGTCATACGCAGCGACATGTTGTTCCCATTCCCGAACCAATGTTTCGTATAAGCCCAGGTATTTGTCATAGGCCTTTTTCTCTTTGGTTGCTTTTCCTTTGGCATCATATAAAACCTGTTGCGCCGTTTCGTTTACCGTGGCAATGCTGTCCGGATTTAAACCTTGTTCGGAATTGATAAGGTTTCCGTAGACTGTAAATAATGTATTGGCCGGATTCACATCCCAAAACGTATCCGATGTCGGTAAAGAATTAAGTTGAAAGGAAAGATCCTGTTTTTTGAGTAGTCCTTCTCCTTTTAGCGGATCGTCCAACAGAATTTGCGGTAATAATAATTTGATTTCATCGTTTTCATATACCCTTAAAGAAGGACATATCAAAGCCATTTCGGAGGAATTGGAACTTTGTGTTTTATAATATTCCTTAATTTTCTGGAATAAGGCAGTATAATATTTCATAGTAAAGTAGCTTAAAGTAAGGAATTCCAAATACCGGGAACCGGTATTTGGAATTGATTGGAATAAAAAGGATTAATTAACTTCTACCCATTCGTCTTCTTTGATAGACGGTAGTGGATTTGGCGACAGATCAAGGATGTTACATTTTCTTCCGATCAGTAAGATTCCTTTTGAAGCCATTCCCTGTTCTGATCGTTCTCCGGATGAATTGACACGGGTATCGTCGTAACCGTATTTTCCGCCGATAGAGAATAATCCGAAATGAACACCGGCACCGGCACCTACGTGATTTTCTACTTTTTTATAGGAATCACTTCCTTTTTTAAATCCGATTTTCAGGTCGGTTATAAAATATAACTCAGTAGTTACAGCCGGCATTAAACCGCGACCGTTTCCGTCACTAACCATTTGGTTGTTAACCACATCTTGTCCGGTTTTCGAATATTTCCAGAAACGCGATTTGATAAAGGTAGTTCCCAGCCATGGTCGGGAAATAAAACATTTTCCGAGTTTAAAGCTCATTTCAAAATCATTGAAATTATAGCTGGAATCGATTTTTTGATGTGATCCGCTGGCGGTTCCGCCAAAAACACCCAGATAGGAAGCCGCAGCCGACCAACTGTGTTTGGTGTTTTTATACGAAGAATCGTAGCTGGATTTGGTAAATTTATAGTCTACCCATTGCGTTGAATTGGCCAAAGTAGTAGCCGGTAGCGGAGCAGAATAATAGTACGTATTCATACCGCCCAATCCGGTTCTTTTAGCTGCCAGTAATTCCGATTCGTATCGTTTTTTTACGGTGATAAAATTACTGCTTTCAATCTCATCGATATAGTTCATGATTTTTTCAACGGCACCTTTATAACCCAGCGATTCCCATCTTTTTAAAGCATCATCACGCTTTTTGATATAATTTTTCCCGGAAATCGTCATTTCGGCCATTGCATCCGGATCCTGAAGATCAACACGTCTTTTCAGTTCCGCCAAGCGATCATCGGCATCATAAAAAAGCGCTTCATATTCCAGGTATTTTACATATTTAGGCGAAGGGAAAGTGTTGAAAACATACTTCGGATTATCATCCGCATGTTCCGGCACACTGTCATCGAAATCCGGATTTTTCAGTTTTTTGATGGTAAATAATTCATTTCTTAACTTTTCCAGTTTCTTCTCAACTTTAGGATCGATTTTAGAATCTTTAACTACACAAAACTCCATAATATCACTATATACATTGGATACGGTATGGTCGTTTTCAGCGCTGAAAATGGTGAATTTTCGGCTTCCGTCTTTATCTTTTTCCGGAATATTGCTCGGAATCTGATCCACTAAGCGGGCAAACTCCTCAGCATGGGCATAGGCTGAATATTTTTTTTCGTTTCGAAGATCGGTATATTCTTCGTCAGTCATTCCCTCAATTTTCGGGGCAGCTCCGGTAAACCCTTTATGGGCATATTCAAAAGCAGTTTTGTCAATTACAGAGGCAACCGGTTCCCAGGCTACAAAATTATTAGGACCCAGCATTTTCGGATCGCCTCCGTTGGTTAATTTTCGAAATACGTCTCCTAAGATAACGTTCATGAATTCGGTTTCATCCGGCATAGGTGTGAATGTTCCCATAGTGTTTGATTGTTTTGATTGATAATTTCCTACTCTGTTCCGGGCTTTTCGGATCCCGCCATTGCTTGATTGTGTTCGTTTTTTGATTGTTTCCTTTTCAGAACAGATTAACGTCCCTGACTGATTTTAGGATTGATGATTTTGTTGTGAAGATTAAGGGCTATCGCTCCCAATACTATTTCTGCGATTCCTAAAAAGGTAAACAGGTTTCTACCGCATACGATACAAATCGGTTCCGGAATTGGTTTTCTTCCGATGATGATGATGATACCACCAATAATTATGATGATCACCATTACGACTCTAAAAAATAATTTGTTGTTCATGATTGTAATGTTTTAAAGATTATGAATTGATTTTTCTTTTAACGGATAAATAGTAGCTTCCGTTTTTATTGATTTGTTTGTTGGTGTAAAATTGCATTAGTCCAATGATTTGAAACAGAGGAGATTCCCGTATTTTAAAAGGGGATTTATTCCCATGACAGCATGGGAGAATCCCCTGATAAGACCTCCCTTAATTTGGTTAGATGGAAATTTTAAGTTGTTGTATTTTAGTGTGTTATGATTTTGTTGTTTGTTTGAATCCGAATAAGGAAAATAAATTGCCCGGAATTTTTTTAAGCGTAAATCGGGTCAGAGCATAAAAAAAGTCGTCCATTTTGAATCAAAATGGACGACTTTTCAAGTATTGTTGTGTGGTTGTTATTCCGTGACTTTTTTAAGTGATAGAATAAAAGTACTGCCGGAACCCAATTCACTTTCAACGGAGATATGACCTTGCTGCGCTTCTATAAATTCTTTACTGATCGCAAGTCCGAGACCGGTACCTTCTTTTTCGGAACCCGGAATCCGGAAATACCGATCGAATATTTTATGAGTATACTGAGACGAAATACCGAGCCCGTTGTCTTTAACAATGACTTTTACATACGATTCGTCTTCGGTAATTTGAATCTGTATTGCGGTGTTTTCATATGAATAACGAATCGCATTGGTAATCAGATTGGAAACGACCCATGTTGTTTTTTCCCGATCGACCCAAACATCCGAGATAGAATCGGAAAAAGAGGTGAAGAGTTGAATGTTTTTCTGTTCGGCCAGTTTTTGTGTCGCTTCTAAAGCTTCGGTAACAATTTGGCGGGTATTGCTTTTTTCAATCTGCAATTGAGTCTTACCGGTTTCCACCTGTGTAATATTTAATAATTCACCTGTAGTTCGTAATAGTCGTTTGGTATCATCTTTAATACTGGCGATAAGATGTTGTTGCTCTTCGTTAAGCGGACCGATGCTTTCATTTTCCAATAACTGCAAGCTCATTTTCATTGAAGCAATCGGTGTTTTAAATTCATGGGAAACCGTAGCGATAAAGTTCGTTTTGGCATAATCCAGTTCCTTATATAAGGTAACGTTACGCAATATGATAAAGGAACCGACTTCTTTTTTCTCGGTTTCTCCGGTTGGTGTAATGACGATCGGAACAATCTGCTTTTCGAAATAACTCTCTTTATTGTCGGCATATATCGTAAGCGGTTTGTTTTGAGTTATATCCGTTTGATTTCCGGCCAGATGTTGAATCAATGATCGAATCAAGTCATTATAAACAGCGATTTCCTGTACCGGTTTCCCGATAATGTCAGCCGATTTTAAGCCGGATATTTTTAAAGCTTCTTCATTGGCAAACAAAATCTTCTGTGTATCATCCAGTCCGATTACCGGATCGTGCATATTATTAATCAATGTTTCAATTCGTTTCTTTTCCATCATGAGTCGGGCGAGATTACTATCGCTGTATTCCTGCAATTTTTCCGCCATCGTATTAAAAGAACGCGCCAGATCACCAAATTCATTATGACTTTCAAAATGAACTCGTCTGGAATAGTTCTTTCCTGCGATTTGCCGAATACTTTCCGTAAGATCTTTTATCGGATCAGCAATTGTACTTGGAAGATTGACCAATAAGGTAAAAGCAATGATAAAACACATGGAACCTGTGATCGAGATCCATAAAATGGCACGATCAGCAGTTTGAGAAGCGACAATACTTTTCCGTTGGATGGAATCCATATTTAACTTCATAATATCGTTCAGATCGTTGCGAATCAGAGTGATCACCGCTTTATTGTCGGGTTGTTGAGCAAAAGCTTTACTATCTTCAAGCAGGTTTTCGGTTAGTTCTTTTTCACCGATTTCGGTAATATTCCGACTTTGAAGTTCCAGATAGTGTTGGAATTTATCAGGCGATTGTTTCTCGATTTCGATTTTATCCAGTTCCTTCAACATATTTCGGGAATAGTCGAGCGAATTGTAATTGTCGACCAGAATATTTTCCGTGTCGTTAGCCAACGTGTGCAATTGTCGTACGCCTAATGCTACGAGCAGTACGATAAGGAAGAATAGTAATCCGACACCCAGGGTTAATTTGGTTTTTATTTTCATCAGGTGCTAACTTAAA
This sequence comes from Flavobacterium cerinum, assembly GCF_024496085.1. NCBI lineage: Bacteria > Pseudomonadati > Bacteroidota > Flavobacteriia > Flavobacteriales > Flavobacteriaceae > Flavobacterium > Flavobacterium cerinum. Next base: position 3,734,337 of record NZ_CP101751.1, on the reverse strand, counting down.
ATTATCAGGTCAATATCACTCGAAGATAGTTTATTCAGTAATTCTTTAAAAATGTTTGTCGAAAGAATAATCTTGATGAAATTCATTCGCGGTTTCCCGATACAAACAGTCGTTATTTTTTTGAGTTCCGCCTGTTCGATAATCGCTTTGGCGATTTTGGTATGTTCCACTTTTAAAACTTCGCCGCCGAGTTCCGTAGCGAGTTTGAAATTATTGATCAAGTGACGCTGTTTATCGAGCGCGATTTTATCGGCGCTTTCTTCCGGAAGCTGTACATATAAAACAAACCATTTACTGTTATAATAATTGGCCAGTCGGGCCGTTTTACGAATCACCCTTTTGGCTGTTTTTTCATTACTACTGATACAAGCCATCAATTTTTCCTGACGGATGTTTTTATTTTTGATGACTTCCGTTTCGACTTTTCGTTCTACCTGACTGGCCACTTCCTTTAAAGCCAGTTCCCGTAATTGCAGGATATGTTCACCTTTAAAGAAATTGCGTAGTGCCATTTCGATTTTTCCGGCTTCGTATATTTTTCCTTCTTTTAAACGAGTGATCAGTTCATCGGCAGTTAAGTCGATATTTACCACTTCATCGGCCTGAGCCAATACACTATCGGGAATTCGTTCTTTCACTTCGATTCCGGTAATGTTTTTAACCGATTCGTTCAGGCTCTCGATATGCTGAATATTGACGGCGCTTATCACGTTAATCCCGGCATCGAGAATTTCAAGAACATCCTGCCAGCGTTTTGCATTTTTACTGCCTTCAATATTGGTGTGTGCCAACTCATCGACAATAACGACTTCCGGGCGTAGGTTAATAACGGCCTGAACATCCATTTCTTCGAGTTCCTTACCTTTATAAAACAATTTACGGCGCGGTATAACAGGTAAACCCGCGAGTAGCTCGTGGGTTTCCTTACGGTTATGGGTTTCGATAAAACCGATTTTAATGTCGATTCCGTTTTTTAACAGGGAATGGGCTTCCTGAAGCATACGATAGCTTTTGCCTACACCGGCGCTCATACCGATATACACTTTAAATTTTCCTTTCCTTGATTTTCGGATCAAGTCGAGAAAATGTTGGACATTATCTTCTCTGTTATTTTCCAAAACAATTGGTTTTAAAATGAAACGGCTAATGAGGTTACAGCGACAAAATTATGGGTTACCGGTTCTGTATCGCGTGTAAAAATAGCATCTTTACTATTTAAGTTGCGAGCTTCGACACGCCAAACTACGTTATCCATGATTTTGTAATCCAAATTTACGGAATATCCGAATGTCTGAAAACCGTTTGGTGTACCGGTACTGATAATTACGCCGTTTTTATCGGCATAATATTCACCGCGAGCTGCTAAGCTGACTTTCTCAGTAGCATTATATTTTAAAATCATTACCGGTGAATACCAAAGATTATAACTCGTACTGTGTTTTTCCTTTTGTTCGGCTCCGATATCAAATCCGGTGATTAATCCCCATTTCGGATTTAACTGAAACTGTCCGTAAAAATTATGAAAATAACGCATCCGTTTTTCGATCGCCGGTTTGTCATTTCCGATAAATGAACTACTGTTTAAAGTCACCTTACTATTGGGTTTATAGGTAACCTGATGACCAAAAGCCAGTGATTTGTTTCCGTCTACTCGCTGGATACGTTGCCAGCCGTTTAGTACCAGTCCGCTAATAAACCATTTTTGACTAGGTGAGGTATATGCTATTTTCGCACCGCTTTCATAATAAGGAGAGTTATCGGCAAGGATGCTTCGGGTTAAGGTCCAGCAATCTTTACTGACAGCACTTTCAAAACCGATATGAGAGGCAAAAATCCCGGCATCCACCCAAAGGTTGTGTTTTTCGGACAATCTGATTCCGGCATTGGCTTCGTAAATATTTTTTAAAACGCCGGCTTCCGAAGCGAGATTCGCATTGCTATAAGTTCCGGCCATAATGGCGATGTTAGCGCGAACCCGGTCTTTTTCATAGTTTGCTTTGATATAACCTAAATTCAGATTGATTTCGTTATGGCGGTTATGGGAATAGATAAAGCCCGGACGTGTGTTGTTTTCCGGAGCGTTTACATCGTAAGCATAATAGGTTTCAAGGTAGCCGCTAAAAGTTAAAGGCGATTTTTTTTCCGTATTGTTATCTTCGGTTTGTGCTTGTAAACCAAAGGAAGAAACTAATGCGATTAAGGTCGAATGGAAAATTTTGGTGTTCATTAGGATTGTAATTTATCTAAAGCGATATTGAGTTGTAAAACATTGATTTTTTCAGGACCGAAAAGACCTAATAATGGTTTTTGTGTATTTTCGGCGATTAATTGATTTAGTTTTTCCGGTTCGATAGCCCGGATTTTAGCGATTCGGTTTACCTGTACTTTGGCAGCCTGTACCGAAATATCCGGATCGAGTCCGCTACCGCTTGCTGTAACCAGATCAACAGGGATATCCTTTTTGGATACACCCGGATTCAGAATCAAAAAGGTGTCTATTCTTTTTTGTACTTCAGCCAGGTATTCCGGATTACTCGGACCTTTATTACTTCCGCCGGAACCGGCAGCGTTATAATTAACCGCTGACGGACGGGAATTAAAATATTTCGGTTCGGTAAAGGATTGGCCTATATTAGCGTAATAACTTTTGCCGTTGTATTCCACAATTTCACCTTTTCCTTTATTAGGGGCCAGTTGGGCAATCCCCCAAATAACCAGTGTATAGATTCCGGCAAAGAATACGATACAAACCAATGTTAGTTTGATGCCGGATACGATATAATTTTTCATGATTTTAAATTTTAGTTTTATTTACAGAAACAGTGCAACAATCATATCAATCAGTTTGATCCCGATAAAAGGAACCAATACGCCACCCAATCCGTAGATAAGCAAATTGCGTCGTAATAGTGCCGATGCGCCAATCGGTTTATAGGTAACCCCTTTTAATGCTAATGGAATCAGGAACGGAATAATGATAGCATTAAAAATTACGGCTGATAATATTGCGGTTTCCGGACTGTGAAGTTTCATAATATTTAACCCTTGTAAGGCCGGTATTGCGGTGATAAACAGCGCCGGGATAATCGCAAAATATTTGGCTACGTCGTTTGCGATACTAAAAGTGGTTAAGGTACCGCGTGTCATTAGCAACTGTTTCCCGATTTCCACGATTTCAATCAGTTTAGTAGGATCATTGTCCAAATCTACCATATTACCGGCTTCTTTGGCAGCTTGCGTTCCGCTGTTCATGGCAACACCAACATCAGCCTGAGCTAAAGCCGGTGCGTCATTGGTACCGTCACCCATCATCGCAACCAGTTTCCCTTTATGTTGTTCGGCTTTGATATAATTCATTTTATCTTCCGGTTTGGCTTCGGCAATAAAGTCATCCACTCCGGCTTTTTCAGCAATAAATTTGGCCGTTAACGGGTTGTCACCGGTTACCATTACCGTTTTTACACCCATTTTACGAAGGCGCTCAAAACGCTCGCTGATTCCGGTTTTGATAATATCCTGTAATTCGATTACTCCGATTACCTTTTCATTTTGAGAAACAACAAGTGGCGTACCGCCATTCCCCGAAATTTTAGTTACGGCATCGGTAATTTCTTTCGGAAAAGGAAGCCCTGCTTTCTCACTTATTTTGCGAATAGCATCGAACGCTCCTTTACGAATACGAGTCCCGTCAGGTAAATTAACTCCGCTACAACGGGTTTCGGCCGTAAACTGGATTAATGTTGCATTCTGAATGGAAAGACTTTTGGTAGTGTCTTTGCCGGCCAGTTCCACGATTGATTTTCCTTCCGGTGTTTCATCTGCTAATGAAGACAACGCACAAGCTTTTATAAATTCCGCTTCGTTAATACCGTTAGCAGGATAAAAGTTAGTTGCTTTTCGGTTACCGATCGTAATAGTTCCGGTTTTGTCCAATAACAATACGTCAATGTCACCGGCCGTTTCTACAGCTTTACCGGACTTCGTAATTACATTGGCCCGAAGTGCGCGATCCATACCGGCAATTCCGATAGCGGAAAGTAAACCTCCGATCGTTGTTGGAATCAAACAGACAAAAAGGGAAATAAAAGCTGCAATGGTGATTGGAATATTGGCATAGTCGGCAAAAGGTTTTAAGGTAACACAAACAATAATAAATACCAGTGTAAATCCGGCCAGTAATATTGTAAGGGCAATCTCATTTGGTGTTTTCTGACGGGAAGCGCCTTCCACCAAAGCGATCATCTTGTCCAGAAAACTTTCGCCCGGTTCGGCTGTTACCTGCACTTTGATTTTGTCGGACAGTACTTTCGTACCACCGGTTACCGAGCTTTTATCACCGCCGGCTTCGCGAATTACCGGAGCGCTTTCACCGGTAATGGCACTTTCATCAATTGTTGCCAGACCTTCAATAATTTCACCGTCGGTAGGAATAATGTCGCCCGCTTCACAAACAAAAAGATCTCCTTTTCTAAGACTTGACGACGGTACTATCGTGATTTCGTTTACATATAATTCACCGACTTGCTCTATTTTTTTGGCAGGCGTTTCTTCTCTGGTTTTACGCAAACTGTCCGCCTGCGCTTTACCGCGTGCTTCTGCAATAGCTTCCGCAAAATTGGCAAACAACAAGGTGAATAACAGAATTAAAAAGACGGTAAAATTATACGCAAAACTTCCCTGTGTTGTTTCTCCAGTCAGTATCCAGATACAAACGCCAAGCATAACAGCTGTACCGATTTCCACGGTGAACATAATCGGATTCCGGAAAAGAGAGGCCGGGTTAAGTTTTACAAAAGATTGTTTAAATGCTTCCCCTAAAAGTTCTTTTTGGAACAGGGATTGATTTTTGGTTTTCATCGTATTCGTTTTATTTCATTGAAAAATATTCCGCAATAGGTCCCAGTGTAAGAGCAGGGAAGAAGGATAAGGCCGCAATGATGGCGATAACAGCAAATGTCATCAAACCAAAAGTAGCCGTGTCGGTTTTTAATGTTCCGGCACTTTCCGGGATATGCTTTTTAGCGGCAAGTATACCGGCAATTGCTATCGGGCCGATAATAGGCAGGAATCGGGAAAGTAACAATACAATACCGGTTGTGATATTCCACCACGGATTGTTATCACCTAAACCTTCAAAACCACTACCGTTATTGGCTGCCGATGAGGTATATTCGTATAAAATCTCACTAAAACCGTGGAATCCGGGATTGTTAAGTGTACTTGCACCTTGTTCCGGGAAAGCGGTAGATAAAGCAGTTCCTACTAATATCAGGAAAGGGTGTAATAAAGCAACAATCATAGCGATTTTCATTTCGCGGGCTTCGATTTTCTTTCCTAAAAATTCCGGAGTTCGTCCTACCATCAAACCGCTTATAAAGACGGCCAGAATAATAAAGATGTAAAAGTTAAGAATACCGACACCACAACCACCGTAAAAACAGTTGACCATCATGGCTAATAATTGATTCATACCGGAAAGCGGCATACTGCTATCGTGCATCGAATTGACCGATCCGGTCGAGATCACAGTAGTTGCAATACTCCAGTAACCGGAAGCAGCGGCACCAAAACGAATTTCTTTTCCTTCGGTAGCACCTTGTGTGGTGTCAATGCCCATTTGAGCAATAGCCGGATTTCCTTTTATCTCCGTCATTACAGTAGGTACGGCAAGTGCCAGAAAACCGATTGTCATCACGGAAAAGATCATCCAGGATAGTTTACGTCGGTTCAAATAAAAACCCAAAGCGAATATCATGGCAAAAGGAATGATCATTTGAGCGACCATTTCGGTCATATTGGTCAGGTAGTTTGGGTTTTCAAAAGGGTGTGCCGAGTTGGTTCCGAAAAAACCGCCACCGTTTGTTCCAACGTGTTTGATGGCTACAAATGCAGCAGCCGGTCCGGTAGAAACCTGTACGCTGTCGCCTTGTAATGTTGTCATGGTGTCTTTACCGTTAAAAGTCATCGGTGTACCGTTAAACAATAGGATAACAGCCGTAATAACAGCTACCGGTAATAAGATACGGGTACAGGATTTGATAAAATAGTTGTAAAAATTACCTAGTTTTTCAGTAGTTCGTTCTTTCAGTGCATTAAATAATACAGCAGCAGCGGCTAATCCGATTCCGGCAGAAACGAATTGCAAAAACATTAAAAACAGCTGACTAAGATAACTTACTCCGGTTTCTCCTGAGTAGTGTTGTAGATTACAATTGACAAGGAAAGAGATAATGGTATTAAAAGCCAGATCGGGTGTCATATTCGGATTGTGATCCGGGTTTAACGGCAACCATCCCTGACATAGTAGTATCGCCATTCCGAGAATAAACCAGACCACGTTTATGGCTAGTAAAGCGACCATATGTTGTTTCCAGTTCATGTCTTTTGCGGCATCGATACCGCTTGATTTGAAAAATAACTTTTCGATCGGGTTAAAAACCGGATCAAGAAATGTTTTTTGTCCGGAATAGACTTTAGCAATGTATTTTCCCAATGGTAGTGCCAGTACCAATGTGATCAGAAACATTACAATGATTCCTATAATTTCTGTATTCATTTTTTTCTTTTTAGGGTTTTAGAACTTTTCGGGCTTTAGCAAAACATAACAGATATAGGCAAAAACAGCCAGCGCTATAAAAAACAGTAGTATCATTTTGTTAGATTTTATCGAAATAATAAACAGACATATATAACAGGGCAAAACAAAATAACCCGGTTAAGGTTAGCATAATAGTCATCATACTCCTGAAGTATTAATTTGCTTAACGTATTCTTTGTGTAGGCTAACCGGAAGTAATTTTGCCATCGGATATCGATTCAGTTCCAGATAATGAGAAACGGAATAGAGGTAAACATTAGTAATGGCATTTTTCATTTCGGTATTGCCTTTTTGTAACAGTTGTTCGGCAAGATCCAGACATCTTTTCGTACAAGCTGTTTTTCCTGATTGCAGGCTACGGATGGTAAGATTAGCCAAACGTTCCATTTTTTGAACCAGGGTTTCGTTGAATGTTTTCATAAAGGTTAAATTATTTGTAGTATTTTAACCAAACGACGAACCGGTTTTTTGGAAAAGGTGCTAATGCCTTGATTTTGTTGGAGATATTTTTTTAATGAATTTATGCCAAACGAAAAACCCTATCAAAATGATAGGGTTGCTACTTTCAAAACGATAGGGTTTATTACGTTATTCGGTATTCATCCAGTTTACGATAGAGTGTTGTTAGTGCAATATTCAGTAAACGGGCGGTTTCGGTTTTATTTCCGTTAGTATAATTCAGGACTTTTTGGATATGTATCTTTTCGGCGGAAGCCAATGAAAAAGCCGACATAATCGTGTTATCTCCGTTTCCGGTTTCTTCCTGTAGTTGTTGTAATTCCAAAGGAAGACTACCTCGTGTGAGGGTATCGGTTGTTTCAAGGATTACACCTCTTTCGATAATATTTTTTAATTCTCTGATATTTCCGGGCCAGATGTGCAATTTTAAAAGGTGTAAACAATCGGCGGAGATGGATTTTATTTTTTTTGCGCTTTTCAGTCCGAAGAAATGGAGAAAATATAAGGCTAGCGATTCAATGTCGGTCGGACGGTCTTTTAATGCCGGTAACTGAATCTGGAAAACCGAAAGTCGGTAATACAAATCCTGACGGAAATGACCGTTTTCAATTTCAGTCAGCAGGTTACGGTTGGTTGCAGCAATAACCCGTACGTTTACTTTGGTCACTTTGCTTTCGCCGACTTTAATAAATTCACCGTTTTCGAGTACCCGAAGTAATTTAGCCTGTAAGTCCAGCGGCATTTCGCCGATTTCATCTAAAAATAAAGTACCGTTATGTGCTTCTTCAAATAAACCTTTTTTGTCTTTATGTGCACCGGTATAAGCACCGGCGATATGACCAAACATTTCGCTTTCCAGTAAATCATGACTAAAAGCGGAACAGTTGATCGCAACAAAACTTTTGTTTTTACGCGCTCCGGATTGGTGGATTGCCTGAGCAAAGACTTCTTTTCCGGTTCCGGTTTCCCCGGTTAGTAATACCGTTGTATCTGTTACAGCTACTTTTTTGGCCAGTTCGATCGATTGTAATAACGTTTTCGAGTTTCCGATGATGCCCTCAAAAGAGAATTTAGTATCCAAACGCGCTTCTAATTGAGCAACCCTTTTGGTCAGGGTACTTTTTTCGACAGCCCGATGCAATAGCGGGATAATTTTATTGTTATCATCGCCTTTTACAATATAATCGAAAGCACCGTTTTTGATCGCCTGAACGCCATCCGGAATATTTCCGTAAGCAGTGAGTAGAATTACTTCAACATGCGGATATTTTTCCTTAATCGTTTTTGTTAGTTCTACACCGTTACCGTCAGGGAGTTTTACGTCACACAGTACAATGTCAATCGGGTTTTGCTCCAGTTTTTTCAATCCGGTTTTACAATCGCCTGCCTGGAAAACTTCAAAATTTTCCAATCCGATGATACGCGCCATTAGGGAACGCAGTTTTTCTTCATCGTCTATGATCAATATTTTTTTCAAGGGGAAATACTTAAATATAAAGCAAAGTTATTAAATAAGCCGATACGGTAAGAAAAGTAGGTTCTATTAGCGCAATAATAATTTAAGATTAATGGGTAATCTTATGTTCCCGGTCTAACCAGCATAGATAAAAAACAGATTTATTTCTAAAACCGTGTACTCTTTTTTTTGCGTCGACTCTTAATTCAAACAGCGTTATATCCTGTGATAAATTATTTTTGAATTCGGGATTTGGATATTTTGTTACCGGTATAATAGTGTAAGCTATTCCGTTTTTTTGAATTTTTCTGGCCGTAGCATATACTTGCGTCCAGGTATATTGATGTACTTTTTTATAGAAATTCCAAAAATCATTCATGTCTTGTTTGGACCAGTCTGAAAAACACTGGTAGTTATTTTGTAGGTGTAAAAAAGAAATGATTAGTTTTAAATCATCACCATTTTCATTCGTTCCAATCAAATGCGTTGCCGTTTTATTGATATAGACTGTTTCCGTATTTGTCTTTACAACGTCTTTATTGATATAGAAACTTTTATGCTGTTTTGCCATTGTTTAAATCCGAATAAAAGCGTTCCATGGTTTGGTGTGTGATTATGGCATTGGAACGTTCCCATTCATTGAGATTGACTCGGGCATCGATCCATGGTTTTTCGGAATGGGTTAAGGCTTCTAAATAGGTAGCAGAATGTTCATTATAGATTTCAAAAACTTCATTTAAAAGTTTTTCTGTTTCTACATTGTCAAATACGATCTTTTCCAAATTAATACTGGAAGGATCTATCCGATCATTTCTCAGTATATATGAAAAGCGGGAATATTGACTCGGAACAACTGGTCCGTGTGCCCATGCCTGAATTTCTTCTTTAAATAAAGGTGTTTTAAAGATAGCTAAATGCCATGCCTGACAATAATAGAGGAGTTTTTGTAATTTCAGAGGAGAGATGGTATCACCGGCATTGGTGTTAACTTTTGAAATAATCCAGTCTGCAATTTGTTTACTCGTTTTCATACTTATAAATATACAAATTTTCAATTTACATTGACCAGACTAAATTGCAGCGTCTTATTTTGACTTTTTTTTGACTTTTAAAAACCTGTCGGATCCCGAAGACCTGACAGGTTTAAAAAGCGATTGAACCGGATTAAAATTTATTCTCAACTTCAGCAGCCTGAAGCATCAGGTAATGCAAATCTGTATTTTTTACAAAAGGTTTTAGTAAATCACTACCCGGTCCGAACATGGCCAGCTCCACATAATCTGCGGAGTGATCCATACTGATCCAACCTACGGAGTTTGTTTTCTGTTGCATTTCGGAAAAGGCTTTATACGGTAATTTTTTATAGTTGTATAAACCTTCTTCTTTATGTAATCCGTCATAATAGCTTAAAACGGTTTTAGCTTCGTCATCAGATATGGTTTTTCCGTTTGCATATTCGATAATTTCGTGCACCTGCTTAACGGTCGATTGCGGACTAATAGCGTTTAAAACCCACTCGTTGGTTTGCGTATAATTTTGAATACTATCGAAATTTGCATTCGCATATTTACCATAAATAACACCCGGATTGGCATTTCCATGGTCAGTCGTGATGATCACTAAAGTTTCTTTATCTTTTTCAGCAAAATCGATAGCCACTTTTACCGCTTCATCAAAGGCAACCTGATCGTAAATCAAAGCTCCGATGTCATTAGCATGTGCCGCCCAATCCACTTTTCCGCCTTCGATCTGTAATACAAAACCGTTTTTGTGGTTTTTCATACGATCGATTGCTTTTTGAGCCATTTCAGCCAATGTCGGAATATTTTCGGTTAACTCCTTGCTGCTTTTACGGTCAATGCTATACGGAAGTGCGTCATCGTAGAATACGCCCAATGTCGGTTTATTGTTATCCGAAGCCAGCATTTCTTTACGATTGCGAACTACCTGATATCCTTTAGTCCGATAAGCCGCATAAACATCTTTTTTATCTTTTCTGATTTCCGGACTAAAGTAAGTGTTTCCACCGCCCATCATGATGTCAAAACCCAAATCAAGGTATTGTTCCGCGATATCTTCCTGAGCGTTACGACTTTTACTGTTCACACAAAAACCCGCCGGAGTTGCATGTGTAATCGGTACTGTAGTGACACAGCCCGCCATTTTTCCGGCTTTTTTGAATTTTTGCCAGATCGGCATATGTACTTCACCATTAGGACCAACGTTAAGAGAACCGTTGTTAACGCGGAATCCGCCACCCCATGAAGAACTACCGGCAGAAGAATCCGTTACGATAGAACTCGCTGAAGCCGTATCCATTAAGGCGCGATTCACTCTGTTGTCGCGGTATAACTGTAACCAGTTTGAACCTTTTCCCATTTTACGATTCAAGTATAAGTCGGCCATATTTAATGTACCGGTACTCATTCCGTCGCTAACCAGGAAAATAATATTTTTTGCTTTTTTATTTTTTCGAATTGTATCAAATTCAACCGTATTCGAAACGGCGTCCAATGGATTCACAAGGGCTGCACCCAAAGTAAAAATCGAACCGTTTCGGAAAAATCTCCTTCTGTCCATGTTGTATAATGCTGTAATTAGGCTTCAAAGTTAAAAAACAATTGGTTAAGCCGTTTTATCTTAGTGTTATTTTAAGCAAAAAGAGCCAAATTGTATGGCTCTTTTCTTAAAATGATCCTGATTTTATTCAAAATCGACTATAATTTGGTTTCGAATGATATCTTCAAAGGTTTCTCTTTCGCGAATCAGATGCGCTTTATTGTTATACCAAAGCACTTCGGCCGGACGTACTCGTGAGTTATAATTGGATGACATCGAATAACAATAAGCTCCTGCATTTCGGAAACAGAGTAAATCACCTTCCTTGATTTCTGCAATTCTGCGATTACTGCCAAAAGTATCCGTTTCACAGATATAGCCTACTACTGTATAAAAACGTTCTTTTCCTTTTGGATTGGAAAGGTTTTCAATATAATGTTCCGATCCGTAGAACATCGGGCGGATCAGGTGATTAAAACCACTGTCGATTCCCGCAAATACGGTTGAGGTGGTTTGTTTTACCACGTTTACTTTGGCTAAAAAATATCCGGCTTCACTTACCAGAAATTTACCCGGTTCAAAAGCCAGTGTCAAATCGCGGCCGTATTCTTTACAAAACGTATTAAAACGACGGGATAATTTTTTACCCAGTTCTTCTACGTTCGTTTCAATATCACCTTTTTTATAGGGTACTTTAAAGCCACTTCCGAAATCGATAAATTCCAGTTCTTTAAAATGTTTGGCTGTTTCAAATAATATTTCGGCTGCATATAAGAACACTTCAATGTCCAAAATATCCGAACCGGTGTGCATATGGATTCCGTTGATATGCATCTTTGTATTTTCAATGATTCGCAACAAATGCGGAACCTGATGAATTGAAATTCCGAATTTACTATCGATATGGCCTACTGAAATATTGGAGTTTCCGCCGGCCATGACATGGGGATTGATTCGGATACAAACCGGAGTGTTCGGATGTTTGGCTCCGAATTGTTCTAATATGGATAAATTATCAATGTTGATTTGAACGCCTAGTTGCGCTACTTCCTCGATTTCTTCCATCGAAACCCCGTTAGGCGTATAGATGATACTTTCGGGGGTATAACCTGCAAGCAGACCTAACTGTACCTCTTGTATCGATACAGTGTCAAGACCTGACCCCATCTTCTTCAGTAGCTTAAGAACAGATAGGTTTGACAATGCCTTGACTGCATAATTAATACGCAACTTTTCCACCTTGGAAAAAGCATTGGTTAAACGTTGGTACTGTGATTGAATTTTGTCGGCGTCGTATACGTATACAGGACTGCCAAATTCTTCCGCTACTGAAAGTAAATGATTGATTTGCATGCTATATAAATTTGTTAATAAAAGCAAATATATAAATCATCTCTTTTGATGCGATATTGTTGTTGATAATTAACAAATATGTAGTAAATGATGGTAAAAGTGTATTTTTTAGGTATTTATTCGAGTTTAAATTGATGATTATTTAAATAAAAGTCTGTTTTTCTGGTGCGGAAAGAGTAGTGAAGTATGAGAATATTCGACTGATTGTTAGTGATTTAATCGAGTAGAATAAAAAAACCGTTAAAGATGTGATATTTTTAACGGTTTTTAATTTTTATAACAAAAAGTTTAAATTGTCATTTTTTGTAAGGTTTCCAATACGTAAGAATGCATTACTTCGCGATAATCCAAATGGGTTACCAAACGTAATTTTCCTTTTCCCATTGAACTGATAAAGATGTTTTTTTGTTTTAATTTTTCAATAATTGCATTTTCGTTATACTGCGGTTTTACTGAAAAAATAAGGATATTGGTTTCAACGGGTTCCACTTTGTTTACCCAATGTAATTCTTTTAAAACCGATCCGATTTGTCTGGCTCTTCGATGATCCTCTTCCAGTCGGCCTACATGATGTTGCAGTGCATATAGTCCCGCAGCAGCAAGATATCCGGCCTGACGCATACCGCCACCTAATATTTTCCGAATTCGTAAAGCCCTATGTATATCGTCACGGCTTCCCAATAAAACAGATCCTACCGGAGCACCTAAGCCTTTGGATAAACAAACTGATATGGTATCAAATAATTCACCGTACTGTTTCGGGTGTTGTCGTTTGGCTACCAAAGCATTCCATAAACGGGCACCATCCAGATGATATTTTAATTCATGTTCACGGCAAACCTGTCGTATCCGTTTCAATTCTTCGATATCATAACAAGCACCGCCTCCTTTATTGGTTGTATTTTCGATACTAACCAAACGGGTTAACGGACTGTGATAGAATTCCGGATCATTGATATTGGCTTCTACCTGAGCAGCGGTTATCATGCCTCGGTCACCATCTACCAAACAGCAGGAAACGCCACTGTTAAAAGAAGCACCACCACCTTCATAATGAAAAATGTGGGACCATTTGTCGCATATAATTTGTTCGCCGGGATTTGTATGTAATTTTATTGCGGTCTGATTGGCCATGGTTCCGGATGGAAAAAAAAGAGCGGCTTCCATTCCGAATAAATCCGCTACGGTCTCTTCTAATTCGATCACCGTGGGATCCTGCTTATACACGTCATCGCCTACTTTGGCCCGGAACATTTGCTGAAGCATTTCGGGAGTAGGTTTCGTAACGGTATCGCTAACTAAATTTATTTCCATATATTTAAAAAGGAATGTCTATTTTTGCGGGTATAAAACTACGATATTTATGGTAAATACCGAACAGATTAAGGATATTATTGAGCGCCTTGGTGCGTTAAGGAGGTATCTTTGACATCGATAAAAAACAGATAGAGATTACCAACGAGGAAGAGAAAACCTTTGCACCGGATTTTTGGAATAACGCCAAAGAGGCCGAACTTATTGTTAAAAACATCCGATCCAAGAAAAAATGGGTGGAAGACTATGAAAAAGGAATGGCATTGGCAGAAGAGCTTCAGATTCTTCAGGAATTTTTCAGAGAAGGTGAAGCCACTGAGGAAGAATTGGATAAGCAATATGAACTGACCAATTCTCATATCGAAAATCTGGAGTTTAGAAATATGCTTTCTGACGAAGGAGATAGTATGAGCGCCGTGCTGCAAATTACGGCCGGAGCCGGAGGAACAGAAAGTTGTGACTGGGCTGCAATGTTGATGCGAATGTATTTGATGTGGGGTGAAAGTCAGGGATATAAAATCAAAGAGTTGAACTTCCAGGAAGGAGAGGTTGCCGGTGTTAAAACAGTGACCCTTGAATTTGAAGGCGATTATTCGTTTGGTTATCTGAAAGGAGAAAACGGAGTACACCGACTGGTTCGTATTTCGCCTTTTGACAGTAATGCGAAACGGCATACTTCATTTGCTTCGGTTTATGTATATCCTTTAGCGGATGATACTATTGAAATTGAAATCAGTCCTTCTGATATTTCATGGGAAACGATGCGATCCAGTGGAGCCGGAGGGCAAAATGTAAATAAGGTGGAAACAGCGGTACGTTTACGTCACCATCCGACCGGAATTATCATTGAAAACTCGGAAACCCGTTCGCAGCTTGATAATAAAACCAAAGCAATGCAATTGCTGAAATCGCAGTTGTATGAGATTGAGTTAAAGAAACGTCAGGCAAAACGAGATGAAATCGAAGCCAATAAGATGAAAATTGAATGGGGATCGCAAATCCGAAACTACGTTATGCATCCGTATAAATTGGTAAAAGATGTTCGAACCGGATATGAAACCAGCGATGTTGATGGCGTAATGGACGGAGAACTGGACGAATTCTTAAAAGCCTATCTGATGATGATGGGGCAAAAAGAAGATACGAATTAACATCAGACAGGTTTTCCAAACCTAATTAAACCAGACAGGTTTTTCAAACCTAATATACCTGACAGGTTTTGAAAACCTGTCAGGTATGAAAGGGGCTGTCTCAAAAGTGAGGCAGCCTCAATTTTTTTATACAAATAAGGGAGCCCGAGAGCTCCCTATATTTTGCAAGTTTGTTAACTTGCGGTGTGTATAATAAATCAAAAGTAGTCTTTAAAGATTACAATCCCAAGCAAAATTTTCTACTTCCTCCGAGTTTAGAGGAGCTGATAGAACTCAACCATCCAGTAAGAACCGTTTCCGATGTGATTGACGGTCTTGATTTGGAATGCCTTATTAAGAATTACAAACCAGGCGGCACTTCCAGTTACCATCCCCGCATGCTTCTTAAAGTGTTGGTTTATGGTTATTTGTGCAATATTTTTTCCAGCCGCAGGCTTGAGGAAGCCTTGAAGCAGAATATCCATTTTATGTGGTTAAGCGGTATGAGCCGTCCTGACCATAATACTATAAACCGCTTTAGGAGTGAACGCCTTAAAGATGAGGTACGCAGCATCTTTACCCAGGTTGTATTGCTTTTAGAATCCCAGGGACATGTGAGCCTTAAAACTGTTTTTACCGATGGTACAAAAATAGAAGCCAATGCCAACCGGTACACTTTTGTATGGGGCAGATCCATCGAAAGGAATAAAAGGCGCATAGAAGAGCAGCTTCAGGACTTATGGGAGTATACGCAGCAAGTTGCCGCTACTGAATCTAAAGACAAGACAGAAGTTGAGTTTAAGGCTATTGACAAGGAAGCTGTTGAAAAGACTATTAAGAAGATTGACACCGCCCTTAAAGGCAAAAAGATATGCCCTAAAGTACGGCAGAAGCTTAACTATGCCCGTAAGAACTGGCCTGCAAACCTTGAGAAGTATGCTAAGCAAGAAGATATAATGGGTAAGCGAAACAGCTTTTGTAAGACCGATACTGATGCTACTTTTATGCGGATGAAAGAAGACCACATGAAGAACGGACAGTTAAAACCGGGATATAACTTACAGATAAGCACACACAACCAGTTCATTGTAAATTACTCTTTACACCCTAATCCCAATGATACAAGGACGCTACCCGAACATATAAAAATTTTTAAAGAACACTACAATAGACTACCTGAAGAACTTGTGGCTGATGCAGGTTATGGTTCGCAGGAAAACTACACATTACTTGATAATGAAGGTGTTGAAGCATATGTAAAATATAATCATTTTGACAAAGACACCAGAACAGGAATACCAAGTATCTCTTTATCTAATCCCGAAGTAGCCCAGTTAAGAACAAAAGCTTATAACCTGCTCGTAACCGACAGGGGAAAGGAACTCAGAAAGCAACGCTGTCATGATGTAGAAACCGTGTTTGCCCAGATAAAAAACAACAAAGGCTTCCGCAGGTATAATCTGCGTAGCAAAGCCAAGGCCGAAGTGGAAACGGCATTACTTGCTATGGCTCATAACCTCAAAAAATGCCCTGTTAGGACATCATAAAAGGGATAATTTTCTCTTTTTTGAAAAGTAGATGCTTTTACTGGCTAAAAGAGACATCAAAATAGCTAAATCAGAAAAAATAAATCAGAAGATTGTCGGCAATAAAAAAGGGGATGTCCTTTTGAGACAGCCCCTTTTATTTAATTGATGATCACTTTTTTGGTAGTCGACTGACTATCGGCGGTCATTTTAATAAGATAGAATCCTTGAGGTAAGTTTTCTACGGTATAAGTTCCCTGATTTCCTACAGGTTTGTTGATTTGTTGTATTACTTGTCCGTTTAAGGTAATCAACATAATTTCATCCAGTTCTTTTTCCGATTGAATATTAATACGGTTAGTGTTGGACGGATTTGGATAAACATTGATATTCGCTAAAGCTTCGAATGTTTCGGTTGCTAAAGCCTGACCCCAGATCATTTCAACATATTCAGGATGATCAATAAATGGATTACGATTCCCTTGAAAAGTATAGATGGCATTATTACGGGCAATTTCACGCGGACTTACCGGATCCTGATTATGCCAGGTCAGTAGTAGGTTTTTAAACCAGTTGCTCAGAGCCTGATTACTGGTGTTGTTTAACATCGCATGATTCCAGTTGGCTACTTTGTCTTCATAACGAGTTACAAAGTACAGTAAGCAACGGGCAACATCCCCTTTAAATTCATCGATCGGTTCAAATACTTTTCCGGAATATCCCGCAGTCACGTTATTTCCCAGTTTAGAACCGTTTCTTGAAGTCCATGTCGGATTGCTTACTTTTCCGAAAGCAAAATTACTACGCATACCGTTTACTTTCCCGTCGGTCGGTAAAATATGATGTGCATCGGAAACCATTGGCGAAGCTTCGTTAAAAACGCTTTGCGGCATTAAGTGTTCCCGGTTAAAACAATCGCCTTCATTGCTGTAGTTACCGCAACGATCACCGGTATTGGTAGCAGAATAATTGTAATAATCCGGACCATCCGGTTTTTCAGAGTAAATATCCAGAATGGTACCGTCGTTTTCGTAAAAATAATCACGATCGGATGTTTGATAACAGGTGTAAAGCGCGTTATAGCTTTTAGCGTTATGCCCTTTAATAATGTTATACAATTGCGTTTTTAGTGTGTAGCCCGTTCCGGTTGCCGTATTGTAATATCCCTGAGGGATCTGAGCAAAAGCGGTTGCTACCGACATTAAAAATGCTGATAGATAAAGTTTATTCATAGTGGATTAATTTTGGACGGCAAATGTAAGTCCTTTATCCGGTAGCCAAAAGAATTTTAACTGTTAAAGTTTTTTCGATTTTAATAAAGTTAAGATCTTGTTTTTTAGTGTTTTATTGTTATTTGATCAATATTTAATGGCTGATTTAATTATATTTAAAAGAGTAAGCTAAAGTGATAACAAAAGGATTATATTTTGGCCTGATTATTGTTTTATCTTTGTTATAATCTATAAAACCAAATAAATATGAAAAAGATAATTTTACTATTAACCGTTGTAGCTGCTTTTGTTTTCCAGGGATGCGAAGGACCGGAAGGACCACAAGGGCCTACAGGACCGTCAGGAGATACGATCAGTGAAGTATTTGAAGTGACTCGATCTTTTAATGCCGGTAATAATTTCTCAAGCATCATTCCGTTGAATCCGCAAATCTATGCATCTGATGTTGTATTGGTGTATTTGCTTTGGGATACTGTAAATCCGACAACACCGGTTTGGAGATTGATGCCGCAAACAGTTCAGTTAGAGCAGGGAGATTTATTGTATAATTATGATTTTACAAGATCAGATGTGAATCTTTTTTTAAGTTCTGCTGACTTTGATCTTAATATATTAGGACCTCAATGGACACAAAATCAAACATTCCGAATTGTGATTGTGCCGGGTTATTTTTCTAAAAATGCAACTAAGCAGGTTGATTTTTCTAACTATAATGAAGTGATCAAAACATTTAATATTGATGACTCGAAAGTGAAAGTATTGAAATAAGAATCTTGATAATTATATAAGAAAAGGGCTGCTAAAATTTTTGGCAGCCCTTTTCTGTGGTCTATTCTTTAATAACTCTTTTGTTTATTTTCTGATTATCATTTTCTAGAGTTATGATGTATGTGCCTCTAGGTAATTCGGAAATATCAATTTGTGTAGAATCATGATTTAGGATTTTATCATTGATAACCTGTCTGCCTGTTAAGTCAAAAAGCTTAACGATGAGAGGGAGCGAATCATTATTTTGGTTTATAGTGAGTATTGAAGAAGTAGGATTAGGGTAAATGGTAATTTCTAATTCTTTGATCTTAATTTCCGTTTCGCTTTTAAGTTCGAGGTTATTGATTGTGATGTCGGAATTCATTTTTGATGAACCTATTTGGTAATTATACGTTACGATGTTACTTATATAGCTTATATCAGTTGATCGATCAGTTATAATTCGTCTAAGGTAAACCGGGTAGTTTCTTCGACCACCAGATCCTCTTCCTGAAGATTTTGGTTGATAATGATAGTTGTTGGCTCCATATATGTTTGTCCAAGTCTGTTGGTCAAGTGATGATTGCCATTGATACAAAAGATCTCCGGTAAGATAAATTGGACCGGTACCATTAGCTGCCGGTATGTTGTTCATATCAGTAATTGTCTGATCACAGCAAATTGAATTTCCAACATTTGTATTGCTGATTGTATAAACGCTGATAACATTGCTGCTTGCAGTATTCCAGTTGAAACGAGAATCCTCGGGATTTTCAATTATTAATCGTCTGTATTCTACAACGCCGGTTGTAACTGGAGGTGTATAGTTTTGACCATTTGCTCCCGGAATATCTTTCCATCCGTAAGTTGCCATATAGTTTTTGTAACCGGACCAATTTATTTCATGGGTTTTTACAATTCTCTGTTGCCATTGATAATGAGTAAGAGGGATGATATTTGTAACTTGATTGCCTCTTCCTCCTGTAACATATGACAGTGTTGCTGAATTTCCGTTTATTGTTTGTGGTGAGGTTCCTTGAGTAATATATTGGCTTGATGATATTGTGTTGTCAATGGTTAAAGCTACATTACCAATACTTTTGAATATAGGGCGTACATGGATATCAAAGTCACATGATGATGGGTAGGAAGCTCCGATATCTCTTAAATTGATTCTTGCTGAGCTGTAAACAGGTTGTCCGGGTCCGATAAAAACATAATAAGGAAAGTTTTCGGGTGTTATATACCATTCTTGATATTGAGGATCGTGATGTGGTAAGATTGGTATACCATTATAAGGGACAAATTCGTATAATGAACAAGTATTACTACCTCCTCCATTTCCGGGATCGGTAGGAGTAGAGATTATTTTAATGGGATAATTACTGCTTTTGTATTTTAAACCGCTGTATGTTTGGTATTCAGCATATATAAAACCTCCTTCTGGATAAAATTGAGCAGAGTTTAAAGAGAATAGTATTTGTCTTACTGCGGTAGTTCCCCCTAAAAAAAGCAAACCACCACTATCTCCTCCGTTAGCAACTATTGCTGGTGATGTTGTGTCTTTTTTGTAGTAAATTTTAAGAGTGCCAGGGTAAGAGTCGCTGGGTGGTGCTGGCATATTTACTGTAGTATATACGGTTACGCTGTGGGAAGATGTATTAATAGGGATGTTAATAGAATTTCCGCTGTGGCCTGTCAATACTTGTAAGGTAACGGTTTGTGCGTGAATAGCTGCTATACTTAATAGTAAAAAGAGCAAAAGGTTAATTTTTTTCATTGTAAAATGTTTTTATTGTTGTAAAAATACTTATAATGGCGGGTTTTGTTGTAAAAAATATAGGATAAATTTTACGTTTTAGTAAGATGGATCATTCTTTTTGATATTTGTTTTTTAATTTAGTTTGAAATTAAAAGGGGTGTTTATGTTTTTAAATGCATTATTTTTATTTTAACCCCTAAAAAAATAGGGGTGTTTTGTTTTTTAATTAAAAAATAATATAAATTTGCACGATAAAACAATAGGTATAAATAAAAAACACAACTTTTATGTCAACATTTCGTTTTCAGGCTTTAAAAGAAGCTAGCAGCAGAAAACCCGTAGCGGTAGAAGAACTGGACAAAAAATCTTTGATTTTTGGCAGTAACGTATTTAATGATAAGGCGATGCGTCAGTTTTTGACGGGCGAAGCGTATCAGGCCGTGAAAAGTGCTGTCCAGCACGGAACAAAAATCGACAGAAGATTAGCCGAATATATTGCGATGGGAATGAAAGAGTGGGCTTTATCAAAAGGAGTGACACATTATACCCACTGGTTTCAACCGTTAACCGGAACAACAGCCGAAAAACACGATGCTTTTTTCGAAACCTCATTTGACGGAAGTGATCCGGTAGAAAAATTCGGAGGAAGTCAGTTAGTACAACAAGAACCGGATGCATCCAGCTTCCCGAACGGAGGAATCCGTAACACGTTTGAAGCAAGAGGATATACCGCATGGGATCCGACATCACCGGCTTTTATCTTTGGTACTACATTGTGTATTCCAACTGTTTTTATCTCTTATACCGGTGAAGCATTGGATTATAAAACACCTTTATTACGTGCTCTGCATGCAATTGATCAAGCAGCAACCGACGTGGCACGTTATTTTGATAAAAATGTAAAAAAAGTAACCCCAACCTTAGGATGGGAACAGGAATACTTTTTAGTCGACAGTGCGTTAGCAGCATCAAGACCGGACATTATGGCTACCGGAAGAACTTTATTAGGACATACATCAGCCAAAGGACAACAATTAGAAGACCATTATTTCGGATCAATTCCAACGCGTGTGCTAAACTATATGCGTGATCTGGAAAATGAATGTATGTTATTGGGAATCCCGGTAAAAACACGTCATAACGAAGTAGCGCCGAACCAGTTTGAGTTGGCACCTATTTTTGAAGAAACCAACTTAGCCGTTGACCATAACTCTTTATTAATGGACGTAATGCAAAAAGTGGCGGAACGTCATTTCTTTAAAGTATTATTCCACGAAAAACCATTTAAAGGGGTTAATGGTTCCGGAAAACATAATAACTGGTCATTGGCAACAGATACCGGAGTTAATTTGTTAAGTCCGAGTAAAACACCGATGAGTAACCTGCAATTCCTGACTTTCTTTGTAAATACGATTAAAGCCGTATATAATAATGAAGAATTGGTAAGAGCGTCTATTGCCTCGGCAAGTAATGACCACCGTTTAGGAGCGAATGAAGCACCACCGGCAATTATTTCCGTATTTATCGGTCAGCAACTGACAAAAGTACTGGAAGAACTGGAAGGGGTATCAAAAGGGAAATTATCGCCTGAAGAAAAAACAGATCTTAAATTAAACGTAGTAGGGAAACTACCGGATGTGTTTTTGGATAATACAGACCGAAACAGAACATCTCCGTTTGCTTTTACAGGAAATAAATTCGAATTCCGTGCTGTTGGTTCATCTGCAAACTGTGCTAATTCCATGACAATCTTAAATACAATTGTAGCGAAACAATTAAAAGATTTTAAATTGGAAGTAGACAACCTGATTGAAGAAAAAGAGATGAAGAAGGATGATGCTATTTTTAACGTATTACGTGAATACATCAAACAATTCAAAAAAATACTTTTCGAAGGTGACGGATACAGCGAAGCATGGGAAAAAGAAGCTGCTAAAAGAGGATTGAGTAATCATAAAACAACTCCGAAAGCCTTAAAAGCAAAAGTGTCAAAACAGGCATTGGCTTTGTTTGAAGAAATGAACGTAATGAACCACGTTGAAATGGAAGCCCGTTATGAAATCGAATTGGAAGAATACGTGAAAAAAATCCAGATCGAAGGCCGTGTTTTAGGAGATATTGCCCGTAACCACGTAATCCCGACAGCTATCCGTTATCAAAATACATTAATTGAAAACGTAAAAGGTTTAAAAGAGATTTTCGGAAAAGATTTTGAAGCGATCGGAAAAGAACAAATCAGCCTGATTAAAGAAATCTCCAGCCATATTGCGGAAATGAACGCCAAAGTTGAAGAAATGACAGAAGAGCGTAAAAAAGCAAATGAAATGGATAAAATCGAAAAACAGGCGGAAGCATATTGTGAAAAAGTAAAACCATATTTCGATACCATTCGTTATCACAGTGACAAACTGGAACTTTTGGTCGATAATGAAATCTGGACTCTAACCAAATATAGGGAGTTACTTTTCACCAGATAAGGTTAGAAATCAATAATTTATATTTAATAAGCCTCAATTAATTGGGGCTTATTTTGTTAAAAAATAGTGCTACTCGTCTGTTTTTTTGTTCATTTTATAGAAAATTAAGTGTTTTTGTGAATAAAATCAAATGACAATATTTTCGAAAAGTATAAAATGGCTATCTTTGAAAAGGAAAATAACCACAATTTTCCACACTTCCATAACAAGTATTCCACACCGTTGTAATCGGTAAAAAGGAAACCCTTTTATCGTTTTGTACCTCATAATAAAAAGAGAAATTTTAACCAATTAAATATTTTTATTATGAAAAAAATGATTCTTTGCATCTCCGCGATGCTGTTAACCGCAGGGGCATTTGCCCAGTTCAATTTAAGTACGGTAAGCCAGACCGGAATCGGAAATATGTCCAATGTAAATCAGGCCGGACTTTTGAATATTTCTGATGTAGATCAGTTAGGATTTTTTAATAATTCTGACGTAGATCAGTTTGGAATTTTAAACATGTCATCTGTAGAACAGGTGGGATGGGGAAATGATGCCAGTGTCGCACAATGGGGTATTTTAAACCAATCATCTGTATACCAATTAGGTGCTTTTAACGATGCTAGTGTAGCTCAGATTGGTATTGCAAACAGCTCTGATATCCAACAAATCGGAATCGGAAATGATGCTTCTGTACTACAAATCGGTAGTTTAAATGACGCGAATGTATTACAGGTTGGTGTTGGTAATGCTGCAGCAATTATTCAGGCCGGTACCGGTAACGTAGCCGATCAGATTCAGTTTGGTGAAGATAATGCTGCTTTGGCAGTACAGGTTGGAGCCGATAACTATTCTATGCAAACACAAGTGGGTGAAGGTAACATAGCTGCAGCTTTCCAAACCGGAACAGGAAACCAATCTTATCAGTTCCAGTTAGGTGAAGACAATATGGCGGTTCACACTCAGGACGGATTCTATAACTTAGCAATAACTACTCAGGCCGGAGACGCTAACCTGTCTTTAATTGATCAGGATGGTGCCTTGAACTTTGCCTGGACTAACCAATCCGGTTTAGGACATATGAGTTTTGTAAATCAGGCCGGTATTGCTAACGTTTCTTTAGTAAACCAATCAAATTAATCCCATAGAAAAGAGGAGAGGTAAATGTAAAAAGTTAGCTCTCCTTTTTCCTCTAAATATAACCGATTATGAAAAGGATGTTGTCATATGGATTGTTATTCATCATGATTTCCGGTTCGCTTCTGGCTCAGGAAGTGCAGGACTTAAAGGAATTCGGATTGATCAAGCAACAGGAAATGGTGCAACAAGCTCAAAAAGAAAAAAGCTTTTCAGGAAATTCTATTGTAACAATCCAGCAGGTAGGCTATCAGAATTATGCTAATGTTACTGTAAAAGCAATGCAGAACAATATCAATGTAAGTCAACTGGGAAATCAGAATACGCTGGATCTGTATAAAAATGCAAGGGAAATCAATCAGTCGCTGGTGCAAAAAGGAAATAATAATACGATCAGTGATTTTTCAGCAAACCCTTATTCTATAATTAATAATCAGGTGATTCAATATGGTAACAATTTGAATTACACCAGTTACGGAACCAATTCGATATCCGACGATATGAAGATCATTCAAAGAGGAAACTCGGGCTCCGTACTCATATTTAACCGTTAATAAAAAGGCCATGAAACCGCTACACTTCATGCAGATATTGCTTCTTTCCGTTTCGATATCCGGTTATGCCCAGATAATGAACAAGGAAGTGAAAGCGAAAATAGAAACGACTGAATTCGAAAATATGCTGTCGGTTACCGGTACTGCCGAAAATGTAACGGATGTGCATAAAAGCATGCGGTACAAACTAACGGTTATTAAAAAAAATAAAAGAAGTAAAAACCTTTCGAATAATTCTCAGGATGGCCGGTTTACATTGGCACCGAATGAGAAAAAGATACTGTCCCGAACACAGGTCAACCTGTCTAAAGAAGATGAAACGATTCTTTTGTTGTTATTATATGATGAAGACGATAAAATCATCGGAAAAGACCGGATTGTAGTAGGTGAAGACGATAAAGCCGATCAACCGGCGGACGGATTGGAACTAACCGGAATCGTATCAGACGAAACCAAAACCAAGTTCGGAAAGGAATTCTATGATTATTTCTACGGAAAATATCAGGAAAAAAAACTAAACGCCCGTAAAATAGTAAAAGTAGAAGAAGAACTCAGTTTCGGGAGAACAACCCGAATCCGGGTAGTAATTGATAATGATTTGATAAATGAATTTGTTTCGAGACCCGATGAAGATTTTCTGGTTTATATGGCTGAAGAATCCATTGCCAGATTGATCAAATACTTTCAGGATGTCGAAAAACAAAAACAATATATAACACAGTATTAATTCTAGCTTTTGCATCATGAAAACAATCGTTTTTTTAGTGGTAAGTATACTTTTAGGAGGATATGCGCAGGCACAGGATTTGGTTTATAAACCAATAAATCCGGCCTTTGGAGGAGATACATTTAATTACCAGTGGTTGCTTAGTTCTGCCGATTCGCAGAATAAGTTTAAAGAACCGACAAGCGATTTGTATAAGCCGCAAACAGAATTGGAACGATTCAAAGAAAATTTAAATAACCAGTTGTTAAACTATATATCAAGATCACTATTTCAACAACAATACGGTGACGGCACCACAACAGGAGGAACCGGTACGGGTACCGGAACCGGTGGCGGACTACAACAGGGTACTTTCGTTTTCGGAAGCCTCTCTGTCGAAGTTTATCCGTCAAACGTTGGCGTGGTGGTCAATATACTTGATATTACAACCGGTGAAGAAACTCAAGTAATCATTCCAGGGAATTAATATGAAACGAGCAAAATTACTTTCGTTATTGCTGGCACTTACGTTATCGGGATGTGGCGCTTATTTTAATCAACCTACGGGTGTGCAAAAAGCGGCAATCGGAGAACCGACCCCGTCTACCAGTGCGCTAAAATCACTACCTCCTCCTAAGGAGCCGGTTGTGATCGGTGTCTATAAATTCAGGGACCAAACAGGGCAATATAAGCCTACTGAAACGGGAAGTACATTCAGTACCGCCGTTACTCAGGGTGCGACCTCCATCTTGATAAAAGCATTGGAAGATTCCAAATGGTTTACCCCGATCGAAAGGGAAAATCTGGCGAATCTGATGAATGAACGCAATATCATTCGCTCCACCAGACAAGAATACAACAAAGATCAAAAAGCGCCCGAAATGCAGCTGGCTCCGTTATTATATGCCGGTGTATTACTCGAAGGCGGTGTGATTTCCTATGACTCTAATATTATTACAGGCGGATATGGTGCCCGCTATTTCGGCGCCGGCGGATCGACACGTTACAAACAGGATCGGATCACAATTTACCTGCGATTGGTATCGACCTCAAACGGTAAAATTCTTAAAACGGTCTATGTGTCGAAAACAATTTTATCGCAATCGGTCGACGCTAGTTTGTTCCGTTATGTGGATTTTAAACGCTTGCTGGAAGTTGAAACCGGATTTACTAAAAATGAACCGATCCAGATGGCTATTACCGAAGCTATTGAAAAAGCGGTGGAAGGACTTATTATAGAAGGAATCCGGGACAATATATGGGAAGCTAAAGCACCGATTGCTAAATTGACAGAACTGATCAATAATTATGATAATGAAAAACAGGAAGCGGATGCATCGTTGTTATACGGTCGCCATTTTAGCGAACGTCGGGCCAGATTCGGTGTCGAATTAGGCGGTGGAGCTACATTGATGAACGGAGATTATCCGAATGCGGAATTAAAACCGATGATTCGCGGCGGATTAAAATATTTTTTCTGGCCGAATTTTAACCTTTCGGCTACATTGAACCCTTCGTGGTTTGGAAATAAAGATTACCTCGACGTAGGTTATCTCACCGGAGATGTAAATCTTGAATTGTTGATATTGCCCTACGACCGTTTTACGCCTTATATATTCGGAGGCGGTGGAATGGGAATCAATAGTGCCTATAAAAATTTGCATACAAAAATACAGTTTGGATTGGGTGTAGAATATTTACTCACAGACAATTTCGGACTCAAACTCTATGCAGAAAATAATATTACGTTTTCAGATAAGGTCGATTATCTGGTAATGGGAAAGAGAGATGATTATTATTGGCGTTTTGGAGCCGGGATTACCTATTATTTTCCAAAACAAAAGTATCCCAATAAAGCAATAAAAAAACATGTAGAAGCGAATCAAAAAACTACAGGTTATACCAACGGCTTTCCGGAAAATTAAATACGAAGGGATATGAAAATAATAATCAAAATAGGACTCATACTGATGCTTTTTAGCATAGCCTGGTCCTGCAGTAAAGAAGATTTTATTGAAAAAGGACAAGGTACGGTTAAAGGTCGTGTGGTAGAAGCGGAAACGTTTACACCGATTGCGAATGCCAGAGTGTCCTCAAGTCCGAATACCAGCACGGTATTTACCGATTCATTGGGCTATTATGTCGTAACGCAGGTCAATGAAGGTGACTATTCTTTTGAAGCCCGTAAAGATGGGTATATTGCAAAATTCGAAGGTGTTCATGTAAATACCGGTGGAACTACGGAAATGGTTTTTGAGTTGGTTAAACAGGAGGGAACAAATTTGCCGCCAACGGTACCTGTATTGACTACACCAACGGATAATGCAATGGATCAATCGTTGGAAGTGACTTTGAAATGGACATGTAGTGACCCGGAAGAGGATCCGATAACCTATAAAGTTACCTTGCGTAATGATACCAGTAATAATGTGGTAACGTATGATAATATTACCGAAACGAGTTTTACGTTGACGAATCTGAATTACAGTACGAAATACTATTGGCAGGTTACAGCTAATGACGGAGTTAATACCGATGTGAATAGTCTGACCAGTTCGTTTCGAACGCTTATGTTTCCGAATGCCCGATATCTGTTTGTACGGAAATCCGGAGATAATAATGTGATTTTTACGGCCGATGATGCGGGTAATCAATTGCAAATTACTTCAGATGCTACTAATAGTTTCCGACCGCGTAAAAATGTACAGGCTAATAAAATTGCCTTTATCCGAACAACAGGCGGACAAGGACATATTTATACCATGCGTCCGGACGGATCGAGTGAATTTAAAGTAACGAGTAATGTGCCGGTTGCCGGATTTAATCTGGATTATTATAACTATTGCTGGCGCGCCAACGGAAGTCAGTTGATTTATTCCAATTTTGATAAACTATACCGGATTAATGCAGATGGTAGTGGTTTACAGCAGTTGTATCAAACGCCAAACGGAAAATTTATATCAGAATGTGACTGGAGTTATGACGGCAGTCTGATCGCACTAAAAGTAAACGATCTGAGCGGATATAGTGTCGAAATCTATGTAATTGATATGTCCGGCAATGTAGTTGCAAATGTCTTATCCGGAGTTAATGGCGCCGCCGGCGGATTGCATTTGTCGGTCAATAATACAAAATTGGTATTCACCCGGGATGTATCAGGTTACCAAAGCAGTGATTATCGTCAGTTGGATAACCGAATCTTTATGTACGATTTTACAACGAATGCCATAACTGAAGTACCGGTACAACGTCCGGCCGGTTATAACGATCTGGATGTGCGGTTTTCGCCGAATGAAGCCGAGCTGATCTTTGTCAGCACTTCTAACGACGGAGTTTCGCCGAGAACAATAACAAAATATACTATGGGAACATCCAATTCCAGAACATCCTTGTTTAGCAACGGTATGATGCCGGATTGGAAATAAACGACCACCTCTTTCTTTTGTAAAGGCGTATCTTTTGAATTGTCGGGATACGCCTTTATCATTTTATCAGAATAAATCGGCAGATTGCTTTTAAAATTCAACGGAAAATTGTTAATTCGTTATTGTAAACCAGAACAATGAAAACGTTTTTAGCCCTATTGATCTTTCTGATGACGGCAGGTAGTTTGTCGGCACAGGAATCATTTGTCGTATATTTTGAAAGTAATAAACACGATCTGACCCAAAAAGAAAGGCTCCGGCTGGATGATTGGATAAAGCAAAATACGACATCAAAAATAGTCGCAATTAACGGATATACGGATGAAGACGGAACGACAAAGTATAATGATACGTTAGCTCAAAAGCGGGTGGCCTTTATTTTTACTACTGTAAAAGATAAAGTAAAAACCAGAGAAGATTTCAGAACCCGTAGCTTCGGCGAAAGTCACAAACAATCGAAGGTTAAAGCCGAAAACCGAAAAGTAACGATTCATTATATTGAAGCTAAAGATCTGGCGCGGGAAAATGAAATCTTAGGAATTAAACCGGTTACAGAAATCAAAAGGATAGAATTACCGTTAGATGCTTCACTTGGATTGCGGGTACAACATGCAAAAGTGGGAGATAAGCTAAAACTGGATAATGTTAATTTTTACGAAAATACCTTTGCCGTTTTACCGGAATCCCGACCGAAAATGTTTGAATTACTCGAAATAATGAAAAACAATCCGAAGTTGAAAATCCAGATTCAGGGCCATATTTGTTGTATGCCAAACGACAGAGCGGATTTGTCAACCAAAAGAGCAAAAGCAATTCGTTTGTTTCTTGAAGCAAACGGAATAGATAAAAGCAGAGCCACTTTTAAAGGATTCGGCAGTACGCAGCCTATTTATTCGTTACCGGAAAAGAACGAAGAAGAAAGAGCGGCCAACAGAAGAGTAGAAATCGAAATTGTGGAAAATTAAGCCGGAAATATTTTCAAATCCGCATTTTTTCAAATTCCACATTTTAGAGTATCTTTGCGCAACAACAACACACACTACAAATTCATGAGTTCTGATACGAGTAAACGATACAGTTTAAGAGGCGTTTCTGCCGCTAAAGAAGATGTGCATAATGCCATTAAAAACATTGATAAGGGACTTTTCCCGAAAGCTTTCTGCAAAATAGTACCGGATTACCTGACCAACGATAACGAATACTGCCTGATTATGCATGCAGATGGTGCCGGAACTAAATCCTCTTTGGCTTATTTATACTGGAAAGAAACCGGTGATATGTCCGTTTGGAAAGGAATTGCACAAGATGCGCTAATTATGAATATCGACGATTTATTATGTGTCGGAGCGGTAGATAATATTATGCTGTCATCTACAATCGGAAGAAATAAAAATTTAATTCCGGGTGAAGTTATTTCAGCAATTATCAACGGAACGGAAGAATTGATCGAAGAACTGAAATCATTTGGGGTAACTATCCGTTCTACCGGAGGCGAAACAGCCGATGTGGGCGATTTGGTGCGAACACTTATAGTTGATTCTACAGTAACGGCACGGATGAAACGCGCTGATGTAATTGATAATGCTAATATTAAAGCCGGCGATGTAATTGTAGGTTTAGCGTCATTCGGTCAGGCGAAATACGAAAAAGAATATAACGGAGGAATGGGAAGTAACGGGCTAACATCGGCTCGCCATGACGTATTCCATAAATATCTGGCTGAAAAGTATCCGGAAAGTTTTGATGCTTCTGTACCGGAAGAATTAGTGTATTCCGGAAATGTAAAGCTAACAGATGCCGTAGAAAATGCACCGATTGATGCCGGAAAACTAGTGTTGTCGCCAACGCGTACGTATGCACCGGTGATCAAAAAGATATTGGAGAAATACAACGCTGATACGATCCACGGAATGGTACATTGCAGCGGAGGAGCGCAAACAAAAATATTACACTTTGTAGAAAACCTACATATCATAAAAGATAATCTGTTCCCGGTACCGCCTTTATTTAAGTTGATCCAGGAACAATCTAAAACCGATTGGAAAGAAATGTATCAGGTTTTCAATTGCGGTCATCGTATGGAATTGTATGTGCCGGCTGAAATAGCAGCGGATATCATCGCAATTTCCCAATCATTTGACATCGATGCGAGAATCGTCGGAAGAGTAGAAGCAGCAGCTACCAAAAAGCTGACAATAACCAGCGAATACGGACAATTCGAATATTAAAATAACAAAAGAATCCCTCAACCGAGGGATTTTTTTATAACGAATACCCGGAAAAGAAATATCTTTGAAGAAACAAATCGAATATGGAAATCAACTTAAAAAACGGAATAGCCGAACTGGTTTTCGGAATGAAACAGAAGGATGTGGAAGCTGTTTACGGTAAACCGAACCGCCAATATAAAGACGATGATAATAACATTATTTATCTGTATAACGAAAAGTATATGCGCGTGACATTCTATGAAGATGAAGAAATGAAAATGGGCTATCTTATCTGTTCGCATCCTGAATTGGAATTATTCGGTCAAAAACTGATCGGACGAAATACAGCAGAAGTACAAGCTGAGATTTTGAATAAAGGAATCAAAGATTGGGAAACAGAAACGTTTGATACGGTAGATAATGTATTTAACGAAAGTAATTGGTTGATTCTGCAATCGGAATTTGGAAAAGTAATCCGTGTTGAGGTTGGTGCCATCATCAATGATAACGATGAATTCAACTGGAAATTCAAATCATAATAGGCGATGAAAGCCGAGCAAATCGTACAATCCATTCATCCGTTACCGGAAAAGGCTTTGCAAAAAATAATGGATCATCTTTCGGAAGTAAGTTATCCGAAAGGGTATCACCTGATTGAAAGTAATAAGATCGAAAACGATGTTTATTTTATCAAAAAAGGAATGGCACGGGCGTTTTGTTACGCCAATGAAAATGAGGTTACGTTCTGGTTTGGTCGGGAAGGCGGTGTTATTTTATCGTTCAACAGCTATATTTTCGGGAAACCGGGCTATGAAACAATTGAATTACTGGAAAATGCCGAATTGTATCATATCAAAGCATCGGAATTAAAAGCGTTGTACGAACAGGATATTGATATTGCCAATTGGGGAAGAAAACTCAGTGAATATGAACTGGTAAAAACCGAAGAACGATTGATATCCCGACAGTTTAAATCGGCACTGGAACGATATGAAGAACTGATAAAAGGTGATCCTGAACTATTAAACCGGGTATCATTAGGGCATATAGCCTCTTATTTGGGCGTAACACAGGTAACCTTAAGTCGGATACGGGCTGAAATCCGATAGTTTTTTATCATTTGTTAAAAAATAGCCGAAGAAAAAATCAGAATTTTGCGGTCTAAAATAAAGAATATGAACTGGATTTTAATCATTATTGCCGGACTATTCGAAGTAGGATTCGCTTCTTGTCTCGGAAAAGCCAAAGAAACAACCGGAAATGAATCTGTTATGTGGTATTCCGGATTTTTTATCTGTTTAACCATTAGTATGCTGTTGTTGATCAAAGCAACGCAAACCCTGCCTATCGGAACGGCTTATGCGGTTTGGACCGGAATCGGAGCGGTAGGAACGGTATTAGTTGGTATTATCATCTTTAAAGAACCGGCCGATTTTTGGCGTATGTTCTTTATTGTTACCTTGATTGCTTCGATCATCGGACTGAAATACGTATCCCATTAAAATCAAAAACTTTAAGAAATATTTAAACTGATCTTCGGTATAATTTAGCGTAGTTGGAACTAACTTTGTATAGTATTGCCGATCTGGTAGTACTAAAAAAAGAAGAGATGAAAGACAATTTTTCGAAAATAGCGTCAGCTTATGCCGTTTTCAGACCCGGTTATCCGCAAGAAATCATCGATTATATTATGTCGTTAGCCCCCCGTAAAGGATCGGCTCTCGATATTGCTACAGGAAACGGGCAACTGGCTCAAAAACTGGCTCCCTTTTTTGATCAGGTATATGCTACGGATATCAGTGAACAGCAAATTAAGAATGCTGTAAAAAAAGATAATATTAACTACAGTGTACAGCCGGCTGAAAAAACGACTTTTAGCGATAAACAGTTTGACCTGATCGCGGTAGCACAGGCGGTACACTGGTTTGATTTTAATACATTTAATAAAGAAATATACCGAATACTGAAAGACGACGGTATTTTCGTGATATTGGGATATAGTCTGTTAAAAACCAATCCGGCGACAGATGCTGTTATCAAAAAGTTATATAAAGAAATTTTAGGAGACTACTGGGACAAGGAAAGACAATATATTGATGCTTATTACAAGACAATTCCTTTTCCGTATGATGAAATCACAACCAAAGCGTTTGACAGTCATTATCAATGGGACTACGAACAGTTATTGGGCTATCTGGGAACCTGGTCGGCTGTGCAACATTATAAAAAACAGAAAAAAACGAATCCGTTGGACCTGATTGAAAAGGAGCTGAGAACATCTTGGGAAGAAAGCAATAAAAAAGTAACATTTCCATTACTTTTGCGGATAGGAAAATTACAAAAAACACTTTAAACCATTGCCATGCCTAGAATAATAGCGATCGATTACGGACAAAAGAGAACCGGAATTGCGGTTACGGATGAATTACAGATTATTGCTTCCGGACTGACAGCGATTCCGTCTGAAGAAGTAATACCGTTTCTGAAAGATTATTTTGCCAAAGAAGAGGTCATAAAAGTATTGATAGGAGAACCCTTGCAGATGAACGGTCAGCCTTCGGAAAGTACACCGGTGATTGAAGCTTTTGTGACTCGTTTTAAAACAGCTTTCCCGGACATGAAAATGGAACGCGTAGACGAACGTTTTACATCAAAAATGGCTTTTCAAACCATGATCGATAGCGGATTGAAAAAGAAACAACGACAAAATAAAGCGTTAATTGATGAGATTTCCGCAACAATAATGCTTAGGGATTATCTATCCCGAAAAATGATTTAGAAAAAAATTGTAATTTACTAAAAATAATATTTGAATTGTAAAGGTTGGAAAAAAGTGATAGTTTTTCAAACTTTCAAAGTAAATTTGCACTTTAAATTACTGCGATGACTACTACAATACAAAAAACTGAGGCCGATGTGGTCTTAATTGGAGCAGGAATAATGAGCGCAACATTAGGACTACTACTAAAAGAACTACAACCCAACTTAAAAATTGAAATCTTTGAACGTTTAGATGTTGCTGCTGCCGAAAGTTCGGATGCTTGGAATAATGCCGGTACAGGACACTCAGCGTTTTGTGAATTGAACTACACGCCGGAACTGGAAGACGGTTCCGTTGAAACGAAAAAAGCGGTAAAAATCGTTGAATCATTTGAAGTTTCCAGACAATTTTGGGCCTATCTGGTTGAAAACAACTTATTGGATAAGCCGGAGAGTTTTATCAGAAGCGTACCCCATATGAGTTTTGTTTGGGGCGAGAAAAATGTAAAATACCTTAGAAACCGTTTCGAACAACTACAAAAATACCACCTTTTTAAAGGGATGGAATATACAGAAGATCCGAACCGGATCCGGGAATGGGCGCCATTAATTATGGAAGGCCGTAAAGGAGCTAAAAAACTGGCGGCAACTTCTATGAAAATCGGTACCGATGTTAACTTCGGCGCATTAACACGTAGCATTTTTAATCACCTTCAAAAATTAGATGGCGTAAAAATGCACTTTAATCATGAAGTTAAAGATCTTAAAAAATACGAAGACGGTACCTGGAAAGTGAAAGTTAAAGATGTAGCTGACGGCCAAAAGAAACGGGTAAAAGCGAAGTTTGTTTTTATCGGTGCCGGAGGCGGATCGTTATTACTATTAGAAAAAGCAAATATTCCGGAAGGAAACGGATTCGGAGGTTTCCCGGTTAGCGGACAATGGTTAAAATGTGTAAACGAAGAAATCATTGAAAAACACCAGGCTAAAGTATACGGAAAAGCATCTGTAGGCGCACCGCCAATGTCGGTTCCGCATATCGATACCCGTGTAATCGACGGTCAGAAAGCTTTGTTGTTCGGACCTTATGCCGGATTTTCAACAAAATTCCTGAAAAACGGATCTTATTTTGATTTGGCACAGTCGATCAAATTAAACAATATAAAACCGATGCTTTCAGCGGGTATTAAAAACATTCCGTTGACTAAATATTTGATTGATCAGGTATTCCAGTCGTCTGAAGACCGATTAAAAGCATTAAAAGAATATTTACCGGATGCGAAAAAAGAAGATTGGGTATTGGAAAATGCCGGTCAACGTGTTCAGGTAATTAAAAAAGATAAAGAAGGAAGAGGCGTACTCGAATTTGGTACTGAGGTAGTAAATGCTGCCGATGGTTCGTTAGCGGTATTGCTTGGGGCTTCTCCGGGAGCGTCAACTACAGTATCTATTATGTTGGATTTGTTAGGACGTTGTTTTCCGGAACAATTGGCAACTACAGAATGGCAGTCTAAATTAAAAGAAATGATTCCGTCTTATGGTTTGTCTTTAAATGATAATCCGGAATTGGCAGATAAGCTAAGAGCGCACACAGCGGAAGTATTAAAGCTGGAGCATTTTTAATTGAACCGGTCAGAATATAAAAAAAGCGACACTTGAATAGTGTCGCTTTTTTTATTCTGCATTTTTATTTTTTAAAGCAATGGTGGCTTTTAAAATGTTTTCAGATAAGTTGGTTAACCAGATTAATTGCTCGATTACCAATTGCGATTCCTCCAGTTTGAGTTTGAAATCTTCATCATTTTGAAGATCCTCATGAAGCTCTTTGGCGCGGATGCTTTTTAATTCTGAAAAACTAACTTCCAGTTTTTCTTTTTCGTCTTCAGAGAGCAAGTTGCTTTCCTCATTATTTAAAACGGCAATGGCCTGATTCAGATTGTGAATTACAGTGTTAACCACAATGTTAAAAGCTTCGGAAGCCTTCGTTGTTTTATGGGATTGTACATAGGTCCCGATCGAAGCCAGTGATGATAATAAGGTATGGTTAAGCACGGCTAATTTAAAAACCTGTGATTTCTGACGTTGCTTGGATTTCGGTTCCTGAATCATCCGCTGAAAAGAAGCCATTAGATTTCCGATTTCAATAAAAGCGTGTTTTCGAGCCAGTTTGTAAGCAGTGGTCACTTCTCCTTTTTGATTGTAAAAGCGACTGATTTCTTCGAGGTATTCCCGATTCGCAGCAATTGCTTTTTCCAGAAAAGTACGTACGTTTAAAAATTCCCAGGAGGGCCATAGAAGATAACTTGCCGTAAAAGAAAGTACGGCTCCTACCAGTGTATCAAGAATACGATACTGAATTACTTCATTTACATTGGGCGTTAATATCCCGTAAATAAAGATGACATAAATGGTGATAAAAGTAGCTCCGATTTTATAATTAGTGTTCGAAAAAGTAAAACCTAAAAGCATGGAAATAACGCATAAAACACCCAATATCGTATGATTACTGGTGATGTATAGAAAACCGAATGCAATAATTCCGCCTAAAACCGTCCCTAAAATCCGTTCGATTGAACGTTGTTTGGTTAGACCGTAACCGGGACGCATAATCACAACAATAGTCAGCAATATCCAGTATGGATTCTGAAATGGAAGAAACTGACCGATGATATAACCTAATAATAAGGTGATTGTCATCCGTAATGAATGTCGGAAAAAAGTAGACGAAAAACTCAGATTTTCCACCAGTGTATTCCAACGGTAGTTTTGAGGTGTAAGGAATTTTTCAATGTCTTTATTCCGGTTTTTATAGTCCTGAAGGTTGATGGAATCGGAAAAAACGCGTTCCAGAACTTTTATTTTTTCAATCTGACGTTCCGCATAATGCAACATGTTGTTGAGCATTAATACACCTTCGTAAGCCTGTGCTTTACCGACATTCTGTTCGTAAGCAGCGATGACTCTCTCTAATGCTTCCAGATCTTCCAGTAACGAATGTCTGGACGTATATTTGATGTCTTTTTCAATGCTTTGAGCAATTTTTTTCAGACTGGCGGCAAGATTATAAGCCAGATTTTGATAGGTTGCCAGTACTTTTTGATGTTCGGCAAACTTCTTCTGTAACTTATCATAATCGAATGATGTCGATAAAGCCAGTTCCAGAATATCGACCATGGTTGTAAAAACAATTAACATTTTACGATTATGATTCGAGTTGGCAGAACTGGTTTGATTACGGATCAGAAATTCACGGAGATTTTCATGTATGGTGTTAATCTCCACCTGAAGATGAAGCTGCTTTTCAATGATCTTGGATTTGTTGGCATCAATATTCCACAAATCACCGCGTAGCTTTAGATATTTTGAAGTCAGACGAATACAATCTACCGTTTGTAATTCGACATAACGCTTCGGACGAATAAAGTAAAAAATAAGTGAAATCAGGATATAAAACAAACCGCCCACAGCAATCCAGATACCGTGTAATATAAGGTCCCA
The DNA here is from genome assembly GCF_024496085.1 of Flavobacterium cerinum. Classification (NCBI taxonomy): domain Bacteria; kingdom Pseudomonadati; phylum Bacteroidota; class Flavobacteriia; order Flavobacteriales; family Flavobacteriaceae; genus Flavobacterium; species Flavobacterium cerinum. The sequence goes on along the minus strand of NZ_CP101751.1, from coordinate 3,697,449 downwards.
ACCTTTATAGTCGTGACTAAAAGCTAAAGCGATGGCAATTAATCCGGAAAAGGAAACCAGATTCGCACGTTGACCGTAAGCGGATAGCATCGAAAGAAAAAACAACGTCAAACCCATCACCGGATATAATATCCAGGGATTATGGCTACAGGAACTGATGAGTAAGGTACAACCGGTGCCGAGTAAAACAGCAACCAGTAAACCGTTAATTTTGTGTTTCAGATTACCGTGAATATCACTGGGAAAGGTCAATATGGTTCCGAGTGCGATAGTAAAGCCGATATTAGAATAGCCCAACCGGGCAAACACGATAAAAGGAATTACCGCGGCGAGGGTTACTTTAAAAGCATTGGTGAAGTTGGTACTGTCTATGAATTTTCTAATTTGATATAGCATTGTAACCGTGTTAAAAACAAAGGTAGAAAATGTAAAAAAAGTAGGAGTAAAATTAAGAATGATTTTACATAAAAATGTTTAAAAAAAGTCAAATCGGGATAAACGGTACAGGAATCTGTATTTTTTCATTACTTTTGCGCACGGATTAAAGGTTTTTGCGCTTTAATCCGTTATAAATCCTTTAAAATAAGAATAATGATTTTACCTATTATCGGATATGGCGATCCAGTGTTGCGCAAGGTTTGTGAAGAAGTGTCGCAGGATTATCCCAATTTAAAACAAACGATAGCGAATATGTATGATACGATGTATAATGCTTATGGAGTAGGTTTAGCCGCGCCACAGGTAGGTATGCCGATTCGTATTTTTATCATAGATTGTGAGCCGTTTAGCGATAGTGAAGATCTGACACAGGAAGAACAGGAATTATTAAAAAACTTCCGTAAGACGTTTATTAATGCTAAGATAGTGAAAGAAGAAGGAGAAGAATGGGGATTCAACGAAGGATGTCTGAGTATTCCGGATGTAAGAGAAGATGTATTCCGTCAGGAAAAAATCACGATCGAGTATTATGACGAGGATTTTAATAAGCATACCGATGTTTACGACGGACTGATTGCCAGAGTAATCCAACACGAATATGACCATATCGAAGGAATTTTGTTTACCGACAAAATCTCATCGTTGAAAAAAAGATTAATCTCAAAAAAATTACAGAACATCATGGAAGGCAAAACGCGTCCGGATTATAAAATGAAATTTATTGCCAAAAAAGGGCGATAATTTTTGTTTTTCAATTCAAAGATTAGATATTTGTCATCCTTTAAAAAAATAGAAAAATGAGCATAGAAAGAATATTAGCAATTTCAGGAAAACCGGGTTTATATGCATTGAAATTACAAACCAGAACAGGATTTGTAGCCGAGTCATTATTGGACGGGAAAAAAATCACAGTTGGTTTACGTAGTAATGTAAGCTTATTGTCTGAAATTTCAATCTATACCTATGATGGAGAAATCCGTTTAGCTGAAGTTTTCAGAGCTATTGCTGAAAAAGAAGACAACGGACCGGCTCTTTCACACAAAGAGGATAATGCAAAACTGGAAACGTATTTCAGAGAAGTATTACCTGATTTTGATGAAGACAGAGTGTATGCTTCTGATATTAAAAAAGTATTAAACTGGTACAATATGTTACAAGCTAAAGGTTTGGTTTCGAAAGAAGCACCGGCTGAAGCGGAAGCACAAGAAACAGCGACTGAAGAATAAATCGCTGAAAAACCAGATAAAAAATAATCCTGCCTTCGGGTGGGATTTCTTATTTTTACACAAATTCTGAACCTATGAACACACGTCAGCAACAACTGGATGCTTTTAGCCGTTTACTCGATGTTATGGACGATCTGAGAGCCAAATGTCCCTGGGATAAAAAACAAACCCTGGAAAGTCTTCGTCATCTTACAATCGAGGAAGTTTATGAGTTAGGAGATGCCATTCTGGATAATGATCTGGAAGAAATCAAAAAAGAACTGGGTGACGTATTGTTGCATATTGTGTTCTATTCCAAAATCGGAAGTGAAAAACAAGCCTTTGATATCGCCGATGTAGCCAATTCGATTTGTGATAAATTAATTGAAAGACATCCGCATATTTATGGTGATGTTGTCGTAGAAAATGAAGAACAGGTAAAGCAAAACTGGGAAAAGTTAAAATTAAAAGAAGGGAAGAAATCCGTTTTGGAAGGCGTTCCTAAAAGCTTGCCGGCATTGGTAAAAGCAAGTCGGATTCAGGACAAAGTAAAAGGTGTCGGATTTGATTGGGAAGAACCGCATCAGGTTTGGGATAAGGTACAGGAAGAATTACAGGAATTACAGGAGGAAGTGGTAAAAGGCGATCAGGATAAAATGGAAGCGGAATTCGGAGATGTATTATTCTCAATGATCAATTATGCGCGTTTCCTGAAAGTAAATCCGGAAGATGCTTTGGAACGAACCAATAAAAAATTTATAAAACGATTTCAGTATCTGGAAAGTAAAGCGGTTGAACTTGGAAAGCCATTGGCGGATATGACGTTAGCCGAAATGGATGTTTTCTGGGAAGAAGCTAAAAAACATTAATGATATGATTGCTCGAACACCGGAACCACCGTATTATGCTGTTATTTTTACATCGGAACGTACTGATGTGGATAACGGATATGGAGAAACTGCCGAAAGGATGGTTGAATTGGCAAGCCAGCAATCGGGTTTTTTAGGCGTCGAATCGGCTCGGAATGAAATCGGAATTACCGTATCCTATTGGTCGGATCTTGAAGCGATAGCCAACTGGAGAAAGGATGCCGAACATACCCTTGCCCGTGAAAAAGGACGTGCCGACTGGTATCGTGTATTCAAAGTTCGGATTGCCAAAGTGGAACGAGATTATGATTTTAAAAAATAAAAGATAACAAATACTTACATGAATAAAATTACCCTGCTGTTCCTGTTAATGGCAAACGTTCTTTTCGCGCAGAAATCCATAACAGTGGCTGAGATTGCTTTACAGGTAAAACCCGGATCGACGGAAGAGTTATTGTACGGTTTTGCTGATGGAGACCAGATTGTGTTAACATTTGAAGAAGAGAACGGTAAAAAGTTAAGTGAAGTTTCGGTTGCCGCATTTCCGGATATTCTTAAGTATAAAGTGTTGGATACTAAGAAGGTAAAAAAGCAAACTATTGCGGTTCAGCAGAAAGGGGTCTATAAATTCCGATTTATAAATAATGAAAAAGAACCGAAACAAATTGCTGTATTGATTCAGCGAATACCGGTTTCAGATGATACCCGAAATTTTAATACTACAACGAAATGGATAACGGAACAGGATACAACCTGGAATTCGTTTACAAAAGAAGTAATTGTAGGATATGATACCACTTTTGTTCGTAAAACAAGAAAAGTCGTGACTTTTGAAAAGAAGTATGAAGAAATGGTACTCGATAAAAGTCAGCGTGTAAGTGCTAAAACCAGTTTCGATCCGAGTCAGTCGGGAATATTTTTTACGTTACCGGTAAATGCAATTGCGGCAGATGAAACCAAAAAAGTAGTGGCTTGGGCCTATTGGGTTGGAGTTGGAAAAGAAAGTAACGACTATTGGCAGCAAAACCGAAAAATGATTGTCGGTGCTGTTCAGGGCGCTACAACGATTTTCACAAGTCCGTTAGGTGGTATTGCCGCGGGCGCGGTAACCAATCTGGCTTTACCGTCCATAGGGGAAGATGTTGAATATGCTTTGGTAAACGAAGAAAATAAAAAATTATACCTACAGGGAAAACCGATTAAATCGTATGATTTCGGAAAAGGAATTGCAACATTCAAACGTTTTACGGAATCGGGAATGCTACAGGGGAAATTTTTTGTAATGTTGAAAAACGACAACTACGTACAACCGATAGATGTAAATGTTAAAGTATCGGCTATTGTTGAGCATAAAAAGTTTAAAGATGAAACCTTTATGGATAAACAAATCAGTCCGAAATATGAAAAAAAGATACTTTCGGAACCGAATATCGTAACCCGAAAGTTTCCGGCTACATTCGATTATAAACGGAAATAAAACAGTTTAAACCCGACAGGTTTCTACAACCTGTCGGGTTTAAAAAAACAATCGGATTATTAGATTTTCTTAAAAATTACAATTCCGTTATGCCCGCCAAAACCAAAAGCATTACTCATTGCTATATCTACTTTTTTCTCAAGTGCTTTGTTGGCTACAATATGAATGCCTTCCGGAATATTGCTGTCCGCTTCGTGTAAATTAATAGTCGGAGGGATAATACCGTGATTAATAGCTTTAATCGATAAGATCGCTTCAATAGCACCGGCTGCACCTAATAAGTGTCCGGTCATCGATTTGGTGGCACTTACACTAAGATTAGGACTATTAGCAAATACTTTTTTAACCGCAGTTAGTTCGCTGATATCGCCAATTGGAGTAGAAGTCGCGTGCATGTTCAGATAATCAACCTGATCCGGGGTTATTTGTGCTTCTTCCATTGCCAGTTGCATTGCTTTGGCAGCTCCGATACCTTCCGGATGCGGAGAAGTCATATGGTAAGCATCGGCAGTCATTGAAGCGCCAACAATTTCGGCGTAAATTTTAGCACCTCTTTTTATAGCATGATCATAGTCTTCCAAAATCAGTGCGCCGGCACCTTCACCCATTACAAAACCATCGCGTTGTGCATCAAAAGGCCGACTAGCTTCTTCCGGATTATCGTTACGGGTTGACATCGCTTTTAAAGCGGAAAAACCACCCATTGAGGCCGGAGTAATCGGAGCTTCAGAACCACCGGTAATAAAAACTTTGGCTTTGCCTAGTTTAATATAATTATAAGCGTCCATGATTGCGGTATTGGAGGTAGCGCAAGCCGATACAGTAGTGTAATTGATTCCGCGTAATCCATATTTCATTGAAATCATTCCGGAGGCCATATTGATGATTAGTTTCGGAACAAAAAACGGACTAAATCGCGGTGTTCCGTCACCTAACGTATAATCGCGTACCTCGTTTTCAAAAGTTTCCATTCCGCCTTGTCCGACACCCCATATTACACCGATGTCAAACGGATCAATAGTAGTCAGATCCAATCCGGAATCTTCCATCGCTTCGGCAGCGCTATATAAAGCATATTGCGTAAATAAATCGCTTCTTTTGATTTCGTTATGCGTAAGATAGTTCGATGGTGTAAAATCTTTTACCTCACAGGCGATCTGTGATTTAAATTTTGAAGCATCGAAGCGGGTAATTTTTGTGGCACCGCTAATTCCTTTTATACTGTTGTTCCAGAATTCGGTTACTGTATTTCCAATTGGGGTTAGCGCCCCAAGTCCTGTAATTACAACTCTCTTCATTATTTTTGGGTTTTACTGATAAGTACGTTTAAAATCTAAGTTTTCTGAATGTTTTGTTGAATGACCTGGCATACATCGTTTTGTAATACCTTGTTTAAAAGTAAAGAAGCTAATAAAGACGACTGAATGCAATAGGCTTTTGCTTTTGGTGTTTCTGTAAAATGAAAACTGCCGTCTGCTTTGCCTTTGTCCAGTAAATCCGTTAGCCAAAGGAGAATGCTTTCTGCCATTTCTTTTAATTTTTCCTGCATCTCCGGGGATAATGTGTCGTGAATAGGGGATAATGCGCCCATTAAGCAGACCCATTTGTTGTCGCGGGTTTTTTCATGCATACAAGTGTAACGGTGCAATTGCGTTTCATAAGGAAGTGATTGCCATGCCGTAATAGTCGCCCGGAATTTGTCCATAGTATCATCAATAACAGCCATTCCTAAATCCGATTTGGACGGGAAATAGTAATGTATGGCCGCATTTTTAATGTTCAGTTGCTTCGAGATATCGGCATAACTGAAAGCATTATATCCTTTTGAACGGATCAGTTGATCAGCAAGGGAGATAATATGGGATCGGGTATCCTTCATGAAGACAAAGATATAAATTTTACTTATTAGTAAGTAAGTTTTGTAATTTATTTAATATCGGTACGGAGCAAATTGGTATAACCTTTGGCCAGTAAACGTGTTTTATCCTGATTCCAGATTTCGCATTGGGCATTTACAACCCGCTCTCCTTTTTTATTGATTGACGTTTCTGCCAGAATTACATCATTTTCCCGTGCCGAAGCGAAATAATCTATAGCATTGTTTATCGTCGGATAAAAATAAGGCTCACCGTAAGAAATTAAAGTAGCACCGATAGCATCGTCAATTATGGCAGCAATAATTCCGCCGTGTAATGTACGGTAAGGGTTGGTCATCTCATTTCGGATGGTATATTGAAATACCAGTTTACCTTCTTCAACAACTAACATAGTGGGACGTAACCAATTCATAAAAGGAGACGGAGATGTGCTTACCTCTTTACCGATATGTTGTTTTAAAAAATCAAAAGCATCGTTTTTCATATGATAATATTAAAGTTTTTCAATAACCATTGCAGACGCACCGCCACCGCCGTTACATATTGCAGCAACACCATATCGCCCGTTTTCCTGTTCTAATACGGATAGTAAAGTAGTGATGATTCGCGCTCCGGAAACACCGATAGGATGCCCCATTGCTACGGCACCGCCGTATACGTTAATCTTTTCAGAAGGAAGTCCGAGAATTTGCTGATTTGCAAGGATTACAGCTGCATAAGCTTCATTGATCTCAAAAAAATCAATGGCATCTAATGGAAGTTGTGCTTGTTCCAGTGCTTTCGGAATAGCTAAAGAAGGCGAGGTGGTAAACCATTCGGGAGCTTGAGCAGCATCGGCGTATCCGATGATTCGGGCTATCGGTTTTAAATTATAGGTAGCTACAGCTTCATCGGAAGCCAGTAATATAGCACAGGCTGCATCGTTCAGATTACTGGCATTGGCAGCTGTTATGGTTCCGTTTTCTTCAAAAGAAGGAGCAAGACGGGCAATTTTTTCCGGTATTATTTTATAGATGTCTTCGTCATCTGCCAGAATCCGGGACTCTTTTTTATCCGTAAGGGTAATAGGAATGATTTCGTTGGTAAACTTTCCCGATTGTGTCGCTTCGGTTGCTTTGCGATAGGACGCTAATGCATAGGCATCCTGATCTTCCCGACTGATAGCATACTTGCGGGCGCATATTTCGGCTGCGTTTCCCATATGGTAATGCTGATACGGATCGGTTAAACCATCTTTTAAAAGGCCATCCGTCAATACATCATTTCCCATTTTGTTTCCTTTTCGATGCTGAATGTAATGCGGAACATTACTCATGCTTTCCATTCCTCCGGCTACAACAATATTGTCAATTCCCAACTGAATTTGTTGTGCGCCTAACATTATGGCTTTCATACCGGAAGCGCAGACTTTATTTACGGTCGTACAATCAGCGGTATCGGGAATGCCGGCTGTTAAAGCTGCTTGTCTGGCGGGCGATTGACCTAAATTGGCTGAAAGTACATTGCCCACATAAACTGCATCAATAGCTGTTGGCGGTACTGTACTTTGTTCTAAAAGACCGGAAATTGCTATTTTTCCCAGTTCTGTAGCGCTAAATTGCGACAAGCTACCCATAAATCCTCCGATAGGAGTTCGACGGGCTAAAATGATGTTTACGTTTTTCATGATTTTGTTTTTATACCGATCGGTATATTTTTGGTTAAAAAAAATTAGAGCGCAAGAATAAGCTTGCGCAGCGTATTCATTATAGCGTGATTGTGGTTTAGGTTTCCGGTTAGTTTGATCATCATACGGGAACCTTCGATTAATGCTATGATGGCCAATGCATTTTCTTCGGTATCGGTGTCAGATTTAAATTCTCCTTTTTCTTTTCCTTTATTGATCAAGTAAATTAATGTGTCTTTCCAGTATAATAAGGCTTTACGTGCTATTTCTTTTAGGATAGGGTGCGTATCATCGGCTTCGATGGCCGTATTTAGAATAGGGCATCCGCCGGACGGAAAATCATGAAGTGCAAAATTTTCGTATAGATCCGGGTAACACATCAGTTTGTCGCGATAACTTTTCTTTTCGGAAATAGCTTCCGTAATAATAGCGCGAACTTTATCCAGATTGTATTCCAAAACGGCAACGGCTACTTCATCTTTATTTTTAAAGTTGCCGTAAATGCTTCCTTTGGTAAGTCCGGTTACATCGGTAAGGTCTTGTAGCGATGTTCCCCAAAAGCCTTTGGTGTTAAATACCGGTGCGGTTTTTTCGATGATAAATTGCCTGGTTTTTTCCGCTTTTCCCATACTGATCCGATTAAAAAACAAATATATACCGATTGGTATAATAATGCAATGATTTTAATCAAATTTTAGCAATTACGCATTGGGTTTCGTTTATTTTTGTAATGACAAAATAGAAAAGCAAATGAAATTATCCGATTATACGAATCATTTTGATATTATTTTCCCTGGAAATGAAAACCTGCTACCGTGGGAAATCACAAAAGGACTGGTCGAAATGATACAGGAGAAAATCAAAACGTTATCAGAAGATGCTTATCGGATTACCAACGATATTGCGATCCATAAAACTGCCGTTATTGAAACCGGCGTTATTTTAAAAGGACCGATAATTATTTCGAAAGATTGTTTTGTTGGCGCGCATGCCTATTTACGCGGAGGTGTTTATTTGTCTGAAGCGGTAAAAATTGGTCCGGGTTGTGAGATTAAAACCAGTATTATCCTTCCGGATTCCGCAACTGCCCATTTTAATTTTATAGGGGATAGTATTATAGGGAGTCATGTGAATTTCGAAGCGGGAGCCGTTATTGCGAATCATTATAATGAAAGAGAAAACAAAGCAATAACGGTCCGGATAGGCACGGAGAATTGTTCCACCGGTGTAGAAAAATTCGGCGCTTTGGTTGGCGATTACTCCAAAGTGGGCGCTAATGCTGTGTTATCTCCCGGAACAATATTACGACCTCAATCGGTTGTTGGCCGATTAGCATTAATTGATCAGGTGTCAGATAGATTGCGTTCGCTTTCGTAGTAACATATAGCCTAAAGCAACAACTGTCATCACAGCGGTGGCATACATGATAATCGGTATTTTGGTAATCACATCCTGATAGTACCATCCGGCACATAAGGCTCCTAATCCGATACCGGCTTCTAAAGCAATATACATCGTTGCCATGGCTTTTCCACGATGATCAATATGACTCATATCAACTGTCCAGGCGTTTAAAGCAGGCGAAAGGATTCCCGTTGCAATACCGTAAAGACAAGAACCGGTCATCAATCCGGTAAAATTATCCGCAAAACCAATGACGATGAGTGAAAGGATTAATAAAACAAGTCCGATTTTGATAATCCGGATTCGGCCATACTGATCGGAGGCTTTTCCGGCAATAAAGCGGATAAGGAGTGAGGCAATGGTGTAGACCATAAAAAATAATCCTTTGTTTTCAATTCCTATATGCTGACTCCAATCGGGTATCAATGTTAGTATTGCTCCGTAGGCAATATAGGACAGGAAAGTTACGATAGCAGCCGGTAGCACTTCTACAGCAATAATATCTTTTCGGGATATCTTTAAAATGGAAAAACGAAAACGTTCTTTATCCTTGAGCGTTTCTTTCATATTCATCAGGATTAATATGGAAAGTAAAGCGAATAAAGAAGAGGCATAAAACAGGATATTCATCGAAAAGTACATTTTAATCGAACTTCCGATGGCCGGACCGATAGCCATTCCGGTACTAAAACAAAGTCCGTGTAGTCCTAACGCTTCACCCCAACGTTCTCTCGGGATAATATCGGCGACATAAGCAGCGGTTGCTGTAGGTTTAAAACCGGTTGAAAAACCGTGTAATAGACGAAGGAATAAAAAACCGGAAACGGTACTCAAAACCGGGTAAAGGAAGCCGCAGACAAAACAAACGATGGAACCGGTGGCCATTACGGGAACGCGCCCCATGGTATCGGTTAGCCTACCGCTAAAAGGTCTGGAAATTCCGGCTGTAAGTGTAAATAAAGCGATGATCAGCCCTTTGTATTCCGCTCCGCCCATACTGCTCAGGTATTCGGGAAGCTCCGGGATAAGCATATTAAAACTGGCTGAGAATAATAAAGAACTCAGGCATACTAAGCCAAAGTGAATATTGTAAATGGGATTTGAGGGCTTAGTAATCATTCGGTAAAAGATTTTAAGCACACAAAAATACGGACTAAATATGAGACTGAAAAAAGAACAACGATCATATTTAATAGGTTAACATAGAATCGGGATATTTCAAATTGTTAAAAAAAAGGATAATAGTTCGGGTTGGAGTGTTTTTATTATTATTCTTTTTGACAGGCTTCTCGTTGTGTTGTTTTTGTAAAAATTTTTTAGTTAAAAAAAATAATGGAGTTAATTAAATTTTTTTATACTTTTAGATATAAGTTTCAACCTTTAAAATTATAACTAATGAAAAAGTTAATGTTAACCCTGGCTGTTTGCGGAATGTTATTCGCAACATCATGTAAAAAAGAAGCACCAAAACCGGAAGAAGAAACAATGGAAGTAGCGCCACCGCCTGCACCTGCGGAAATGGAAGCGGATACCAGCTCGGATATGTCGAAGTTGGAAGCCGATCTTAAAGCAGCGGAAAAATCGTTAGAAGAAGCGAAAGCTAAAGGCGATAAAGCAGCGGAAAAATTAGCTCAGGAAGCTGTAGATAAAGCGAAAGCGGCTTGGGAAACAGCTAAAACCAAAACAGCTGAAGCAGCTCAGGATGTGAAAGCAGCAGCCGACAAAGCAGCAACAGATGTTAAAGAAGGTGCTGAAAAAGCAAAACAAGAAGCAAAAGACGCTTTAGATAAAGTGAAAAAATAATTGATATAAAAAAGAAGTAAAAACCGGAATTGTTATAATTCCGGTTTTATTATTTCAGTTTGTTTTATGTGTTGATTTTTAGTGGATTATATATTGTTTTTGTTTAAATTTGATAGAGTAAATCGCGATTTGTCAACTTTTAATACAACCAAAAACAAAATAATTATGAAAAAAATACTACTTCTTTTTGCAGGCCTTATGCTAATCGCCTGTAATGACAACGATGATTCGGTACTGCTTTCGCCACAAGAACAGGGTGTGAATTTTAATAGAGTAGGAAAGGGAAACCTTTATGGTAATAGCTCTGAAAATATCACGCAGCAGAACTTAGTGATCAATACTGAAGCAGAGTGGAATGCTTTAAAAGCGGCTATGGATGCGAGTAATAACACAACGTACCAGTTCACGGAAACCGAAATCAATTTTGATGAATATCAGGTGTTAGCCGTTTTTGATGCCGTAAAAATGAATGGCGGATGGACTATTGATATATTGGACATTGCGGAAACGCAGGATAATATACTGGTAAATCTGGATAACGTAAGAAAAGGAGATGCTACTACAGTTATAACACAACCTTTTGAAATTGTAAAGATCAAACGCACTGATAAAGCAATTGTATTCGATTAATACAAGTTGTTTTAAAAAAGATCAAGTGGGACTATTAGTTCCACTTTTTTTGTAAGATTAATTCAGGTAAGAAAAACGGCTGTTGTGCTATATTTATCGGAAACATAATCGTTAAAATTTGCATATCCAGTAGTAAATGGTGATTTTAGCAAGGCAAAACCAAAAAACATGAAAAATATAGCACTTGCTTTTTCCGGAGGCGGATTCAGGGCTGCCGCCTATAGCCTGGGATGTCTTAGTTATCTTAACAGAATTCGATATGAAGGAAAACCTTTATTGCATAATGTGCGCTATATTTCATCAACTTCAGGTGGTAGTATAACCAATCTGATGTATAGTTCTTACCTTTTTGAAGGAAAATCGTTTGATACTTTTTATGCGGATCTGAACGAAAAACTTTCAGGAGAACAACTTTTAGGGGATGCTATCCGGACGCTGGATACACCTTCGGCCTGGAAGGAGCGACCACATAAAAGTCGTAATTTGATCAATTCATTCAGTCTGGTATACGACAAAATGTTTGCCGGAAAAACATTCGGGGTGTTTTCTAATCCGACTCCGGGTGTGCATCTGGAAGAGATTTGTGTGAATGCAACGGAGTTTTCAAATGGCTTGCCCTTTCGGTTTCAGTCACAAAACGAAGATAAAAAACGATCTGTCGGCAAAATAGGAAACCGTTATATTTATTTTACACCGAAAGGAAAATCGGTTTCAGATCAGTTGAAACTGGCCGATATATTAGCCTGTTCCTCTTGTTTTCCTTCCGGGTTTGAACCCATGTTATTCCCTGAAGATTTTACATCGCGGCAATTAACCAAAGAAACATTGGAAAATGCAATAGTATATGAAGAGAACGAATATACCTTGTCGGATTATAACCGTATGGATTTTCTAAGGAACAAAGACTTTGAAAAAAAGCAATTCGGAATTATGGATGGCGGTATCACGGACAATCAGGGAATCGGATCGTTTTTAAAAGCGGATGCCAGACGAAAAAAAGACGAAAAATTTGATCTGTTTATCAGTTGTGATGTCAGTAGTTATCTGATGGACGGTTATACTTTACCGGTTTATAAAAACCGATGGTATAATGGTTTTTCGTTGCGTATTATCGGAACGCTTCTTTTTGTAATCGGATGTGTTTTTCCGTTACTGTGGTTTCTTGTAAAAGAGTGGAAACCGTGGCATTATGTGGTGGGAACTTTAACGGGTGTTTTTTCTGTTGCCGTTATCGGATTTATGCTTTTCAAAATACTGAAAGCTTTTCAAAAACCGGCTAATAAAGGTTCCTGGAATACGGTTTTTAAAAAATACAGTTATGTACTGTATAAGTTGCGATTTGACATTTTAAAACACATGGTGCAATCCAGAGCCAAATCAGTTTTTATATTGGCCAATGATGTGTATCTGAAACAAATCAGAAGAATGTATTATGATAATTTGTTTACGAATAAAAAGTATCGTAATAAAGTGATTCAGAATACAATTTATGACCTGAGCCGGGTTAATTTCGATTCGCAACCGGTTATCGATAATAGCCCGTTATATCCTTCTCAAAAACTAATTTCGGTAGCCGAAAAAGCCAGAACCATGAGTACGACTTTATGGTTTGATTCGCATCATCAGTCGGAAAAAGTAAAAGAAAGTATTATTGCTACCGGACAATTTACAACTTGTTATAACTTGTTGTTGTTTCTGGGTAAGCTAAAAGAAACGGATAAAACACCGGATATTGTCGAATTAGAAGCTTTGTTGCGATTGGATTTTGAAACGTTTACTACCGATCCGTTTTTTATGCAGTCATCGTTATAAGTTTTTTAGAAATTGTACAGAACGTTCCAACGCCGATTGGCCGGCTTCGGTATCGAGATTGAACTGATATTCGTGCGGAAGTTTTGGCGTATAATCTTTCGGGAAAAATAAAGTAGTTACAGGAACTCCGATTCGGGTAAGATCGCGTGCCAATACCTCCGATTGTATTAATAAATCATCTCCGTTTCCGGCTGTAATAAAGGCCGGCGGAAAATCTTTGGTAAGATACGGAGTGATCGAGGCGGTTTTAAAATAACGATCGGTCATAAAATCTTTTGTTCCGCTATACGACCATAATAAGGGTTTTGCAAGTCCTTTAAAACCGGTTTCGACGTTGGTTTTACTAATATCATACGGGCCACAATAAAGTAAGAGGCCGGCAAGGCGGAGGGAATTTATTTTCGGACGGATTCCAATCAGACGGGCATATTCCGGGGAAGTTAAAATCACGGCCATTTGTGCGGCAATCTGAGCTCCGGCAGAATCACCTGCTAAAATGATTTTTTCCGGATGAATATGGAGTTTTTTTCGATTTTGAATAAGATAATCCAAAGCACGGTTTAATTGGCGTACCGGATTGGGATAATGAACCGATGGCGCCAGCGTATAATCGATATTGGCAACGGTAAAACCTTTTGAAGCCAGTATTTTACAATATCCGGCAACCTGATTTTTATTCCCGGACAGCCATCCGCCACCGTGAATCCATACAATTGTCGCTGTTGAAAGCCTTTTTTCAGGGTAATAGATGTCAAGGGTTACCGCTTTGTCGGTTGGATCATATGGGCGATCGCTTATTGTGGACACATTTTCGGGTAAATGCTTTTCCAATGCCTCAGCCTTTTTATCTGCACCGTAATCAAAAGCGAACCGAATGAGTAATGCAGAAGGCCACGGACTTATTTTGGAAGCCGAATAGAGTAGTATTCCTGAAATCAGAAAAATAAGAAAGGACCGGAATAAGATTTTTTTTATTTTCATGACGAATAAATCAGTTGCGACTTTTTGTTAAAATACGGATACTCACAAATATAACACTTCTGTTTTTCCTGTTAAAATTTGTTACTATAACGAAAACAAGGTACTTTTAATGTAAAATTGGCTTTCATGACTTTGGAAGAACTCGTCAATCCGTGGAGTACGCTGTTTTTAGCGGTTTATTACCTGATCGTAATAGCCGTTTGTTGTATTGTGATCTATAATACCAAATCACCGGCCAAGGCATCTGCTTATTTGCTTTTGGTAACTTTTGTACCGGTGGCGGGAATTTTTGTCTACTTTTCATTCGGATTTAATTATCGGAAACGGGAAATTTATTCCAAAAAAATCATTAAAGATGATAATTTGCTGGCTCAGGTGATCCGGGCGGTAAATGATAATTCCCGAAAAATTCTGCGAACCCGACCCGAGCTATTCGGAAATTTTGATTCTGTAGCCCGAATGGTGCTGAAAAATGAAAATAGCCTGATTTCGGATAATAATAAAATTGATTTGTTGGTAAACGGTGAACAGAAATTCCCCCGTTTACTCGATGATTTAGCCGGAGCACAACGAAACATTCACCTGGAATATTATATTTATGAAGATGATGAAACCGGAAATGCTATAGCAAATCTGCTGATTCAAAAAGTCAGGGAAGGAGTGGCTGTCCGGTTTGTATATGATGCTTTCGGAAGCTCGGGAATCAAGAAACTCGCCCGGCGGTTAAAGACTAACGGAGTGGAAGTATATCCGTTTTATAAAATCATTTTTTCGTTATTAGCCAATCGCGTAAACAATCGCAATCACCGGAAAATCGTAGTAATTGACGGAAAGATAGGTTATATTGGCGGAATCAATGTCAGCGATCGCTATGTTAACGATCCCCGGTTTGAAAACGATTATTATTGGCGTGATGCCGGAATTCGTATTGAAGGAACCGGAGTATATAATTTGCAATACACCTTTTTAAGCGACTGGAATTTTGCATCGGGACAGACTTTACAACCGGAAGAAACTTTTTTTCCGTCCGGATTAAATGGAGAAAGAGTCGGAAATACGATTATGCAGACGGTGGTAAGCGGAGCCGATTCGAAAATACCGTCTATTATGTTGTCAATGGCACAGAGTATTGCCGTGTCCCGTAAAGAAGTGCTTTTAACATCACCGTATTTTATTCCCGATGACACGATTTTAAATGCAATCAAAGTAGTGGCATTAAGTGGCATACCGGTAAAACTATTGGTTCCCGGAATTTCGGATTCGAAAATCGTTAACGCTGTATCTTCGTCCTACTATAAAGAACTAATGGAAGCCGGAGTGGAAGTATATCGCTATCAGAAAGGTTTTGTTCATGCAAAGACAATGGTTTGCGACGGACTGTTGAGTATGATCGGTTCTGCGAATATGGATTACCGCAGTTTTGACCTGAATTTTGAGGCCAATGCGATTATTTATGACTTTACATTAGCAGCGACTTTACGAAGCCAGTTTTATAAAGATCTCGAAGATGCCGAACGGATTGATCCGGTACAATGGCGAAAACGCTCCCGAATGCAGAAATTTAAAGAACGACTCGTACGCTTGGCGGCTCCATTAATGTAACAGAACGTTATAATCGGATGGATAATCGAAAAAAGAATCCGAAGTACACGAAATGCCGTACATTTGTTATAAAACCCCCCAATTGATGAGTCGAATAGCTATTTTTAGTGATGTACACGGTAACCTTCCGGCCTTAAAAACCATTTTGGCCGACCTTGATTTGCGAAAACCGGATCAGGTATATTGTCTGGGCGATCTTGTTGATTTTGCCCCGTGGCCCAATGAAGTGATCGAATTATTGCAAGCCTGTCGCATTCCTTGTATTATGGGAAATCACGACGAACGGATTGCCTATGATCACGAAGTGATTCCGTTAAAAAAACATACCGAAGATGAAACCAATGCCAGAATTCAGGCTGTTGATCATACACGTGATGCCATTTCAGCAGGAAATAAAGACTTCTTAGGAAAATTACCGCAGAAGATCCGATTGAATTTTACTCAACAGGGACAAGAACTTTCTATATTGTTGGTTCACGGCAGTACAAGAAGTAATGAGGAATACATCTATGAAAATCATAATGAAGCTGACTTGTATCAAATGATGGAAGATGAAAATGCCGATGTGCTGATAATGGGACATACACATCAATCGTATATCCGAAAGATCAATACACCCGACGGACCGGAAAAACTGGCGCTGAACTGCGGATCAGTCGGACGCTCTAAAGAAGGAGAAGCTTTGGCGACCTATCTGCTACTTGATATTGGTACGACAACCTTAACTGTAGAGCTGGTGAAATTGCCGTATCCGGTTGAGGAAACTGTAGAAGCTATTCTGGCTAGCGGAATCCCTGATTTTTATGCCAATTTCCTGCTTTTACAACGATAACAAATAACTTATTCAAAGTTGTCATAATAAGTGAAATCTTTAGTGATCGCACCGTTTTCAATTGTGAAAATGGTGCAGATCGGTAATATAAACCGACTTTTATCGGGCGCGGTACCGCTTGATGTAAATTCCACAACCACATGATGTTCGCCGGCCATATAGATGGCCGAAACCGTATCTTTCAAATCCGGAAACATCTGGGCTAATTCCGTATATTTTTTGATAATCTGATAACGGGATTGTCTGACTACTTCCGGACCTAATGACGGATCCCGGAATTCGGCCGTTTCAGTATACATTTCCGATAACTTTACCCAATTATGTTGATTGAAATAATCGAAGTATTGTTGGATCAATTTTTCGTTTTGATGAACTGTCTCTTTTTTGTCTCTTTTTTCACCAGTGCAGGAAGCCAGTAATAGTAAGGAAAGTAGAGATAAAGCAATGTTTTTCATAAGCTTACCGGTTAAGAATGATTGTAAAGTCATAGAAAATTACTAAATTATAGCCATATAATAACTTCTTTCTGTGGAGAATTTCGATGTTGGGTGTGTAAAAAGAAGCAATCAGGCGATGTATTCACTTTTAAAACAATTAATATGGAAAAGCAATTATTCCGAAACATTAAAAATGCGGTAAAACATTGGTACCTATCCGTTATTGTAGGTATTCTGTTTATTTTATTCGGATTTTGGATATTCAAAACACCAATGGAATCCTATGTAACATTGGCGCTATTATTTGGTGTCGTTTTTTTTGTAAACGGGATTTTCGAAATCATCTTTTCAGTAAGTAATCGCAAAACAATTGATCATTGGGGTTGGATTTTGGCCGGCGGAATCATTGATTTAGTATTCGGAATCTTACTGTTGTCCAATTTGGAACTATCTATGGCCGTTTTACCTTTGTATGTAGGTTTTATGTTATTGTTTCGTTCCATTGCGGCTATCGGTTATGCATTCGACCTGAAATCTTTTGGCGTAAATGACTGGTATTGGCTACTCATATTAGGGATTTTAGGACTACTTTTTTCATTTATCATGATCTGGAATCCGCTTTTTGGCGGTATGACGATTGTAATCTGGACGGCAATGGCATTTATAACCTACGGCCTTTTTCGGGTTATACTGGGATTTAAATTGCGAAAATTACATCAATTAGGAGAAAAATATTTTAACGAATAGTTTGATTTACATTGGTTTAAAGTAGCATAAAGTGTGTTAAATTTATAAGAAGAATGATGAGGTTCTGATTTGTAAAAATGAATTTTTCGTACTTTTAATAGTAAATTTAAAAGCAAGGTTATGTCAGGAAAACTCAATATTGTACTGGTACACGGAGCCTGGGGCGATGGTTCGCACTGGAAAAACGTTATACCCGAATTAACTGCGGCAGGTTATACTGTTGTAGCCGCACAAAATCCTTTAACAGCATTAGCAGATGATGTTGCTACTGTGAAGCGACTAATTGATTCGTTGGAAGGACAAACACTGTTAGTAGGCCATTCCTATGGCGGTGTTGTGATTACTGATACAGCGGCTAAATGCCCGGATGTGGTTGGTTTGGTTTATATTGCTGCTTTTGCTCCGGACGAAACGGAAAACCTGAAAACATTGTTAACCAAAGATGCTATTCCGGCAGGAGGTGCTCATATTTATCCGGATGCAAACGGTTATTTCTGGATTAAAAGAGACAAGTTTAAAGAAAGTTTTGCCCATGATTGTACCGATGCAGAAGCGTTGGTTATGGCGGCAACGCATAAACCGACTTTCGGACAATGTTTTGAAGATAAACCGACTTCAGTCGGATGGAAAAAATTACCGGTTTGGTACCAGATTTCAGAAAGCGATCAGATGTTACCGCCAATTACACAGCACTTTTTTGCCGAAAGGATGAACGCAAAAACATTATCACTCGATGCAAGTCATGCTTCAATGGTATCGCACCCGCATGAAATTGCAAAACTGATTTTAAGAGCGGCTAAAGAACTGGAAAAATAAAAAAGAAGTAAAAGGCTGATCGGATTATGATCAGCCTTTTTTATAAGTCTTTAATGGTGTAAGTAATTACTTGGTCCGCCGGTACCTTCAATCGATTCGGGTAAGATGCCGTAGCGGTTGCGCAAATCTACAGTTCCCAGTTTTTCTCCGGTTATAACATCGACCACAGTAATAGTTCCGGAATTCAGATTCGGCAGATTTAGCAGATTATTTTGTACAGCAACGACGTCTCTTCCTGATTTTGTTTTAAAGAAAACCATATGATGCGCACCCTGATCAGCATCCAGTGTACGTAATAATGTCAAGTTAGGCAGATTACTGATATCAAATACCAGAACCTTTCCGGGTTCGCCGAAACTAACATAAAGATGCTTGTTGTTGTCCATATACATTTCCAATGCCCATCCCAATCCCATAGCAGAACCGTCAAAAGCTTTAGTAAAAACATCATATTTACCGGTTGCAGGATTATACGGAGCCATCCAGATATCACCGCCAAGCATGGTAGTGGCTAAAGCAAATTTAGGAAACTGACCACGTAATAATAAAACTTCAACCGGACTAGACATATCCGAAGGACTATCGGCTACGGTATACGTTTCAATCATTTCATAGGTATTCAGATCAATTAACGTACAGGTATTGCCAACACCGGAAGTCAGATCCGGATGTATAGTTGAGGTGACCATCATCAATCCTTTTTCTTCACTAACTGAAATACCATGTGGATACATGATAAATTTATTCGGATTCGTGTCGATTGAACCGGATATTGTTTTGATCAGTTGATTATTACTGGCATTAAATACGCCAACACTTCCGCCTTTTAAGCTACCGTCACCTCCCATAAAAGTTACAAAATAACGCCCGTCACTGGTAAAGAAAATATCTTCGCCAACGGTGCTTGTTCCGGTATTTACGGGAGTTGCATTTACAAGGGTAGGATTACCGTTGGCATCTTCAACAGTACGGATTTGATAAAGATAACTCCCGCCTAATGCTGTGGTGTATAGTTTCTGAGCAAAATAATCATAGTAAATATGATGGGGAAGAACGCCTACACCTAATTCAAGTTTACTGCTGATATGTCCGAAATTGGGCGATTCCGGGTCCAATTCGATTACAGCCATTCCATCTGAACCGCCATTTAAGTCGCGATAATCAATAAAAAACATCGAATCATGGGCGTAATTTATTGGATCGTCGTCGTTGTCATTACAGCCGTAAAAAAAGAATAAAGTAAGGCTTGCGGTGACTAAAAGTAATTTTTTTACCATTTGCTTACGATTTAAAAAGTTATTAATGTTCTCAAATTGTACTATTTTAGGTATAAATATAATTAAAAATATCACATATTGTTTTATTTGTTTCTGATGTTGGTATTTAGGAGAAAAAATTATATAATATTTAACAAATATTTTAAGACTGTTATTATTTTTATTTAGTCTAAATATTGGTAATTTTGACCGCAATTAAATCCTTAATCGTGAGAAAAATTTACCTTCTGATCTTCGTATTGTTAAGTCAATACTCGTTATACGCACAGGAATCCCCAACAACCATAACCGGAAAAGTAGTCAGTGATTCGTTACCGGTCGCATTTGCCAACGTTGTATTATTGGATTGGGAATCGAAAAAAGTAGTAACCGGAGTGACAACTGATAACGACGGCTCTTTTTCATTTGCCGTAACACCGGGAACGTATAGTATAAAAACCAGTTTTTTAGGTTATCAGAATTATGAATCCGCAATTATAAAAGCTGAAAGCGGTGTTATACATAAACTTCCGCTGATCAACCTAAAAGAAGACGGTAAGTTGTTAAATGAGGTAGTAATTGAAACCACAACGAAAAAACCGTTGATTCAATTGCAATCGGATAAAATTGTGATGAATGTTGAAAATAGTGTCTTATCGGAAGGTAATACCGCCTTGGAATTATTGGAAAAAGCACCCGGAGTAATGGTCGATAACGACGGCAATATCAGCCTTAGAGGAAAACAAGGGGTTACAATAATGATCAACGATAAAAAGACGTATTTATCACAACAACAATTAACCAATTTATTAAAAGGTACTTCCTCTTCTTCGATCAGTGCGGTAGAAGTGATAACCAATCCGTCGGCGAAATACGATGCTGCGGGGAATGCGGGTGTTATTAATATCAAACTTAAAAAGAATGCCCGAAACGGTTTTAACGGTTCGGTAAATGCCAATTATGGAAGAGGACGAAAAAATCGTTTCGGAAGCGGATTAAACCTGAATTATAAAACCGGAAAATATAATTTTTACGGAAGTTATGATCAATATTATAGAGGGGAAAGCGAAACCTTTACTTTTGAACGGAACTTTTATACTGATGCGAACCGACAAACAATTGATAAGGTATCCAATCAGTATAGCGTTACGGATGAACCGTTGAAAACCAATAATTTTAAAGCCGGACTGGAATATGATCTTTCGGAGCGCACTTTTCTGGGTTTCAAAGTAAATGGAAGTATAGGAAGTTATACGAATAACAGTATGTCAGAAAATAAAGTGCGATCGTCGGATAATAGTTTATTGTCGGATGCGCTTACCAATAATCATAATTATTCAAAGTGGAATAGTATGAGTTATAATGGTAGCTTTCTTCACAAATTTGATCAGGAAAAGCAGGAAATTAGTGCCGATGTCGATTATACCCATTCCCGATTCCGGGATAATGCCTTATTGGACACGCAATTTAATCAGACGCCGGTTCAGGACGCCTATCAGTCAACTCGTAGAGGGATGACACCTTCCGGTACCAATATTTTTGTTGCCAAAGCCGATTATGTGTATCGGGTAAAAGAAAATTTATCGTTTGAAGCCGGTTGGAAAAGCAGTTTTGTAAAATCGGATAACGACGTGCAGTATGATACGATTTCCGGAGGAAACTGGATCATTGATCGTGGTACAACCAACCATTTTATTTATAAGGAGCAGATTCATGCCGGATACATTAACTATAAACAAAACTTCGGTTTTATAGATGTTCAGGCCGGACTTCGGGCTGAGCATACCGCTGCGGAAGGAAATCAGGTAACGATGAATTCTGTCGTGAAAAGGAATTATACGCAATTGTTTCCAAGCTTGTTTCTAAAGAAAAATATCGGAGAAGAGCATGTTGTACAGTTATCATATAGCAGAAGAATCGACCGTCCGGATTATTATGATCTGAATCCGTTCCGTTTTTTCAGGGATCCGTTTATATTTTATGAAGGAAATCCATATCTGCAACCGGAGTTGACACATTCAGTAGAGTGGGGCTATTCGTTCCGGAATAAACATATGATCAATTTCTTCTACAGTACAACAAGTGATGTAATTGTTGACGCTATTACGCAAATTGACGATACAAATACGACCATATTACGCTCTGAAAATTTAAGTACGCGAAAAAATTATGGTGTAAGCTTAACTTCCGGGATAAAACTAACACGTTGGTGGGATGCTAACAATTTTGTGAATCTGTATCGCAATGAATTCAGCGGTGAACAAAATGAATCATCTGTAGCAACCGGAATCTGGAGTTATGACCTTAATTCGCAACATAGTCTGAAATTAAGCAAAGGGCTAACTTCAGAATTCAGTTTCCAATACAATTCAAGGTCGATTTACAGTACGTTTGAGCGTAAAGATTTCTTCGTTGTTTCGGCCGGTATTCAGAAAAAACTGTTTTCGGATAAAGCAACTGTAAAACTGGCTGTGAATGATATCTTTAAAAGCCGCCGGTTTTACCGTACCATGTTGTTTAACAACATTAATATGAAAGAAAATATCAATCTGGATAGTCGTATTCTGAATGTTTCTTTTACGTATAATTTTGGTGATCAAAATCAGAATAAACGAAAAATAAATATCGAGGATGATGAGACTAAAAAACGGATGAAAAATTAAACTACCTTCGGAAAAGCCGCTACTTCAATTGATTTGGCGGTTTTTCTTTTATAATTGACGTAATAAGTAATCGGATAATTTGGTAACTTGTAGTGTTGAATTTTGAAAAACAGATTATTATGAATTTCTTTAAATTAAAATCAACCTGGACGAATGCAGAATTTATTCCGCTAAAGCTGTGTATTGCCGCCGCCTATCTGATAATTGGAACCTATTTTCATGCTTTTTTCGAACATTATTATTTCCTGTTAGGAATCATTTTCGGAATTACAATGATTTGGTGTGTTGCCTTATGGTTACGGAAAATGAAACAGGATAATCCGCCTTCCGATCAGGATAAATTATAAAATCGGTTGAATATTTTGCGGATAAAGCATGATGTACAAAATTTTGGATATCCCGATTGTGATAAAACTAAGGGAGGTCCATACGATAATTGTTGCTTCGGCAAAAAGCGGATTCCAGATCAGGAAAAGCGCAAAAAGGAATCCTAAAGCACCCAACATCATATACCACCCCCAATTATGTCTTTTCAACGAAAGAAGCTCGAAGCCCAGTGCGAAAATAGTTGAGGAACGGAATAATAACATAAAACCGATAAAGAAAGGCAATACGATTTCCGACAATCCCGGGTTGGCCAACAAACAGATTCCCAAAACCAAATCCAATATACCGGCTGATACACCCCAACCATAACCGTAAACTTTTTCTTTTTGCGAAATATAATAGCCTAATTCTAAGATACCATTTATCAGAAATGTAAGGCTAAATACGGTGGCGAGAGTTGCATAAGCAGCAACCGGTGTTTGAAAAATCCATATGCCTACCCCAATAAATAGTAAGCCCAGTACCAGAAAAATAAGTTTATTACTCATCGTTTTTATCAGTAATTAAATTAGTTTTGGAAAAATCGGATAATGATCGATCGTATGTTCGATTAAGCTTAAAAATGATTATAAATGTACTATTTTATCTTGAAATCAGTGTATTATCAGAAGAAAAAAAGCATTTTGTTTCGGGATTAAGTAAAATGATCATAACTTGTCCGTCTTTGGCTTAGTGTTGTTAAATCGGAATTGAAAAAAGAGGGTGGAATGCAATTTGTACCCTTTAAAAATAAGAAAATTGTATCTGTAATCATTGTATCCTTTTTCGGAATTTTGTAGCGTAACGAATAAACTTACTTTAATGATTACGATTGAAAATTATAAACCCGAATACCAATGCTATTTTGAAGCATTTAACAAGGCCTGGCTTGAAAAATATTATGTTGTGGAGGCGATAGACGAATATGTGCTGACGCATCCTGAAGAAGCGATTTTAAATGACGGCGGACGAATTTTATTTGCCGTATATAATGAGGCAGTTGTGGGAACTGTGGCACTTCGAAAAGTAGATGAAGGTGTTATGGAGTTTACTAAAATGGCGGTTGATGAAAAGTACCAGGGATTAGGAGCCGGAAAAATGTTGTGCGAAGCAGCAATACAACTTGCCCGTGATCTGAAACAGGAAAAATTAATTTTATATTCGCAAACACAGTTGCAAACTGCTTTGAGTATTTATAGAAAGTATGGTTTTATTGATAAACCGATTGACGGAACGAAATACAAAAGAGCCGATGTATATATGGAAATGAGTTTGTTGGATGGAGAAATGAGTTAAGAATAAAGAGAAAAGAGAAAAGAGAAAAGAGAAAAGAGAAAAGACCTCTTGTAAATACGAATGTTACCTAAAAAAAAGATTGGTATATCGGCTATACCCGCTGTTCTGTTATCAATGATCAGTATACAGTCGGGGGCATCATTGGCCAAACAATTGTTCCCGGTTTTGGGGATCAGCGGCGTTGCGACCTTACGAATCGGAATGTCTGCTATAGTATTGTTTGGATTTTTCCGACCTGATTTCAGAAATCTAAAGCAAAAGGAGCTTTTGTTAGGACTTGGATACGGAGCCTGTCTTGGCGCCATGAACCTGATATTCTATTTTGCTATTCAACGTATTCCGTTGGGATTGGGTGTTACACTGGAGTTTCTCGGTCCTTTGGTGTTGGCTTTAATGGGGTCCCGTAAAGCAATTGACCTGATTTGGGCTTTATTGGCCGGATTGGGTATTTTTTTAATTACACCTCGTGGTGACAGTTCGGCGGATATGTGGGGAATTGTACTTGCTATTTTGGCGGGTGCTTTTTGGGCCGGTTATATTGTTATAGGCGGCAAAATTTCCAAAGTAATGAAAAGCGGTGATGCGGTAACATTAGGAATGTTGTTTGCATCGCTATTTGTTATTCCTATTGGTGTGTTAAGTGGCGATTTGTACATATTAAACGGTAATTTATTGCTTTTAGGACTTGCCGTTGCTTTACTCACAAGTGCCATTCCGTTTAGTCTGGACATGGGAGCTTTACGTCAATTACCTTCTAAAACATTTAGCATATTAATGAGTCTGCATCCGGCTTTTGCAGCTTTATCCGGTTTGATCTTCTTAAACGAACAGCTTAACCTTATACAAGGCATTGCCATCGGCTGTGTAATTGCGGCCAGTATCGGCGCGACACTGACGGTGAAAAAGTGATATTTGCCGGAATTTCAGTGTGTTAAAATAGTAAGTTATAAAGTATTTTGTTGTTTTATTTTGTTGTTTTTGGAATATTATAATAGATATTTTTCTATTTTCGTTTAAAATGGTATAAAATGTACCTGACTAATTAAGCGCTATTTATCAATTGTAACCGGAATAACCATGCGAATCATTACCCTGCTACTTGTATTATTTTCCTTTCAAATAGCCAATGCTCAAATACCGGATTGGGAATGGGTTAAGAATATGGACATGACCAATAATAACTGGAGACGTAGCATTACTACTGACAATAATGGTGATGTTATAGTGATTACCGATTTTACAAAACCAACAATTACATTTGGAAATATAACGATAAATAATGATAGCCCGTCTTATTACTATTCTGATATTGCAATGGTAAAGTATGATAGTCAGGGAAATGTAAAATGGGCGAAACGTTTCGGTGGACCTAAAACGGATTGGTCTTTTGCAATAACGACCGATAATGCGGGTAATATTTATTTCACCGGTGGCTATCAAGAAACAATAACGATTGATTCCTTTACATTAACAGCATTTACACTAGGCTATTATATTGCTAAATTAGATACGAACGGCAATACTGTTTTTGTAAAGAAGATAACCAACGAAGAGATTATTGCCTGCAATGTTCTTAAAACCGACAATGACGGAAATGTTTATCTGACCGGAATTTTTAGTATTCCTACCGTTACCTTTGATGCGATTGTTATTGAAAACGAAGGATTTCAAAATGCGCTAAGTTCTGATCGTTCCTATGTTGCTAAAATGGATGGTAACGGGAATTATCTTTGGGTGAAAGCATCACAAAGTCCGCATCGGCATTTTACCGGAGTAGAATCTATCGGGCTCGCTGTAGATGACGCGGGAAATGTGTATAACAGCGGAAAATTCGGATGTAATACATTGAAATTCGGAGCTATAACAGTAACGAAGAGTATTGGAAATGATGCAAATTATAATATGTATCTGGTAAAATATGATACCAATGGAAATGAAATGTGGGTGCGAAGTACCGGAAGTACAACAGGAACTCAAACCTGCGCGCGTGCTGTGAAAACGGATTCGGACGGAAATGTATATACAGCAGGTTTTTTTTCGGATAGTGTAAATTTTGGTAATACAACTTTGAATTCCTCAGGCGGAGAGCAACAGTTTATTGTAAAGTATAATCCGAACGGGGATGTGATTTGGATCAGAAATGCGAATGCTCCTGCGGGACATAATGCAATATGTTCAATTGATACGGACGAAAATAATAACTTGTATACTACCGGAATCTTTAATAATGCTCAGGTTGATTTCGGAAACGGAGTCGTACTGACCAATCCGGTTGAAATCGACGGAGCGCTTTTTGTCGTAAAATATACACCGGAAGGAGAAGCGGTTTGGGGACGAAAAGCTCTTTCGCTTAACAAATTTAATTTTGTCAATATCAATTGCGTGACCGAAAACGATATTTATATATCCAGTTCGTATAATGGAACCGGAATGACTTTCGGAAATCATACAATTGTAAAATCGGAGGAAAACTACAACCAGTTTCTGGCCAAATTAGCCTACAACCCGTTAAATACGACCGATTGGGATCAGAATAGTACTAAAGTATATCCGAATCCGGTTAAAGAGCAACTTACAATAAGTAATCCCGAGCAATTTAAAACGTATCGTTTGTATACTATGTTGGGCGTTAAAGTGAAAGAAGGGACGATCCGGGAAGAAATAAATACTATTGATCTCAGTTCACTGGCAAAAGGAATTTATCTGTTAGAGTTAGCCAATCCGCAATCCCGATCTGAAACCATCAAAATTATAAAGGAATAATTACCGTACTGCTTTATTATAACGATACGGCTGCGCAAAGTCTCCCGCTGCGCAAAGTCTCCTGAGCCCCCCGCTGCGCAAAGTCTCCCGACTTTGAGCACCCCCCGCCCCGCTGCGTAAAGTCTCCTGACTTTGCGCTAAACTCATCATTAATGATCATCAGTAACCTCTCTTTTTTGACGTAAAATCAGGTTGTTTTATACTGCTTTAGAAATGTAAAATTTACATATTAAATCGTGATATTGTTTTTAAAAGTGTAGTTTTTTGGTTAAAAGAATGAATATTTTTTTAAATTCGTAAAAAATGATATAAAATCATGCTGCTGAAAAAGCAATATTTAATGATCATAATATAAAATTACCATGCGGATAATTACTCTTTTTATTGTATTGTTTTTCTTTCAAATAACCGGAGCCCAAACGCCGGATTGGGATTGGGTAAGGACTATGGACGGGAATCTGAATAATTGGGCACGCTGTGTTACTGTTGACAATAATGGTGATGTTATCGTTGTTATTGATTTTGTCGGTTCTTCCATATCATTCGGAGATATAACGCTGACGAGTGATAATCCTTCCCATTATTATAGCGAGATTGCAATTATAAAATACGATAATCAAGGAAATGTGTTATGGGCTAAAAATTACGGCGGACCCAAAACGGATATTCCTTCTGCGGTGACTACAGATAATACCGGAAATATTTACCTGACCGGACAATTTGAAGATGCCATTACATTTGGTTCTTTTACTTTAAACACTAACGGGAAAAGCGGATTTATAACAAAATTGGATGCTACCGGAAACACTATTTTTGCACAGAAAATTATACAGGAAGATGCTGTTACAGCGTTTTACAATGCAATAAAAACTGATGCTTCCGGGAATGTTTATCTGACCGGTTCTTTTAATACAGCCACAGCCACATTTGGGACGATTAGTTTTACTCATGATGGATGGACAGCGAATACCGCTTCGGTTCTACGACCTTACGTCGCTAAAATGGATAGTCAAGGGAATTATATTTGGGTGAAAGTCCCGAGAAGTCCGAATGCGGAAACGAAAACAGTTGTTGCCTACAATCTTGATATTGACGCTGAAGGGAATGTGTATGTTGGAGGACATTTTGTTTGCAATACGCTTCAGTTCGGAACAATAGTATTAAATAAAACGACTACCGGGCCCGGTGATAAAAATATATACCTGGTTAAGTATGATCCTAACGGTAATGAAATCTGGGCTCGTAACGCAGGAAGTAGCTCAGAAAATAAAAGCGCTCACCTATGGTCGGTAAAAACCGATTTGGAAAATAACGTATACGCAGCCGGTCATTTTGTGAATGACATCCGTTTTGACAATATAACCTTGCAATCTCCCGGTTCGTCGGGACAACTATTTGTTGTTAAGTATGATGTAAACGGAAATGTGCTTTGGGCAAAAACAACGATTAATGAATCGGGCATTAATCAGATACAGGGACTGGCGATTGATGAAGCAAATAATTTGTATGCCGCCGGACTATTTTCAAATATTCCGCAAATCGATTTTGGAAATGAAGTTGTGCTAACAAATCCGACACCATTTGAAGGAGCGTTGTTTCTGGTAAAATTTACACCGGAAGGGGAAGCAGTTTGGGGACAAAAAGCCTTACCGTTTAACGGAAATTGCCTGGTGGATATCTATTGCAAATCGGAAAATGAAATCTATTTGTCCGGTTCTTATGCTTCTGCGATGACTTTTGGAAATCATGCAGTGGAAAAACGAGATGGAACCTACGATCATTTTCTGGCCAAGTTAGCGTATAATCCATTAAGCACAGGTGAATGGAATCAAAAAGGACTAAAAGTGTACCCGAATCCGGTAAAAGAACTGCTTACGATAAGTCAGTCGGAAACGTTTAAAACCTATGTACTGTATAATGTTTTGGGCGAAAAAGTAAAAGAAGGGGATATCCGTGCTGAACAAGCAACTATTGATGTCAGTTCCCTTTCCGGAGGTATATATATGTTACATTTATTAAATGCAAAGACAAAACCGGAAGTACTAAAAATTATAAAAGAATAAAATCCTTACCGATATTGTATCAGTCAGATTTTTAAGGTCTTATCGGTATGGATAATAATAATTTAATTCAGAAAACTATGCGAATCATTACATTGTTAATCACATTATTTTTTGTTCAAATTGCCAGCAGTCAAACGCCTGATTGGGAATGGGCTCGTAATATGGACATACATTTTAATACTGTAAAACAGTTTTCTGTAGTAGATAGTAACGGGGATATTATAGTAATTACCGATTTTATAACACCTACAATTACATTCGGAGGGATAACCGTAAGTAATTACAGTCCATCGTATTACTATGCTGATATTGCCATTGCAAAGTATGATAATCAGGGTAATGTAATATGGGCTAAAAGTTTTGGCGGTCCAAGAGTGGATCAGGCAACTTCCATTACAGCTGACGATTCGGGTAATTTTTATATAGCCGGTGGCTTTATGGATAGTATCACTTTTGATTCGGTTACATTAACCGGTAATCCGACCGGTAATTTTATTGTGAAATTTGATGCAAACGGAAATGTTGTTTTCGCTAAAAAAGTAACAGAAGATAATTCTGCTACCGTAGTCAATGTGCTTAAAACAGATGCGAATCAGAATATTTATCTGACCGGTATTTTTAATTCACCTTCGGTAACATTTGGAACTATTGTACTCAATAACGAAGGATATAGCAGTGCCGGCTCATCTAACAGGACATATGTGGCTAAAATGGATAATCAGGGAAATTATTTATGGGTAAAAATGGCACAAAGTAGCGATGCACATCCAGTAGGGATAGTATCGTATGGATTGGATGTCGATACAAACGGAAATGTATATACAGGCGGTTATTTCGGTTGTCATACGATTCGTTTCGGAACCATTACGTTAACGAAAACCATTACAGCAAGTTATAATATGAATATGTATCTGGTTAAATACGATAGTAACGGAAATGAAATCTGGGGACGGAATACAGGCAGCAATTATGAAAATGAAACCAGTACCAGAGCCGTAAAAACCGATCTGGAAAATAATGTTTATGCTGCCGGTTATTATACCAATACCGTAAATTTTGGAAATACCACGTTGATGTCTTCCGGAGGATCACAACAATTTATCGTAAAATATGATCCGAACGGTAACGTACTTTGGGCGAAGGCAGCCAATTCTAATTTCGGCTATAATAGTGTTCATTCTCTTGATGTAGATGAAAATAATGATCTCTATACGGCCGGAACTTTTATCAATACGCAAATGGATTTTGGGAATGGAGTTACATTAACCAATCCTGTTTCGACTGACGGAGCTCTTTTTGTTGTAAAATATACACCACAAGGTCAGGCGATTTGGGCGAGAAAAGCACTTTCACTTAACGGAAATAATACATTGAGTATGGATTGTAAAACGCAAAATGAAATCTATATCACCGGAACATTTAACAATCCAACGCTGACTTTCGGAAGTCAGATGATTACAAAATCGGAGACTTCTTCTAATTTGTTTCTGGCTAAATTATACTACGAACCGTTAAGTACAACCGATTGGAATCAAAATCAAATAAAGATATTTCCGAATCCGGTAAAAGAGCAGTTAACGATCAGTCAGCCGGATCTATATAAAGCTTATTCTTTGTTTAATCTGCTCGGCGTAAAAGTGAAAGAGGGGAGTATCCGACCGGAAACCGGAACGATTGATTTGAGTCTACTTGCAAAGGGTGTATATCTGTTACAATTGCAAAATCCGGAAGCAAATCCGGAAACGATCAAAATTATAAAAGAGTAAAATCAGAAACGCTGCGCAAAGTCTCACTCGCTGCGCAAAGTCTCCTGACTTTGAGCAACACCTGCTGCGCAAAGTCGGGAGACTTTGCGCAAACTATTTTTCATCATAATGATTATACTTCCAAAATTCATTCTTTTTTGGTGCATCAATTTTGGGATTATCGACCAATTCAACTTTTAATAATCCTTTGTTATTTGTATAATTGCTAGCTGAGGAATATATATAATGTTGTGCTTTTTCCACAATTCCTGCTCTTATTGGGTTGAGGTGTATGTAGTTTAATTTAACCCACATAAAATGTAAGGTGTATATTTCTTCTGCATGATTTCCATATTGCCAAAACTGATAATTCTTATTTCTGCTATGGCTTTCTATAGCTTTTTTAAATAAATCGAGCATCCATTGTCTTCTGCTTTCAGGTTCTGTTTGTATAGCTTTTAAAATATTTCTGCTTGTAAATTTTTTAAAATCCCTTATCAAATCGGATAATTTGCCTTCTTTCGATTGTACTATTAAATGAATGTGATTACTCATGATTACGTAACCATACAATACCATTCTTTTTTCTTTTATACAATAATCTAAAGAGGAAACCACAATATCTTTATAAACTTTTCTTGTGAAGATATCTATCCAATCTACTACTGTACAAGTAATAAAGTGCGGTTTCTCTTGATTTTTTATTGTATAACCTTCTTTCATTTCTTAGTTTTTAATTTTACGCAAAGTCAGGAGACTTTGCATAGCAGCGACTTTGCGTAGCCGTATAGCCGTTTTATTTTAAAAAATCAGGATCAAGATAGGCGGGATTAGGATATTTATAGAATCCTTCTCCGGTTGCGACACCCAATTTCCCGGTATCGATAAAATGAGTTTTCAGATAGTCTACCACTTTTTGTTCGTTACCGTTTTTTGTTTTTTCGGCTGTAATTTTATTGATATTATAAGCGGTTGTAATACCAACGACATCCAATATTCCAAACGGTCCAACCGGCGCACCGGTAGCAACCATCCAGGTTTTGTCAATCGTTTCTACATCGGCAACCCCTTTAACCAATAATCCGAGACCCGCCCCTAATAAAGGGACTAATAAAGAATTAACAATATATCCCGGTTGTTCTTTATGCAGTGGTAAGGCAACCATTCCGATTGATTTAGCGAAGGCTACTACGGTATCAAAAACCTTTGCATCTGTTCCCGAATGCCCCATAATCTCAGCGGTATTGTGCTTCCAGATTTCA
Source organism: Flavobacterium cerinum (assembly GCF_024496085.1). Classification (NCBI taxonomy): domain Bacteria; kingdom Pseudomonadati; phylum Bacteroidota; class Flavobacteriia; order Flavobacteriales; family Flavobacteriaceae; genus Flavobacterium; species Flavobacterium cerinum. The sequence goes on along the minus strand of NZ_CP101751.1, from coordinate 3,665,439 downwards.
TTAGCGAAATGCAGTGCTAAAAATTGTTTCGGCCGACCTGTAGCTGCGGCAAACTGACTGGGTAAAAGAGTAGATGAGTTTGATGCAAAAATGGTTTTTTGCGGAGCTACAGCAGCTAGTTTTTGATAAAAATCGATTTTAATAGACGGATTTTCCGGAACCGCTTCAATCAGTAAATCGGTGTTGTGAACAGCTTCAGCAAGGTCCGAAAAATAATGGATATTTTGCAATGTCTTTTCAATTTGCTCGGGCGTGGCTTTTAAATCCTGTTGATAGGCTTCTCCTAATTTTGAAAAAGTTGTTTTGGCTTTTTCCAGTAGGGCATCACTAATATCATAAACGTTTACCATGTAACCGTGAAAAGCCGTTTGGAAAGCAATCTGAGTTCCCAAAACACCGCTTCCGGCTACCGTTACAAGTTGAATTTTCATGTTGTATGTTTTTTAAGTTATAGAATCGATCTTTAAATGAGGAAATAGTATTTCCTGCAAGTACTGTGACTTTGTCTTATGCCATACTATTAGCGAAAGCAAACAGATAGGAGAATCACGTAAAACAACGAGACGATTCCCGGAATACTTTACAGGAAGAAAGACTTAGCACAGAAAATTTTCGGAATAGCTTTAGGTTAAATTTACACAATTAGTAACGGAAACAGAAATAAAACAGAGGCATTTTGGTATTGATAATGATTTTTTAACGGAAGATAATAGGATACTTAATTCGGGTATAAGATTGTTTTCAGAAACGTTAAAAACCGTAACTTTAAAATAAAAAGACCATGAAAATAAGAGTATGTATAGCCGGAGCAACAGGTTGGGCAGGTTCGGCATTAAGTAAAGGCGTGACTGCCGATCCGGAATTACAATTAGTAGCCGGTATTTCCAGAAAAGCGAAAGGAGCAGATTTAGCGATGTTGTTGGAATTGGAAACAGAGCCGATTCCCGTATATGAAACGGTTGCAGCTGCATTGACTGAAATAAATTGTGATGTTTTTGTCGAATTTACAAAACCGGAAAGTGCCAAAGCGAATGTCATGGCAGCGATTCAAAAAGGGGTAAATGTGGTAATCGGAACTTCCGGTTTAACAGACGATGATTATAAGGAGATTGCGGCTTTAGCGGAACAATATCAGGTATCGGTACTGGCCGTAGGAAATTTTGCGATTACAGCTGTTTTATTACAGAAATTCTCCGAAATGGCGGCAAAATATATTCCGAATTTTGAAGTGATCGATTATGCGGATGATCACAAAGCGGATGCGCCAAGCGGAACGGTACGCGAACTGGTAAAACGCTTATCGGATGTTCAGCTACCGAATGAAACGATTGCTGAAAGTGAACGGATCGGAACACCCGGAACCTGGGGCGCTAAAATCAACGGAGTACGGGTACATGCATTGCGTTTGCCGAGTTATACGATTTCGGTAGAAACTATTTTCGGACTAACAGATGAAAGATTAACCATTCGGCATGATTCCGGAACAGGAGCCGAACCGTATGTTAAAGGGGGATTACTGGCGATTAAAAAAGTAGGAAGCTTTAAAGGTTTTAAACGCGGACTGGATAGCGTGATGGAATAATAAACCGGACCGGTTTTAGAGCCGGTCCGGTTGGGAAAGTTTATTTTAGAAATCCACTTCATCCGGAAGTAAACCGGATCCGCCGATGTAAGGTAAGGCATCAATTCGTTTCATATCATTTTCCGAAATCTCGAAATGATAAACATCCAGATTTTGTTTGATTCGTTCCGGAGTGATTGATTTCGGTAACGGTAATGTTCCGTTTTGTAAACACCAACGGATACATAATTGAGCTACGGAAACATTGTATTGTGAAGCGATATCCAATAAGGTAGGATCGTTCAGCATTTTTCCGGTTCCCAGTGGCGACCAGGCTTCGATCAGGATATCGCGTTCTTTACAAAAAGCGACTACATCAGCCTGCATATAACCCGGATGGTATTCAATCTGGTTGATCACCGGTTTCACGGTTGCTGTTTCCAGTAAAGCTTCCAGATGGTGTACCATAAAATTACTTATTCCGATGGCTTTTATTTTTCCGTCCTGATATAGCTTTTCAAAAGCACGCCAGGTATCGGCATTTTTTTGTTTCCAATCGGAAAATTGTTTTGCATTTGCCGGCCAGTGAATCAGGTATAAATCCAAATAATCAGTTTGTAAATCGCTTACTGTTTTTTCAAAAGCTTTTAATGTGCTTTCATAACCGCGCTCAGAATTCCATAGCTTACTGGTTAAAAACAAATCGTTACGGTCAATACCGGAATCGGCGATAGCCTGCCCGATACTTTTTTCATTTCCGTAGATTGCTGCGGTATCAATATGGCGATAACCGTTTTCTAAAGCCGATTTTACAGCTTGAACAGCTGTTGCTCCATCCGGAGTTTGCCAGGTTCCGAATCCGATTTCAGGAATCGTAACGCCGTTGTTAAGGGTATAATCTTTAACGTTTGTATGCATGAGTTATAATGTATTAAATAATGTTAGTAGGGCGGCAGAAATACCGCTTTTTCAAATGTACCAATTCAACAGGAAAAGAATGTTAAATTCATGTTGTATCTATACCTTTAATCCGCCGAAAATACTGGTCATAATGATGCTTAGTACAATAAGGGTAATAATGATGTACATTTTATCTTTTTCAAGAATAAATGCGATCAGCGATAAGATAACACGAAGTATCGGGGTTGCGATGAGCGCCAGTACGCCGAATTGAATGATTTCCGTCGGATGTAAGGCTAAAGCGCCTTTAATAATTCCTTCGAAAGTGGTATAACCGGCACCTTCGCCCTTAAATTCATGATAAGACGGCACGTCAGATCCGCCATGATGAAGTAAGTAAGCAACTCCGCCGGCAATAGCCAGGAAACAAGCGGTTAAAACACCATAGCGCAATACCTGACCCACCAGTTGCTGTACATCAGTATCAGAAATTAGTTTTTTCATAGGATGCGTTTTTAGAATTTATGATGATAACCGTTATAAATCATTTCCAAAGCGACAAATGTTATTGCAACACAGAAAATGATACGCAATACTTTCGGATCCATTCGGGTCAGTAATTTAGAACCGGTAAAAGCGCCGGCCAATACTCCTATGATTACCGGAAAGGCAATTCCCGGATCCATATAACCTCTTTGCAGATAGACCACAGCACTGGCAGCGGCTGTAACCCCAATCATAAAATTACTGGTTGTTGTACTCACCTTAAAAGGAATATGCATCGTGGCATCCATTGCGAGTACTTTTAAAGCTCCGGAACCGATTCCTAATAAACCGGATAGCACACCGGCAACTGTCATAATAGAAAAACCGGCTCCGATATTTTTTAACTTATACGGAACTTCTCCGTTTGGAGTGGGATACGTACTGTTTAATTTTAATTTATAAGAAAGCGGACTTCCTTCTGTTAAAGCCGATTGGTTCTTTTTTCGCAACGTCATTGCCGCTGAAAAAATCAGAACAAAACCGAATAGCATAGCAATTGTATTTGTAGGCGTATAAACCGCTATCAAAGCTCCGATTACTGCACCAATGGTTGTGGCAATTTCCAAAAACATACCCAGGCGGATGTTGGTAATTCCTTCTTTTACATAAGCACTGGCAGAACCGGATGAGGTTGCGATTGAAGCCAGTAAAGCAGCTCCGATGGCATAGCGGATATCAACGCCGAAAACAAGTGTCAGCAAGGGTATCACTACCACACCGCCGCCCAAACCGGTCAGTGATCCTAAAAGCCCGGCCAGATAGGCACCCAGTAAAAGGATAAGGGTAAAGGTAAGTATTGACATAATAAGGTTATTTAATTACGAGTCTCGTTAAATTGAATACAAACGTACGCTCTTTTGTTTAAACATATGATGTTTTAGTTGATTTTGGAATAAATTTAACATCGCTATCTAATAATTAGCATTTAATAATTGGCGAAGTAATTCGATTCCGGCATTTTCATTTTGCTCCTGTATCGCCAGAAATAATTGTTCATGCAGGTGATGATTCATGGCAAACCTACTGATTCCTTTTGGTTCCCGAGCAGTAAAGAAATTGCGAAGAATAACGGTAAAACCATAGTATAATTCGGCTAAAACCTTATTGCCGGATGCGAAAGCAATAGCCATATGGAAGTCAATATCTGCATTGGCACATTCTTCCGGCTTTTCTGAAAGAATGGCTGTTTTTCGCTTTTCAAGGCATTGCTTGATTTCGATAAGTTGTTGTTCCGTACGGTTTACAGTTGCCAGACGGATAATTTCTTCTTCGAGTAATTTTCGAACTGAATTTATTTCTTCAAAATCAGCCCGTTGCAGCCGTTGTTCCATATTCAGTTCCCGATAGTTTCCGGTTACCGTTGTCCCTGAACCTTGCTTAACATTAAGGATTCCCGAAATAGCCAGTGTTTTAATCGCTTCCCGTATAGTCGAGCGTCCCACACCATATTTTTCCATTAATTCCGGTTCGGCCGGGATTTTTTCACCGGGTTGATAAACACCGTTGGCAATGTCTTCTTTAATATGATTAACAATCTTGGTATACAGTTTCATAAGTCCGATTTTACACAAACATAAGATGTTTAAATGTAAAGACAGATGTTTTTATGATTTTTTTGCGATTTAATACTGAAAAGGAATAAAATAAAAGGGACTGTCTTATATGTCAGACAGTCCCTAGGATATAATTGGTTTGTTTTTTAATCAGGATTCAAAGCTATACAGATAGTACGGATTTATAATCTGTATTGTGTGCAGTTTTGATTACGATTCGCAGCTACTGCAACTCACCAGATTCGTGATAAACTCTTTCGAAACACTTTGGCTACGTTGGTAATATAATGTTTTTACACCCAGTTTCCAGGCTTCGATTAGCAGACTGTTGACCTCTTTAATCGGTAATTCAGATGGGATATTTAAGTTAAGGCTTTGTGCCTGATCTACGAATTTCTGACGAATACCAGCCTGTTGAATAATCTCCAGCTGGCTGATCTCTTTAAACGTTTTAAAAACATCTTTTTCCTGCTGTGTAAGTCCGCTTATATGTTGTACGCTTCCTCCGTTTAGCATGATTTCACGCCATACTTCTTCATTGTCAAGACCTTTTTCTTCCAACAGTTTTTTCAGGTATTTATTTTTACGCATAAAATTACCTTTCGACAAACCGGCTTTGTAATAATTACTGCTAAAAGGTTCAATTCCAGGTGAAGTTTGCCCTAAAATAGCAGAAGATGAGGTGGTCGGAGCAATGGCTAAAGTAGTCGTGTTTCGACGTCCGTAACCTTTTAATAATTCCGGTTCTCCGTAAATACGAGCCAGTTCCTGTGTTGCTTTGTCGGCTTTATCGCTAATGTGTTTAAAGATTTCAGTTGTTTTCATTTTAGCTTCCATTCCTTCGAACGGAATCATATTTTTTTGCAGATAAGAGTGCCATCCTAAAACGCCTAATCCAAGCGCGCGGTGTCTTTTGGCAAACTTATTCGCAGCGGTCAGGTAATAATTACCTTCCGTTTTCTCTATAAATTCCTGTAATACGGCATCCAGGAAAAAGATAGCCAGTTTTACGGCCTCAGTGTCTTTCCATTCGTCATACAATTCCAGGTTCATAGACGACAGGCAACAAATAAAGGATTCGTCTTTTGTAGACGGTAACATGATCTCGCTGCACAAATTACTGGCATTGATACGCATATTGTTGTCCTTGTATACCTGCGGTTTATTTTTGTTTACATTGTCGGAAAAGAAAATATAAGGAAGTCCTTTTTGTTGACGACTTTCCAATACTTTAGCCCATACGTGACGTTTATCTGTGTCACCTTCAATCATTTCCTGCATCCAGTAATCCGGGACACAAACACCGGTAAAAAGGTTTTGGATCGGATTTCCGATGTTTTTGATTTTCAGGAATTCTTCAATATCCGGGTGATCAATATCCAGGTAAGCAGCAAAAGCACCACGGCGTACACCACCTTGTGAAATGGTGTCCATAGCAGTATCGAACAATTTCATAAAGCTCACCGAACCACTGCTTTTTCCGTTATCGGTTACAGCACTTCCGCGTTCGCGTAATTCTCCGAAATAACCCGAAGTACCACCTCCGATTTTCGTTTGCATAATGACTTCGCCCAATTTGTGGGTAATCCCTTCTATATGATCCGGAACATGTACATTAAAACAAGAGATCGGTAATCCTCTTTCGGTTCCCATATTGGCCCATACCGGAGAACTAATACTCATCCAGCCGCGTTCGATCATTTCCTGAAACGATTCTTTCAGCTCGGGACGAAACAACCGGCGAGCCGCTGCACTACAAATACGGTCAATAGCACCTTCTACGGTTTCTCCTTTCAGCAGGTAACCGCGGTTTAAGATTTGTTCGCTTTCCGAATTTTTCCACCATAGTTTCGGTAATGGTGTATTGTCGGTTGCAATTTCAGTATTTATTTGTGGGATATCTTGCATAATCAAAAACTCAAATTAAAATAAATCGTTGGCAGTAATACTTTTGTCATGTTTCGTGTAGTCAACCGGACGTTTAGCAAAAAAATCATCCAGACTATTAGCGAATACTTCTTCTTCAAACCAGGCCATTTTCTGATATTCTTCAGGAGAAACATGGAATACTTTTTCAATGCCGATCTGACCTAAACTTTCGTCAATACGGAACTTCATAAAATTAACCAGATCGTGTTTTTTAATGATTTCAATTTCTCCTTTTTCAAAAATCCAGTCCAGAATATCAGATTCTACTGCGATAGAATCTTTAACACTTTCGCGAATCAGGTTAATTGTTTCGGCATCAAAATATTCCGGGTGCTCTTCGCGGATTTTATTTACAATATAAATACCGGCATTAGCGTGTACTTGTTCATCAACAGAAGTCCAGGCGATAATGTTACTTACATTTTTCATATACCCTTTAAAACGGGTAAAGGCCAAAATGATCGCAAACTGACTGAATAGTGATACGTTTTCGATCAGGATACTAAAAAGAATAAGCGCTACTACATATTTTTTATTGTCCTGAGAACGGGTGTCTTTTAATACATTCGAAAGGTAATCTACACGTTGCATGATCACCGGAATGTCCAGTAATTTTTCAAATTCATCATTATAACCCAATACTTCCAGTAAACGGGAATAAGCTTCTGAATGGCGGAATTCGCATTCGGCAAACGTACTGCCCAGACCGTTAAATTCAGGCTTCGGAAAATGTTCATATATATTACCCCAAAAACTTTTTACGGCTACTTCAATCTGTGCGATGGCTAATAAACTGTGCTTTATCGCTGTTTTTTCAGCTTCGGTCAGATGCGAGTGAAAATCCTGAGTATCCGCAGTAAAATCGACTTCACTGTGTACCCAGTACGATTTATTAATGGCTTCCGTGAACTGCAATACCTCCGGGTATTCAAACGGTTTATAGTTGATTCGTTTATCGAAAATGGACATATATATAGAATTTAAAATTGCACCTGATTTTGGGGGTAGCATCCGACTTTTTTCCGATTGGAAAAGTAGCTTGTCTGATATTTTTCAAAGGTACGACAACCTCTTTTTTCGGTCAACGGATTTAAGGGAGAATTAAAAAGTTTTATCAACAACGTCACTTTGGCTGATTAAAAATAGTTATCAACAACAGATAATTTTACGGTAAGTAGTATGGCTGTGGCGACTTGCCGGAATTCGATCTGAAGTTATAAACAGTTTTCGCCTTTATTCTTTTTTAAGTTTTAAAAATACTTATCAACAGTTTAGAAGATGACCCTTTTCTTATTCCTTAAAAACGACTGTCTGATTTTGACTCTTATCTAAAATGATTTTAAATAAGGAGATGATTTAGGTTGCTGGGATATCCTTTTGAGAATCAAAATGTTTTAAAAATTAAATGCAATAAAGTTGCGTTTATTGAAATAATATTACTTTTGTAAATGAAAAAAATATAATTCCGAATGTTTTAAAGTAAATAGGAAAAACTATGACAAAAACAATTTATGATGCAATTATCATCGGAGGAAGCTACTCCGGTTTATCCGCAGCAATGAGTCTGGGCAGAGCTTTACGAAATGTATTGGTTATTGACGAAGGGAAACCTTGTAATAGTCAGACGCCGCATTCTCATAATTTCCTGACGCAGGATGGAGTACCGCCGTTACAAATAGCGACTATAGCGATGGAGCAGGTAAGACAATATCCGACCGTCAACTTTTATAAAGGTCGTGCCGTACAAGGGAAAAAGAAAGTTGAATATTTTGAGATCACAACGCAGGATGGAAATACGTTTACAGCACGCCGTCTATTATTCGCCACAGGTTTAAAAGATCATTTTCCCGATATAAAAGCATTTGCCGAATGTTGGGGTATTTCAGTATTACATTGTCCGTATTGTCATGGTTATGAAGTTAAACAGTTGCCAACCGGTATCATAGCTAACGGAGATATCGCTTTTCATTATGCACAGTTAATTTATAACTGGACGAAAGAATTGACAATATATACGAATGGGAAATCGACCTTATCCGAAGAACAGCAACGATTAATAAAGAGCAATTCAATTGCGATTATAGAAAAAGAAATTGATTATTTGGATCAGGAACAGGGAAAAGTAAGCCGTATTGTTTTTAAAGACACAACCGATATGCCACTTGAGGTGCTTTATTCCAGACCGGATTGGACGCAACATTGTTCGATACCGGAGGAATTGGGCTGTGAATTAACCGAAATGGGTTTGCTAAAGGTCGATGCTACATTTAAAACAACTGTAGAAGGTATCTATGCTTCAGGCGACTGTTCCGGTATGCGAACGGTGTCAGTAGCGGTGTCTTCAGGGACTCAGGCGGGTGCTTTTATCAATAATGAACTGGCTGCAATCGATTTTGTTAAAATGTAATGGATTGATTTTTAAAGGCTAATGATTTTTACCGGGTTTAATTGTAAAAATAAGCCTTCCGGAAGCTTTTTCCTAACCCGAAAATACTATTTTTGTTTTTTTAATTTTTAATATATATAATATTATGAGAGACTTATTAACCAAGATCAACGCCGAAATCGATGCATTCAAAGCCGAGTCAGACTTACAAGTTGAAAAAGGAAATAAAGCTGCCGGAACAAGAGCACGTAAATCTGCTTTAGAACTAAGCAAGTTATTAAAAGAATTCAGAAAAGTATCTGTAGAGGAGTCTAAAAAATAATTAGCGAAAGTCAGGTATTTACTGTAAATACCGCCGATTGCAACCCTATCGAATGCCACCGGTTTAACTGAGTGGCATTTTTTATGACCGCTTCAGAATAAAGGAACCGGTTTATGTATCTTTGTCAGATCAAATACTTCTGAAACCATCTAATACTAATCCCTTGCCGTATTTCGGCTTAAATTTTAAAAAATGAACCCGGAACAGAAAAAATTACAGGAATTAATCAATGAGAATCCGTTATATGTGTTTGCGTTAAATTCCGAAGCAGGTGAAGAATTTCAAAATGAAAATACGCTTTTTGTAGGGATCGGAAAAGTCAATACGGCCTATCATCTGACTAAAGCGATACAGACTAACCGACCGGGATTGATTATTAACCTCGGATCTGCCGGAAGTACCACTTTTAAAAAAGGATCGGTGATATGTTGTACTCGTTTTATACAGCGGGATATGGATGTAAGAGGTTTGGGATTCGAATTGTATCAAACGCCGCTTTCCAATGAAGAAATCGTATTGTCTTATGGACTTTCCGTGCCTGGTTTAGAAGAAGGAATTTGCGGTACCGGTGATAATTTCGAAACCAATCACACCGCTACTGATTACACGGTAGTTGATATGGAAGCGTATGCGATTGCTTTAATTGCAAAACAGGAAAATATTCCGTTTCTCTGCCTTAAATATATTTCTGACGGTGCTGACGGAGCAGCTGCGGATGATTGGACAGTTCAGGTACATAATGCTGCCGTTGCATTTAAAAATGTCCTTAATGGGATTACTATTGAAGAAAAGCAGATACAATAATAAAAGACAGTATAAAGTCGGTTGTAATATTGGACTAGTTGTTTTTTTAGTATTGGACTAGATGGGTAGTCCTTTTTTGCGATAATTTTATATCATAAAAAATAAAACAATGTCATTTTCCATTCAAACTCCGTTAGAAAACGATAAAATCAGTTTACATCCGCTACAGGAATCCGATTTTGAAACTTTATATAACCTGGCTTCCGATCCGAAAGTCTGGGAACAGCATCCCAATAAAGACCGTTGGAAAAAAGAAGTATTCCGTACTTTTTTTGAGGGAGCGATGCTGAGTAAAGGAGCCTATCGCATTGTCGATAAAGCTACCGGAGAAATAGCCGGTTGTACCCGTTTTTACGATTATAATGAAAACGAAAACAGTATTTTAATCGGTTATACGTTTTATGCGGTGAAATTCTGGGGAACCGGGATTAATCCATCGGTAAAAAAGCTGATGATGGACTATGCTTTTCAGTTTGTTGATGCCGTTTACTTTCATATCGGAGCTACAAATTTTCGTTCGCAAATTGCTATATCCCGTTTAGGAGCAGTTAAAGTGAGCGAGGAGAATGTTGCTTATCATGGTGAAGCACCAAAACTGAATTTTGTTTACCGAATAGAAAAAAAGGATTGGGAAGAGGCAAATAAAAAGATATAATATTTCACAAATTACAAGTGCGAAAGACGACCGGAAATGGGGCGTCTTTTTTTATGCCTGAAAGATAAAGATTTGATTTTTGTTTTTTCTTACTATTGATAATCCGTGCTTTATGATGAATTGAAAATAGAATTATTTATTTCCCGCGGAAAGGATTTAACGGTTATATAATCAATTTTTAAATCAGATATGCTTAAATTTATAGGATATAACCTTAAAAAAGTAATCTATGAAAGCAGTACGATATTTTGGACATAAAGATGTCAGGATAGTAAACGATATGGAGAAGCCGGTTCCGTCGGGAGATGAAGTATTGTTAAAAATCGGAGGTGCCGGTGTTTGTCATTCCGATTTACATATTATTGATGAAGGAATCGTTTCCGGAGTAACTTTTACATTAGGTCATGAAAATGCCGGTTGGGTGGAAGAAATGGGCCAGGATGTAAAAGGATTTAAAAAAGGAGATGCTGTTTTGGTATACGGACCGTGGGGATGCGGACATTGTAAACCTTGTCAGCATTCACAGGAAAATTACTGTGATCATCAGTCGGAACAGGCATTTGGCGGCGGATTAGGATTAAACGGCGGTATGGCCGATTATATGTTGGTTCCGTCTTCCCGTTTACTGGTTCCGATTCATGATCTGGATCCGATAATTGCAGCACCGCTAACCGATGCGGCTTTAACGCCTTATTCGGCTATAAAGCGCTCACTTCATAAATTAATGCCGGATGAGTTTGTAGTGGTGATTGGAGTAGGAGGATTAGGACATGTGGCTTTACAGATTTTGTCTGAAATGAGCGGAGCCACCATTATTGCTTGTGATATTACTCCGGAACGTATGGAATTTGCTAAAAAACTCGGAGCTGCATTTACCGTTAATTCAATGGATAAAGATGCCGATGAACAAATCCGAAAAATCACCGGTATCAAAAAAGCAAAAGTGGTCATTGACTTTGTCGGCGCATCTTCTACGATTGATCTCGGAACCAAAATTGTCGGATTGGACGGCGATTTGACAATTGTCGGATTAGGAGGCGGAAAATACGAATACAATATGAACGGTTTGCCCTTTGGTGTTAGTATGACCAATCCGTATTGGGGATCCAGAACCGAATTAATGGAAGTGATCGGATTAGCCCGTCAGAAGAAAATCCATATTGAAGTTGAAAAATACCGACTGGATGATGCGGTAGAAGTCTACGATAAACTGAGAAACGGAAAAATAAAAGGACGTGCCGTATTGGTACCTTAAAATTCCGTTTTAACAAAAATAAAAAACAGGCTGATATTGTACAATATCAGCCTGTTTTTGGAATAAAAAGTGACTAAAGCACAATAAAAAAGACAATTAAAAGAAAAATACTATATTTGCCGAATACAATTTGAATCCACTATGTGAAAATAATTTCTTTCAGGCAATAAAAACCGAAGTTTCATAAACGATACTTCAGGTGTTTTGTTTTACTTCTAAAGAAAGAAATTATGTTGATTTTACAGCAACTATCCTATATGCATCCCAATAGGGAGCTTTTGTTTGACGACCTGAATTGGGTAGTGAACAACCATGAAAAAATAGCTTTAATCGGAAATAACGGTGTCGGGAAATCGACTTTATTCCGAATCATAACCGGAGCGCTACAACCATCCGGAGGTCAGTGTATTGTGGATACTGAACCGTATTATATTCCGCAAATATTCGGACAATACAATCAGCTTACCGTTGCAGAAGCATTGGGGATTGATCGTAAATTGCGAGCGCTGTCCGAAATTTTATCCGGTAATGTAGATGAAGATAACTTTACGCAACTTAACGACGATTGGACTATAGAGGACCGTTGCCGGGAAGCGTTAACTTACTGGAAACTGGAGGATATTAATCCGGAGCAATTGATGGAAAGTCTGAGTGGCGGACAAAAAATAAAAGTTTTTTTGGCGGGAATTACGATCCATCAGCCGGAATTGGTTTTACTGGATGAACCCAGTAATCATCTGGATTATGAAAGCCGACAGTTATTGTATGATTTTATCAAGTCATCAACCTTAACGATGATTGTAATAAGTCATGATCGGACGCTGCTCAACCTGCTTGATACGACTGCCGTTTTAACAGCTGCGAGTATTCGGGTATATGGCGGAAATTATGATTTTTATGCTGCTCAGAAACAGATCGAAAACAATGCGTTGCATCAGGATATTCAAAGCAAAGAAAAAGCACTGCGGAAAGCAAAGGAAAAAGAAAGGGAAACCCTCGAGCGACAACAAAAACTGGATGCGCGGGGAAAAGGAAAACAGGAAAAGTCAGGAGTTGCCCGAATCATGCTGAATACAATGCGTAATAAGGCCGAAAACAGTACATCGAAACTAAAAAGTATACATGCTGAGAAAATTGGCGGAATAGCAAAAGAATTACAGGATTTACGGACGACATTACCGGACATCGATAAAATGAAAATCGGTTTTGGAACGCCCGGATTACATAAAGGAAAATTGCAATTTAAAACAGAAGGATTGAATCACCGATATGATCAAAAATGGCTTTGGAAACAGAATATCAAGTTTGAAATTGTCAGTGGTGATCGAGTTGTGATAAAAGGAGCAAACGGTTCCGGAAAGACAACATTGATAAATTGTATTCTGGGAAATATACAACCGGAAAAAGGAATGATCCAACGTACGGAAGGAAAACTAATTTATATTGATCAGGATTATTCGCTGATCGATAATACGATCACGGTATATGAGCAGGCACAAGAATTCAATACAGCAGCTTTACCGGAACACGAGATCAAAATGCGATTAAACCGGTTTTTGTTTACTCGTGAAGATTGGCAAAAATCCTGTAAATCGTTAAGCGGTGGAGAGCGAATGCGATTATTACTCTGCGGACTCACCATCGGTAATCAGTCGCCGGATTGTATTATACTGGATGAACCGACTAATAATCTGGATATTCAGAATATTGAAATTCTAATGGCTTCGATTACGGAATATCAGGGTACTTTAATTGTTGTTTCACATGATATGTATTTCCTGAAACAAATCAACGTTGATAAGACGATTGACTTATAGTAGGTCAAGTTCGTTATTATACACAACAGGTTTTTAAAACCTGTTGTGTATAAATAAGTATTAGTTTATACCATTTTTATAATTAAATTTAAGTTCCTCCTCATTAAAACTATAACTATTTATTCACAGAAAAATGACAAATCGTACCTCCACTAAAGTTAGGATTTCGGCACTACTATTGCCATGCCTTTTTCCGATGGTATCCCAGGCGCAGGATATCCTATGGGAAAAATCGTATGGAGGTAAGCATGCCGAGTTCCTCGCAGACGTACTGCCTACACCCGACTATGGGTTCCTCTTAGCCGGCAGTTCCTTATCCGACAAAAACGGAAACAAAGAAATGGCTTCCAGCGGTAATTTCGATTACTGGCTTTGGAAGATGGATGAACACGGATCGCCCGAATGGCAAAAAAGCTTCGGCGGTTCCGGTATGGATTTCTTGCAAAGCGTCCAATTAACTTCCGATGGCGGTTTTATTCTGGCCGGAATCTCCCAATCGACAGAAGGAGCCGGTAAAAAAGATAAATCCCGTGGACAAGACGATTTCTGGATCATCAAGCTCGATGCAAAAGGAAGCGAACAATGGCAACGCACTATTGGCGGTAGCGGACAGGAACAACTCGCTTGTATCCGTCGTACCAAAGACGGTGGTTATATTATTGGCGGCTCCTCCGCTTCGGGTAAATCCGGAGATAAAACCGAAGACCATTATGGCAATCTGGACTATTGGGTTGTTAAATTAAATGCCGAAGGTACCATCGAATGGCAAAAAACCTATGGCGGTAAACACCTGGATCAATTGAAAACCATCGAACAAACCCCGGATGGCGGTTATATTATCGGTGGCTATTCCAATTCTCCGGCTTCGGGTAACAAACAAAGCGATAACATCGGTGCCGGTGATTACTGGATCCTGAAAACCGATAAAAACGGTCTTGTCGAATGGCAACGTACATTAGGCGGTGACGGGGATGATAACCTGACGGCACTCATCCAATGTCAGACCGGCGGTTATTTATTGGGCGGAAGTTCCAATTCGAATCCCTCACGCGATAAAAGCAGGGCTAACGGTAAAGGAACGGATTTCTGGTTGGTGCGTTTGGACCAGGACGGACAAACGATCTGGCAGGAAACCTACAACTACGGTAAAACGGATTTACTAACTTCCATTATTGAGAATCCCGATCATACCTTTTTAATCGGCGGTCATGCTGCTACAGAAGTGGGTGACGGAAAGAAAGACAAAAAGGACATCAACGATTATATCGCTTTAAAGATCAATGATAAAGGTGAAGAATTGTGGAGCAAAACCGTAGGTAGTGACGGAGAAGACATTTTATCCCGATTAGTTGAAACACGTGACGGCGGTTATCTGTTGGCCGGTACCTCTAAAGGTACTGCATCCCGTGATAAAAACGGTAGTCATGGCGGTAGTGATTTCTGGGTGGTAAAACTCAAAGATCGTTACAAGAAAGAACCGGACAAACCGGCGATCGAAGCCTTACCGAATCCGGCGCAGCAATTTACCAACATCATTGTGGGCTATGACTTTCAAACCGGAACTGCATCAGTATTCGATTTATCCGGAAGACAACTCCAACAATTCACAATCGACAGTCGTACCGTACCGGTTGATTTAAGTACGTATCCGGAAGGGATCTACATCGTAGAAATCCGAACCAACGTACAAAACAACTCGGTAAAAGTCATTAAAGGCATCCAACCTAAATAAGAAAAAAATACATGAAAAACAGTACTACCTATTTGCGATCAGCATTATTTTTTTGGTTTTTGCTATGGAATACAACCTACGTAGCCGCTCAGGATGATGCCAGCAGTTATCTTCCGAATATTGTTCCGCCTTCACCTACAGCTTATGCGCTCGGTAATTACGGAAATGTACCGGTAGGAATGGTAACAGGCGCACCCAACATCGAAGTTCCGTTACTAACATTCAAAAACAGGAATATCACAGTCCCTATCAATATATTCTACGGTTCCAACGGCATTCGTGTTGATGACATTGCTTCTAAAGTCGGTTTGGGATGGAATGTAAATGCCGGAGGTGTTATGACCCGAACAGCTAATGATGTCGCTGATGAGAAGGCGGCTACTTCACAACTTACTCCACCTGATAATGATCTTATCGGAGGAACTTTTTCAACCGCTGCAATCAATTATATATATGAGATTGGAAACAACAGCGCAGTGGATTCGGAAGTGGATATCTTTTCGTTCAATTTTAATGGAATTTCAGGAAAATTTGTACTGGATCGTAACGGAAATCCGCTGAAAGTAGAAAATCAGACGGTTAAGATTGATAAAATCCAGAACGGTACGGTCTTGAATTTTATCGTTACTACTAATGACGGTGTTAAATATTATTTTGAGGAAACGGAATCTACAACTTTCCGTTCACAGGGAGCCGGACATAGTATACCGCAAACCTATACTACGGTTTGGTATCTGAACAAAATTATACATCCTTTAGGCGATCAGGTAAATTTTGAATATGAAGAGCATAGCTATCGTTATACGGCTTCTCAATCACAATCACTTACGATTTCCAATCCCTATTATCAGGCCAGTTGTAATTCATCCTTGTATAGTTACGGCCCTTTTCTAAGTACGCCTGTAAATCACCTGATGACAATCAACGGGAAACGGCTAAAACGGATCTATTCCAATAATAGTTTAGACGGGCAGTTGGTGTTTACTTACGAAGCGGGAAATGACCCGGAAATGCAATACGGCAATAATAAACTTCAAAAAATAACACAACGGAATGCTGCTTCAGCTATTATTGAAGAACTGACATTCGGTTATATTCAAACACCAAACAAACGAACTTTTCTAAATCAGATCACTTTTAAAGATCCGGGCAAAAAGCATACTTTCAGCTATATGACCCCGGAATATTTACCGTTGCGACTTAGTATGGCACAGGATCATTGGGGCTATTACAACGGCGCCGGAAATCAAAGTTTAATAGCGAGAGTTCCGGGATTGGAAGGAGTCAATTTTACAGCGGCAAATCGTGATCCTAATTTTGTATATGGGCGATCCGGATTATTGAACAAAATATGTTATCCGACTAAAGGTTGTTCGGAGATTGAATATGAAGCCAATAGGCTTTTAGGGCCGAAAGTAATTCCGGCGAATGTGGTCTCGCATGCGATGTATATCAATAACGGACCTCAGGGAGCTTTACCGGGTTATGCAACGAATAATACCAAGGATATAACTGTTGGCTTTAGCCAAATGGTTTCGATCGGAGGCCATGGAGGTTTTAATATTTCGGAATGTGATCCGGGTATGGACACGGGATTTCATCATGCGACTACGCTTTCGGTTCGCAGTATAGAGGATAATCAACTTGTTCCGTTACAGGTACCTACACAAGGCGGTTATCAATATTACGGAACCAGCGCGCAATTCTCGGCCAATTCGCTATATACTGGTTTTTATTTTTCGGCAGTTCCCGGAAAAACCTATCGTATCAGTTTTACAGGTAACTATCGTTGTACAACCGGTAGTTGTACAATCACATGGTCGGATACACAACAACAAACGGTTTACGTGGATCAGGATACAGGCGGAAGCCGGGTAAAAAGTATTAAGGATACGGATAATAGTAATATAGCAATTTATAAACGCTATTATTATAACGCTCCGTCCGATCTGAACAAATCATCCGGAATAGCATCCGGCCTTCCGTATTATTCAGATAAAGTGATTAAAAGAGAGGTATGTACGCCAAATCCGGGAGCTCCGGGATCAGGTGGCGGAGGCGCTGCTTGTGATTATCGCGATATTGCTTTACGGGTCATCTCATCAAGTAGTATTATTCCGATTTTTGAAAAAGGAAATAACCTCTTTTACCAAAATGTTACCGTAAGCTATGGTGATGATAATTTTAAAAACGGAGCCGAAGAGCATCAGTATACCGTCAATTTCGATTTACCGGGTCAGGTTGTTAATAATACCGACTTTAACAATGGATCCAGAACCAATTCCGGCTGGGATCACGGTCAGGAGAAAAAGACAATTATTTACAAAAAAGGAATTGCCGGAAACCTTTTACCCGTAAAAGAAAACACTTTTGATTATTTTCTGGATACAAGAATCAGTACCGGAATTTACAGTTACCCGGTTCGTATCGCTTTTGGTCTCGTATGTTATCAGACCGGACAGCTAAATAGTATTGAAAATGTTGATGTAATGGGAACTTATATTCGTCCTAATTGGTCGTATTTAAAATCTTTGGAAGAAAAGAGCTTTTTTTATGACGGAACCGATAATCTCTCAGGAACATCTGTGATGACCAAAAACTTTAAGTACAACAACGCGCAACACACATTATTGTCGGAAGAAGTAACAACAGTATCAGCAGGGGAAACCATGACCACCAAACATTATTACCCTCAGGATGCCGAAGTTGCCGGTGAACCGAATTCAACGGCTTTAGTAGCAAGATATATGACCGGGACGAAACTCAAAACAGAACAATATCGCGGTAATGATCGTATTTATACCAAGATGACCGAATTTGAAATGTTTACCGGTAATTCTTTTTTGCTTCCGAGTGTGATCTATGCAGGTAGTGACGATCTTTTAGAATCGAAAATTTCTTTTGACTATGATAATAGTGGAAATATTCAGGAATACCGTACAGAAGGAGGCGCACCGGTATCCTTTATCTGGGGCTACAATAAGAGTCTTCCGATTGCAAAAATTGAAAATGCAACCATTATGCAGATTGGAGCCACATTAGGTATCGGAATCAATGGTGTACAAAATCTTAACGAAAGTAATCTTTCGCAAATAAACGGATTGCGAAACAGTTTACCGACTGCCAATACTACCACATTGGAATTTGAACCGATGGTAGGAATGAAATCAACTACCGATCCGAAAGGAGAGAAGACCACATTTGAATATGATAGTTACAACCGATTAATAAAGGTAAAAGATAATGATGGCAATGCACTTACTGAACATATGTACAACTATCGCCCATAAAACGGAAAATATGAAAAGAATAATTTATATCCTATTTCTGTTGCCTTTAATGCTGAGGGCGCAGGATAATAGCCAGAATTTTGTAAAATCAATCCATTATCGTCAGGTTAGTTCCGGAAATCCTCAGGCTACGGTTCAGTATTTAGACGGATTCGGACGATTGGTTCAAAAGGTAGTTAACAAGCAATCCGGAACAGGAAAAGATCTGGTTACGCACTATGCCTATGATCAGGGTAGACAGATTAAAGAGTATCTTACGTATTCGACTGATCAGATGACAATGCCTTTTTATCCGAATGCAGAACAGTCTACTTTAAACTATTCACACTACGTAGGGAAGTATCCGGTCAGTGAAAAGCTTTTCGAAAGTTCACCTCTTGAAAGAGTACTAAAACAAGGCGCTCCCGGAGCCGACTGGCAAGTTAATCCGACAGCAAATAATGACCATACCATAAAGTTTGAGTATCGGACTAACGTGCAAAATGAGGTAAAGCGTTATTTTGCTACCACTACATGGAATGCCACATCCGGCCTTTATGATATTCAATTGACAGACAATGGTTATTATGCGGCAAACGACCTTGAAAAGAGTAGTGTCAAAGACGAAAACTGGACAAGCGGAACAAATAATACCTCAGAAGAGTTTAAAAATAAAGAGGGGCAACTGGTGTTAAAACGTACCTATAGTAACGGGGCGCATGACACCTATTATGTTTATGATAAGTTCGGAAATCTTACATATGTAATTCCGCCTTTGGTAACAAATCCGACCGCCCAATTAAATGATTTGTGCTATCAGTATAAATACGATAAACGGAAGCGTCTGGCAGAGAAGAAATTGCCGGGTAAGCAATGGGAATTTATGGTTTATAATAAAGCAGATAAACTGGTTGCTACAGGACCTGCCAATTCACCGTTTTCGAATCTTTCGGGGACAGGCTGGTTGATTACAAAGTATGATGCTTTCGGAAGAGTAGCCTATTCAGGTTGGTATAATGGAACGGAAGCTACGGCAACCGGTCGGAAAACGATGCAGGCAACGTTAAACTTTTCAGGCGACTTTTACGAATCCCGTAACAATCCGTTTGTATTAAACGGTGTAACGGTGGGCTATACGAACTATACTTTCCCAACCGGCGGTATGCATGTATTGAGTATCAATTATTATGACAATTACAGCTATCCGTCTGCATTGGCTGTTCCGTCTGCTGTCGAAGGACAATCCGTATTGTCGAATCCGAAGACTTTGATGACGGCAAACTGGTTACGCATATTGACAACATCCAATGAAACATTGGCTGAGGTAAATACAATTTTCTACGATGCAAAAGCCAGAGAAGTAAGGGGATATATAAGCAATCAATTCGGCGGTTATACCCAGATTGATACAAAGCTGGATTTCACCGGTAAAAAGCTATATACAAAGACTTTTCATAAAAGAGATAATACTATGGCTTTATTGACCATTGTCGATCAATATACCTATACACCGGAAGACAGGCCTTTATTACATACCCAACAAATCAATAATGAGCCGGTACAATTGCTTACCAAAAACACGTATAATGAGATTGGCGAACTGATTTCAAAAAATGTCGGAGGTACTGATGCAACCGGAGCGGTAGGATTACAAAAAGTGGATTATCGTTATAACATTCGCGGATGGCTGACCGATATAAATAATATGAATGCTGTAGATGATCCGGTTTTACGGATGGAAGAGGCCGATTTATTCGGTTTTAAAATCAATTATAATCAGGTAACGGAAACAGATGAAGACGGTATTGTTTTTTATGGAACAACAAGCGCTTATGGTAATGTAAAACGGCTTTATAACGGAAATATTTCCGAAACGTTCTGGAAAACAAAAAGTGATAATGTCCTGCGGAAATATGGTTATAAGTATGATGATTTAAACCGGCTGACAGGTGCTTATTACCAAAAACCATTAGCTGCGGAGACGATAACCAATTCTTATGATGAATATGTAAGTTATGACAAAAACGGTAATATTCTGAATTTAAAACGTATGGGTAATCTGGATCATCCGAATGTCACGATAGACATTGACGATTTGACTTATGTTTATAACGGGAACCGGTTAATGCGGGTAAACGATCTGACCAATAATCCGGAAGGTTTTAAAGACAACGGTTATGGAAATACCTATAACGATTATGCTTATGATGCCAACGGTAATATGACCCAGGATGCGAATAAAAAGATTACGAATATTGTTTATAATCATTTAAATCTGCCAACGGAGATTCTATTCGCAGATGGTAATAAAATTAATTATATTTACAACGCAGGCGGTAATAAGGTACAGAAAAGTGTATTGGAAAATGGTAGTACCAAGAGTATTGATTACTTATCCGGTTTTCAATATTTAAATATGAAGCTATCATTTTTTCCGCATGTTGAGGGGTATGTAAAGGTTACAAGTGATACTTATTTTAATTATGTATTTAATTACACGGATCATTTGGGTAATATTCGGGTAAGCTGGACCTGGGACGATAAAAACGGAGCTTTGGCAATCATGGAAGAAAACCATTATTATCCGTTCGGACTAAAACACCGGGCTTATAATACGGAAGAATATACTTATACGATGCCGATGGACGGCTCTCCGGGGTATAATGTTCCGGAATTAAATATTGTGGTTCCGAGAATACCGAATCCGTATAAATATAGGTATAACGGAAAGGAGTTCCAAGACGAGCTAGGGCTTAATGTTTATGATTATGGTGCAAGGAATTACGATGCGGCGATTGGTAGATGGATGAATATTGATCCAAAATCAGAATTATTGGAGAGATCTTCTCCTTATGTATATGCATTAAATAGTCCAATTGTATATGTTGATGGAGATGGTGAATTACCAATTTTGATTAATGGTAAAACTATGGCTGATTCTGAACGAGCTGATATCAGCTATTGGACAAAAGAAATAGTTAACACAATTAAAAATTCGGGTATTGCAAATCCAGGTGGAGAAGTGCATTATGTTGATGGTAATAGAGGATGGAATCATTATAATGGTAAATCTTGGGCATCAGAACGTAATCCTGAGTTTCCTAGCGATAGAAGAATGGGTGGAAGGTTAGCTGCCAAAGATGATTGGAAAAATGTTTTGTCAAAATTAGCAAGAGATCCAAAAACTGGAAAGATTATTGAAAAAATTCAGATATACACTCATAGTAGAGGATCTGCTTTTGGAGTTGGGTATACTGAAGAACTTTTAAAGCTAATAAAAGAGAATGCTCGTGAATTTTTGGATGCTAATAATGTAATTGATTATGTATTTAATATGGCTCCTCATCAGTCAGATTTTTTGACTAGTCCAGAAGGAGTTGATGGATACTCAATGGATCATTCTAGGGATAAATTGTCAGATAATGATATGAAAGGGCTTGAAGGAGCATTTACATCTAAGGAGAAATCTAATGGAGCTTTTGGAGCTCATTCAATAACATCTTTTAATGATAATTTAAAAGTATTTATATCTGCTTATCTTAAAGGTGGGACAAATAAAGATATAAATAATAATTTCATTAAAATGATGAAAGAAAAATATGGAATAACTGTAAAAATAAAATAGGAATGGAAAAAATAAAATTTTTTGGGATCAGTATATTTTCTCTTATTATATTGTTGATTATATGGTTTTTTTTCTGCTTTTTATTAGGGTTTGCAAGTAATTCGATGAAATATCAAAAAGAAATATGGCTATTGTATACAATTATTATGTTAGTTCATTTTTTGATAATGAGATTCGTTTATATAAAAAGATTTAGTAAAAGTATAAAAACAAACTATTTATTTGTTAATATCTCTTTGTATATAATTGGTGCACTTTATTTTTATTTCTACTCTTAATTAGATTTAAAATAAGATTTCCCTGATAACGCGGATTTGCAACCCTGATGGAATGGGTGTTGATGATGTAATTTTAACAGGAAATAAAGCTAAAGAAGCTTTTCAACAGTTACAGTCATCTGTAAATGGACAATTAAGTTTGTCGATGGATGATAAAGGAAAGGTAACAGCTACTCAGGTTGAAGGTTCAACTCTTTCAAAAGGAGCATCTGAATTATTGGCAGCAACGAGTGATAGTAGTGTAACTGTGAACGTTTCAGCAACTGATAATGACATTACTTCTGGTGGAGAAGGTCCATTATTAGGCTTTTTTGGTGGCAATAAGAGTGATAATCCATCTATTGAATCATCTCTTCCAGGTGCTCCAGACCAAAAAATAGTTGCTAATCAGGAGGTAAATGCTGATGCACTAGGAAAGTTGTCAAATATAAATGGAAACCCTGGGCAAGCAATGCTACATGAAGTAACAGAAGCTTACCGTGGAGCTGTAATAACACAAGCTGATGGTAATTCAGGTGTTCGTTCAACGGCAAATAATGATGATGGGGGTAATCCAACAAGTGTATATAGAAGAGCACATGATGGTGCAGTAAGCCAAGGAGGAAATATATCAGAGCATTTTTATAATGCACAGGGACAAGAAGTGTATAGAGGAAGTAGTAATTTCCAGCCTGTCCAATTAATTTATACGACTGGAAATAATACACCGTTCCATACAGTACCTAAACAACGATAATTTATGAAAAATATCATTTTTACATTAGCAGTTATTTTATTTATATCATGTAAACCATTAAACAACAATCAAGAACAGGTTGGGGAATACAAAGTTTATAAGATAGACACTATTGATTCGTTCTATACAATTTATTGTGAGAAGAATGGTGAGAAATACAAAATTGTTTCAAAAGAACAAAATGAAAAAGTAATTAATTCAAATGAAAAAATTGCTGTAGGACAATCCTATAATTTTGTTTTAAATTTATATCGCCCGAATAATGATAGTAACCCTTTGACAAATGCAACAACTGCACCAAATGTAATACGTTGCTATATGTTTGAGAACACAAAAATTTGCGAGGAAGAGGGGATAAAACTATATACTTCTAATAATCTTAAAGGATTATCTTTTATTAAAAGTTAGATTTTTAAAAAACATTAACCCGATAGCGCGGATTTGTAATCCGTGCCAATAAAGAAAGAGCAAACTACAACCGATAACGTGGATTTACTTCGTCCGTTCGGCTAAACCTGCTCTCTTGATTTGCAATCCGTGCAAATCATTAGAGAAACTTCAGTCCTAAAAAGTTGTAGTTTTTTATAGGATTGTGCAATTATGAAATTCCCCGATCTTACGGATTTGTAATCCGTGCAAATCATGAGAGAAACTTCAGTCCTAAAAAGTTGTAGTTTTTTTATAGGATTGTGCAATTATGAAATTCACCTAATCTAATTATGGAACGGATTTGCAATCCGTTCCATTTGGTTAATAGATTTAGTGGAAAATTAGAAATTTATTATGAAAATCTAAAAACTACAAAAACTAATTTTAATTATTATCAAAAAACCAATTAGAGATGAGATTGTTTTTTTATATTATTATTTTTTTAACGCTAATATCTTGTAGTAGTAAAAAAGAAACAGTACTTAGTGACAGTATCGTTAAAAAAGAATGTTTACTTGTAGAACAAAATTTTGATATTCTTAATTTATCTTCAAATGAGAATGAATTGTCAAATACTGAATTAAAATCTTTTAATGCCAGCGAATTTAGATACGATGTTTTTTTTCATTACTTGATTGAAGGGACTAATAATTATTTTTTAGAAAGATGGTATGTGGATGATAATAATGATTGGTATCATATTCAAATAAAGAAAGATGAGAAAAAAGTAAGTAAAATAGTGTTTAATGAGGAAGAAACCTTAAGTCTGTTTGGTTTTTTTGAATCAAAATCTTATATTCAAGACTGTAAAGACTGTTTTGGATGTAAGAATTACACTTTGCTGATTAAAAAAAAGGGGGAGCAATTTAAAATTTTAGCTAACGGAAATCTTTTCACAGATTTAAGAGGTAATGATAAATTAAAAGTTGAGAAATATTACAATATTCTTCAATATTTTCAAGAAAAAAAATAACCTCGATAGCGTATATTTACTTCTTCCGTTTGGTTAAAACCTCGGGTGTATCCGTACAAATTATGAGACAAGCTCAATCACATCTAAATCTTCTTAATCAACAGAAAGAACATTCAACATGGAATGGAACTACACCTGGATTTAAACGGGATATTAATAATGTTATAAATATGTATAAACGAATATTAGGTCAATAATTATGATGGCAAATTTTTTATATTCAATCTTATTCTTAATTACTGCTGGGTGTAGTAATAAAGAGAGTAAAAAAGAACTTAAGAATAACCTTGATTTTAAATGTTCTTATGTTTTGGGCATCAATGATAATGAATCAACTAGATTAGTTTTCAAAATCGAATACGAAAATAATTCTGATTTCAACATAAAATTGAATAATGCTTCCAGATTAAAAATAAAAAAAATGATAATAGTAATATTGAAGGATTTTATTTATCCAATGATAAGATGAAAACAATAGATTATCTTTTTAATTCTGATGATAGTTTTATAACATTGAAAGCAAATTCAAAAAAACATTTTTATTTAACATTGTTATATAGCGATTTGTCTTTTTTAAAAAACAAATCAGAAATTTTAAAAGATTATACTATCAAGTATAAAGGAGGTTTTTATAATATTAATAATGAGAAAGTTAAATTTAAAAAGAATGATTCTATCAAAATAAATTTAACGGAAATCATATTAAAAGAAACGAATTATAAAAAAGTACTTTTTGAAAAAGATTTGGACACAATTAACTGGAAAAATTAAGTTAATCCGATGACGCGCATTTGTACCCCGATAGCGCGGACTTACTTCTTCCGTTTGGCTAAAACATCGGATGCAACTCGATGACTAGGATTTGTAATCCGTGCCAATAAAGAAGGAGCAAACTACAGCCGATAACGTGGATTTACTTCGTCCGTTCGGCTAAACCAGCTCTCTTGATTTACAATCCGTGCAAATCAAGAGAGAAACTTCAGTGCTAAAAAGTTATAGTTTTTTTATGAGATGTAAAATTATAAAATTTACCTACTTTAATTTTGGAACGGATTGCAAATCTGTTTTATTGGGTATTGATACAAAAACCGACCAACGAGCTTTAACTAATGGTTTTAACACTCTTAGAAAATAAATAAAATGAAAAAAAGCATAATATCAGCATCATATTGGTCACTAGCTTTATTTTTGATTATGATAATTTTAGAATTTGTCATAATTAATAAATGTATCTCTGTCGAAGGTTTTAATATGAGGAAAACATATGTTTTTATATCGTATTTTATACACTTACCAATTTTTATACTTAATTTGATTTTGACATTAAAAGTGTTTATGTTTTATTACAGAAATAAATTTAAAAGTCCTTTTAAATCCTTTTATTTAGTTTTACCATCAGTCATTTTTTATATTGGTTGGCTGTTTTATTTTATATATGAGGTGATAATATATATTGTAAATGATTAATAAAAGAATGACATTGGGATTTTATTAAGTCTCAATAATTGTGTTGCCTTATAGCGCGTATTTATTACGTCCGTTTGGCTAAAGTCTCGGGTGTATCCGTGCAAATTATAAGACAAGCTACACCCCTTTAAAGGGGTAGTTTTGTTTTTTTATGAGTTGTACAATTATAATAACTACCCCTACATATTATGAGACGGATTGCAAATCCACGTCATCAGGTTTAACACTCTTAAAAAATAAATAAAATGAAAAAAAGCATAATACTAACTATATGTGTTCTGTTTTTACAGATTTTGGCTTCATGTCACAGTAATATAGAAAAAACTAAAGAGAAAAATATTTACTATAAATTATATTCTGAAAAAGATAGTTTAATTGGATTTTCGTTAAGAAAATATGAATTTAATACCGATACAATTAGAGAGAAATATTTAAAGATTGATTTAGATGGGAAGAAAACATTTGATTATAAACGCTCATTTTATAAGAAAGGAATAGATCTTTTTATATTTTCAAATATAAAAAATGACTATTCTAAATCGTTATATTTTTCTCCAACAAAAACAGACACTTGTTTTCATGTACATAATAGATTAGAAAACTTTTATTTATGTAATAAAGGAAAAACGAATTTTAAAGATTATAAAAATATTTATAAAGTATATTATGAAGAGAACGGTTATGATTCTAGAAAAGAAACTTTATTGCTCGATGTTGATTATACAATTTTGGCAAGATTTGAAGATTGTTATGATTATCGTAAAGAAGTAATAACAGATTCTATAGATATTAACCAAAATTTAAAGTTCAAATTTAAGAAAGCAAAAGAAAGTGTTCTATGGTGGTAGGTTTGAACTCCCACCTATAGCACGGATTTCCTTCGTCCGCTCAGTTAAACCCCTATAACGCGGATTTGCAATCCGTGTAAATTATAAGACAAACTGCAACCCCGATCTTACGGATTTGTAATCTGTGCAAATCAAGAGAGAAACTTCAGTCCTAAAAAGTTGTAGTTTTTTATGGGATTGTGCAATTATGAAATTCACCTAATCTAATTATGGAGCGGATTGAAAATCTACTCAATCGGATAAAGTAAGATATTATGAGAAAAATTAAATATTTAGCACTTATTATTATTGGTATAACAGTTAGTAATTGCTCGAAAAATGAAATAAAAAAGCAGAATATAGATGATTTTATTAATTTATATCATATAAAAGATTTTTCAGAATTCAAAGATTATACAATAGCCATTCGTCAAAAAACGTTTAACGAAACAATTTATATAGTTTCAGATTCCGATGCCAATATAGATGATGTAATTTGCTTTGTAACAGTGAATAAAATCAGTGGTAAAATTGATAAAATTAAAAGAGTTGATCAAAATCTAAGTAATGAAAGGGAAAAACAGATTGAAAGTTTGATATATAAATACAGAAAATATGATTTTCCTTATTTGAGTGTTGATAATGATAATAATTTTTCAGTTAATCCTTTCTTTATAGATATGAAACCTTATTTATTGTTTTTACATCAAGAAAGAAATAAACTAAAAATTAAAAAGAATTTTATGTCTTTTAAATACTATAAAGAAAATTGGTATGTAAGAGACTAAAAATACAACGTGATATGCTGGAATTTATTTCCTTGTTACGGTTTTTCGTAACTAAATAATTTATTTTTCATGTTATTTTGAAATGTATAATCAAACTTTAAAATAATTATTATGGAACAAATTCATGCAATTAAACCGGGCCCTAAACCAAAAAAACAAGATGGAACCCCTGATAAAAGACCACGGGTTAATCCACCCAATAAGGAAAAACATCCTGACTTAAAACCGCATAAACATAAACCAAACGATTAGTGGTTTAAGAATCAGATAGCGCGGATTTACTTCGTCCGTTCGGCTAAAGCCTCGGGTGCAATCCGTGCCAATAAAGAAAGGGCAAACTACAACCCTAAAAAGTTGTAGTTTTGTTTTTAATAGAATAAAATATAGCCCAATATAAAGGGAATGTAAAAGATGCCGAAAATAAAATGCAATTGCGGAAGCATAATAGGTTTAGGCGTGATACCCGATCCCTGATAGATAACGCGGATTTGCAATCCGTGCAAATTATAAGACAAACTGTAACCCCGATCGTGCAGATTTTCAATCTGTGCAAATCATTAGAGAAACTTCGGTCCTAAAAAGTTGTAGTTTTTTATGGGATTGTGCAATTATGAAATTGACCTAATCTAATTATAGAGCGGATTGCAAATCCGCTCCATCGGGGGTATAAGTTTCAGGATATTATCAGATATATGGATGAGGTAATACAAAAACAAACCAATGTTCAATACCGAATCCAAATCTTATCTGCCATCAAAAGATACTATGAATACTTGGTAATGACTGGAGCGAGAAAAGACCATCCCAGCAAGAAACTGAATATCAAAAATAAAGCGAATCAAGATATTCAGTTACAGGATTTGTTTAGCAGTGAAGAATTGCAATTATTATTACAAGGAGAAAATAGCTACTGGTTTTTAGAAACCCGAAACAATGTGCTTTTATCGCTTTTGATTTATCAAGGGCTAACCAGTGACGAAATCACGAATCTGGAATTGAAAAACATTGATTTGGAAAACGGAACAATCTACATCAAGGCTTCCAAAACCCTGAATAGAAGAACTCTTGAACTACTCAATAAACAGATATTACCATTATCCAAATACATTGATGAGGTAAGACCAAAGATGCTTCGATGCAAAAGTGATAAACTGATTTTGAAAAAGTTAGGGAAGCCGATTTCAGTTGATGGAATTCACTCGGTAACTGAATCATTAAAGAGCCTCTTTCCAGATAGAAAACTGAATCCTCAAACCATTAGGATGAGTGTTATTTGTAATTGGCTCAATGAAAAGAAATATGACTTGGTAAAGGTTCAAGAGTTGGTTGGACATAAATGACCAGGGACAACAGAGAAATATATACGGATTGATGTGAATGCAGAGCGAGAGCCTATAAACAGGTATTTTCCCTTGATTTAGATTTTATAGCAATAACTAAACTTAGAGAGTAAGAAAATCACTATAAATAGGGATTGTTGGACTCGTCTTATTTAGTAAATTTATATCTCCTTTGTGTCAATCCAAAAAAAAATTACTAATACATGGATGAGCTTATAAAAACTAGAACAAATAAAAAAGAAAAATATGAAATCAGCATTGTTAACCTCATTAATATTACTTCTTTCTTCCATTTGTTATTCACAAGAAAATTTTGAATTAGCTATTGAAGAAAGCTTTGGTCAGATAATTGCACAATGGGCTATCTTATAGCAAATGAAAGGGTTATCTGTTGTACACTTGAATTGCCATGGAAAGACAATTCAAATAATATTAGTTGTATTCCTGTAGGTATTTACCATGGCATATTAAGATATGACAAAACTGATGGATGGAGAATTCAGTTGGAAAATGTTCCTAATAGAACTGGCGGACAAATTCACATGGGTAATTATACAACTCAAATAGAAGGCTGCATTTTAGTCGGGACAGATGCCAAGATTGACAATTGTAGCGTACTCAATAGTTCGACTGCTTATTATAAGTTGAAAGAAGTATTTTATGGTTCAAGCACACCGAACAGTAGTCCTAATAAAAAAATCATCGTAACTTTTAAATAATTAGGTCATATGAAAAAAATGTACTTTATCTTTTTGATTCTCTTTATAGCATATAGCTATGGACAAGTTACTTCAAATTCCAAATGGTTTCAAGTAAATGAATATTATACAATCGGAAATTCTGGGAAGTATGAATTGTATAAAACTCATGGTTTTGTAGAAAATGTTCCTGATAATAAGAGTGGTAGAATCTTTATAATGCCAATTATAGAGATTGATGACGATGATATAAAATACTTTGATTCTGATGGCAATGCAATTACAAGTAATGGTAACATCTATTCAATTTCTATTCCAATTACTTTCATTTCAAAATTACCTACCAAATATGAAATACCTTCAATTGGTTCAAATTTAGATGGAATTAGTATCTTGGCTTATTATAGGCCTTTATTAAAAGATAATTTTGGAAATCTAATAATTCATCCGAATGCGGCTGGTTTTTTTTCTACTCAAATATATGCGCAAACTCAAAAATATGAGGAGTCTTTAAAGAAGCAAAACGAACTATCCGAAAAATATAAAAGCTATAAACCTGAGTTAGTATCCTTATCAGAAGTTCAAATAACATTAGAAATAGATGATGATGTTGTTTATAATAAAAGTTACTATGGAACTTATATTGGAAACAATAAAATATCATTTAAAAATCCTTCTAATTATGTTAAAAACAGAATTGCTTCAGGTGATTATTCGATATATATATCGTATAAATTTAGAGACTCACAAAATAGTTATGTAGATGCTACATTTGATGCTAAAACTATTGTAAATCAATTTCTTGATGAAGCTCAGAAAAGTATGGTCAGCCAAAGTTCTAGTGGCTGGTCATTTTTAGGTTTTGGTAGTAGAAGGAAGTCTATAAAATCCTCTTTTAATTATACTGCGCAAAGTAATTATAAAGGAGCTACTTATAGTAGTACATCTGTTGAAATGTTTGATGCAGATGATAGAATGATACAACAATTTGAGAATGCTTTTTTTCCAATACTAAGTCAATCCCAAGCAATAGAGAATCATTTAAAGGCTGCCGAAATAGCAAAACTAGAAGGTAATATAGAATTGCAGAAAATTCATGATGACTATGTAAAGTCTTTGCAAAATAACGACCCTAATCTTGAAGTTGATATAGCTAAGGCAGCTGCTGCTCTTTCAAGAAAAGACTATGTAGGATTTATTGCAAATGGAGTAAGGTGGGGAGATTATAAGGTTAAAGGGAATAATGATTTTAGAAGGGTAATTGTTGATAATAATGAGTTTGAGCAACATAAAGATTGGAGTCAATTAAAAAGAGTCAGTGTTCAACATTCTATTACGGAAAAAATAAACTCGCAAAAAGATGTAAATTATAAAGGAGATATCGGCTTAATTGGAGGAATTCCTCATCAATTTTATGGACATTTAAATAGTAACGGTTTTGTTTATTACAATCAATTATTTAAAGGGATAATTTTAGGAGGGATAGCTGAAGGTTCTGCTTTACATAGAAGAAATATTGTTTCAGGTACCTTTATAACATCTATAAATGGGAATAATGTATATGATTCTCAAAGTTTTATCAACACCTTAAGAAACATTAATCCAGATGATGATGTAATATTAAAATATATTGAGCTTAATGGCTCATTTTACGTTGAAAAAAGTGTAATGATGAAAGCAGATTCTATTCCTGACTTATAATAAATAATTTTAGTCTATAAAGGTTATAATGATAACTCTCAAAACCCCGATCGCGCGGATTTGCAATCCGTGCAAATCATGAGAGAAACTTCAGCCCTAAAAAGTTGTAGTTTTTTTTATGGGAGTATATAGTTGTCTCAATTTACCTACTCTAATTATGGAACGGATTGCAAATCCGCTCCATCTGGGTTGCAAATCCGCTCCATCGGGTTCAATGGTATATTAATTAAGTAAAAACATATTAAGCAAATGGATAGTTCAGCAAGTAGTTTACTCGAGTTAAAGAACAGTTGGAAAGATTTTGTTGAAGATTGTAAAATTGGTTATTGTGAATCAATTTACGAGTTTGATTATGATTTAAAAATAAGAGAGGAATTGCAAGAATTTATTTTATCAGATAATTTTTTCGGATTGAATTATAAGGATGAGATAGTTAAGGAAATTAATATGATTGACAGTGAATTTGTTGAAATTTTAAATTTTACGGATTCTAATGATTCTAATTTGCCATTTTGGAGAAGGAAAAAAGTATTGAAATATGCGGGGCAATATTATGCTACTGATGTGCTGAATATTTTTGGAATCAAGATTTTAACAGTAGAGTAAATATAAAATGGATCAAAATCAATAACCTGATCGCGCGGATTTACTTCGTTAAAGCCTCGGGTGCAATCCGTGCCAATAAAGAAAGAGCAAACTACAACCCTAAAAAGTTGTAGTTTTGTTTTTAATAGAATAAAAGATAGCCCAATATAATGGGAATGTAAAAGATGCCGAAAATAAAATGCAATTGCGGAAACATAATAGGTTTAGGCGGGATACCCGATCCGAATCAATATTTAGTAATTTCAGATGTTGAATATGATCATTTTTCAGGAATGGTCGATGCAGAAGCGATCTATATGAAAATGAAAATAATAATAGAATGCAAAAGTTGCAAGAGATTACATATCTTTTGGGATGGTTTCGATAAAGAATCGACAACATATTCGCTACAGGAGAAATAAATTCTGCGATTAGAGTAGGTAAAACAAAATTAGAAAACGAATTATGTGGAATTTTAAACTATTCACGTTAGTGCTTATTATCACGATAAGCTGTCACTCACAAAACAAAAAAAACAATTTGGCGACTATTCTTGAAAGCTGTAAAAAGCATTCGTCAGTCGAATGTAAAATGTCTTTTTTTAACAGTTTTCCGACAACTTTTCAGGAGTTTCTAAAAGAGTATGGTTATGACAATATTAAAGGGGAAGCACCTAATTATTCAAATTCAGAAAACCATCTTGTATTTTTCTTTGAAACGGCTTCTGCATTAAAGAAAGAAGCATTTATTGATAAGCTTATACACATTAGTAAAGACGGAAAATGGGATGCCGATTCCGTGAATTCCTTTCAGGAAAAAGTAAGGGACTATTTTTTGGCAAATAGTGAATTGTTTTTAAAAAGACTTAACAGTAAAAATGAAAAAGAAATCAAAGGATTTTGGTACTTTTTTAGCGATGAACCTCATTTTGATGATGGCATTTCTAAAAAGATCTTGAAGACTTTGAAAAATGACACTAAGATGAAAAGTGTGTATATTGATATTGTCAATAAAGTCAAAAAAGAAAACATCCATTAAGCGTATAAAATCCGCGCCATCGGGTAATACGAATGTTAATTATACTAAGGGTTCTGAAACTGTGAAAGCAAGTATAATAATAGAGAATAATAACGTAAAAGAAGTTAAACGATGAGAATTAAGATATTAGTGTTAACAATATTATTTAGTCTTACAAATATCTCCTGTAAGGCTCAATGTAATAACGAGCTGGCAATTAAACAATTTGAAAATGACCTTGATGGTATCACTCATTCTATAAAGGATTCTAATGTTAATCTAAAAGACATACCGTCAATTGTCGAAAGAATCGAATCCGTTTCATTAATTGAATCAGAATCTGACGGCAATTATTTGGGAAAGCTTCATCCTACAATGTCTGATGTTATAAAATGGAAAAATTGGCTTAAAGACCATCGGGCTAAATTGTGTTGGGATGAGAAAAAGAATTTATACCTTTTAATTGAATAACTCCTGATCGCGCGGATTTACTTCGTCCGTTCGGCTAAAGCCTCGTGTAATTCACGTTCATTAAGAGAAGCAAACCTTCGGAACCACAATTCAGCAAAGGTTTACATCTAAAAAAAAATACTGGTAATCAGGATTATATATTAATTAAATACCTTGAAAAAGTATTCGTTTTGATATACGTTAGCTGCTTATCTGAATTTTATCAGGATTCCTTTTAGGTTTTTATTATCATCATCTTTGAAAATGATCGCATCGAAATCTTTGCCATTTTTTAGCGCATTAGATACAATTCTCTTTTTTTGATAAAAATAGCTTACATTATAAATCGCACTCGTTTTCTCTGTGTCTACAATTGTATACCTTTGGTTTGTTGGTTCACAGTCTGAAAATATTAATTTACCTTCATATTCGTTAACCTCCGCTTGCTTATTGCGATTATAAGTAGTAAAAGCTACAATGAAACTAAGGCTTGCACCAAGTGTAAAAAAAAGTATATTTTTTTTCATAAATTATATTTTAAATTTTTTGGAAAGTTATACAATTCAGTTTAAATAAATATTGTGTTAGCTCATGGAGTTAACCCTGATCGCGCGGATTTACTTCGTTCGTTCGGCTAAAGCCTCGGGTGTAATCCGTGCAAACCTTCGGAATCACAATCCGACGTTCGTAAATTGATGTTGAAAAAAAACGCATCATCAGATTATATTTCGCGTTTGTATTCACTTGAAAAACTCGTTTTTTTTGTGTCGCCAATTAGAATTAAAACGGCACCGTAAAGAAAATAGGAATTACTGATAATTAAATTATTATTGCTGTTTATTCCAATTCGGGTCCTGTTAACGGAAAAATTGCCCCATAATCCGGGTATCCCTTTAGTCTTGAAATTTTTATTTTTTAAATAGAGGTAACCATCATTTTGAATCTTAAAATCCATAGTAATACTATCAATTTTACTATTGTTTTTCAAAAGACTAAATGATATGGAATTCTTATCTTTAATATCAATTTTTACTTTGTAATTCTTACTATTATTCTTTATATCCTCTCTTAATTGCGGATTAATTTCTTTTATATTTTTAAATAAAGAAAACCGATTTAAGGAATCATTTTCAATAATATCCGGTTTAGAACTTTCAAATTTCCGAATTGCTTTTAGGCTTTCGATCTCATACGTTCCGTTTAATTTAGTAATGGATTCCTCTTTAAGAATGATCTGGTTATCAAATGCAATCTTTTTAGAAAATGAAGCACAGCTACAAAGTGTACATAACATTAAAACGATTAAACCTATTTTTTCTTTCATATCCTATTTCAGTATTTGTGATTGTATTAGATAAAATGCTTTTATACGTAAAATCGTACTGCAATTTATAGAAAATAATATTGTAAATGCATTTTTCTGCTGTGTAAAATCTGTTGAATTGCCTGATATTATGAATTTAATCCGTGCAATTAAAACTAAAAACTAAAAACTAAAAACTAAAAACTAAAAACTACAAACCTAAAAAGTCGTAGTTTTGTTTTAGTGATAGGATGAGAGAATATTTTTTAGTATTATTAGAATCATTATCCGTTGAAAATTATGAAAACTAAAAAAATAACATTGCTGATCAGCCTGTTAATAGTGATTATATCAGGTTATGTATGGGCAACAAAATGCCACCGGAAATTACCCGAAGTTTCAAGTTATAGCATACTGAGTGATACCGGACAGCCGATACCGGCAAAACTATATTCCAGAATAAAGGAGGCTAAGATAGACGGTAAAGAGCAGATCATCAAGGAGTATATTTTATGTTTCAACGATTCTTTGCTTTCAGAACCTGTTTCCGAAAAAGAAAGGCTATATAAATATCTGGTTATTGTGCCCGTTGTTGAAATGATAGGCTTACCGGATTATATGCAGTCTTTTAAAGAAAAAGGGAAGTATTTGTACCAGTCGGATGAAGAAGCGGATATTTTTACTCCAATCGTAAATAATTATAATTTTTTTGAGGATCCTCCGATAAAAAAAGCCATTTATACGGATAAAAAAATAAGCTTTAATACGTTTGGAGTGTTAAAACAATTCGGGAATACGGTTATTGTTGAAATTAAGAAATAGATTGTCTGATGGATTTGGAATCCGTCTCAATAAAGAAATAACGGAGTAACTACAATCCTAAAAATGTAGTTTTGTTTTATAAAATAAGCGATACCGACAAAATAGCAAGATGAAAGAAAGAACAATACTAAAAGGGGTAATGTCCTTAACTATTATAGTTGAAATAATAATGATGATTTGGGTTTATAATGTAATAGGTGAAGAAAGACTAACAGTTCAGTTTATCCGATTAATTTTTCAGCTTGTTCTGATGCTATTAATACTAAAACAGAAATCGAATATAGCACTTTGGATATTAGTTGGATTTCATGTTTTTAGCGGTTTAATGAATTGGGCTGCAATTAACTCGGGGATAGTCGGACAGATCTTATCGGTATATCATTTTGTAATTGCCGGAATTATTTGTTTTTATGATGATATTGAAAAAAAGTTATTATCTGAAAAAGTATAATATATTAATTGGTATACTGTTTATATTGTAAAAAATAAATGCATATTAAAAGATTGGTAATCGTTTTTTTGTTGTTAAGCTGGTCGGGCTTTTCACAATCTGTATATGTCGGAAAGGTTACACATTTGGAAAAAAAATACCCGAACGGACGAAGTAAATCCGCTCCATCGGTCAATTTTAATCACCGATACAAATAATTTTTTCTTCACTTTTAATAGCAAGATCGATCATCTGTAATAATTTTTCTAGTTTTTCTGCAATCTCTTTTTTAACTAAGGTTTTATATATATCCTGTTTTACAGGATGCATTTGCGTACCGATATAAACTTCCCAACTTTTTTCTTTTTTTGAATTTATAACAGCGAGGTGTTTTGCTACTGTTGTTTTAAAGATAGTCAGATGACTGCCCGAAAATTCGGCATCCTGGTAAAGATCAATTAATTCTCCGGTTTTATTATTGATTTCTTTTATCATAGTCGGCCAGAGGTACCAATAATCAGCTCCACTGTCTTCAAAATAAAATGAACGATGTTCGTTATGTTTTGTAATTGTCTTATTGGTAGTTAAAAGGATGGATATTGCCATAAAAATAAGGTCTTTAAGGTCTTGAGAAATTTATTTCTTCTGTTCGGCTATAGCTTCAGGGTCTTCTTCCAAACCTAAAAAGTAATCTTGTAAATCACCGTTTATTACTTCGTCATCGGATTGACATATTAGTCTGAATTCTTCCTGATTCGCATCAAGGTACGCTGAACCATCTAATATGCCCAAAACATGAGAAACTGTATTTACTTCTATCAAACGAATGAAATTAAGGAAATTCTCCTTCTCTTCATTTGAAAATTGCTGATACATCACAACAATTGGCAGCCAGCATTTATCGGTTATTTTTTTCGTGTCTGATGATAAAATGTCTTGATACGTTTTTAGATCCTCATTTACAACTGTCTGATGTAGGGATGTAATAAAGGCAATTGCTTCCATATTGTAAAATCTTTTTATTTTTAAATGGTTTTGTTGTATGAAATCCCTCTGCTAGCGCGAGCGTCTCGCTCGTGAATACATTTTCTACATGAACGGTTTACGGTTGTATAAATTCCCCTGACTATAAACGTTGTAATATGACTTAATCTCCAATTCCATTCTCAACGTTTTGTATAAATACTTTATTTAAAATCTGAATTGCGAGTTCTTCATATAAAGCATTGGCTAGTAAGACGGTTATATCTTTTTCAATATCCTGATAAGTGAATGTTTGAGATTCGGAGCCATTAACCAGAATGCTGATTTTATAAGAAGTATCCGATTGACTAAATCGAAAAGCGATATTATAATCGTTGCAAATTTCAGTAAACTGATCAAAAAAACTCAGTTGGGATGCGGACTCTAATCGCTTGGACAATGTTGTAACAACAAGCGTATTATTCCCTTCGTTATCCTGTATTTTTAATAGATGTTCTTTAAAGAGAGTACGATTTATATTAGGAGAAAAGTTTTTCGTCATATATTCAGTAACAATAATAAAGGCAAATTTATTCAAGATTTAATCGTTTTATGAGTTTTTGAAATTCAAGACCCAATATTTTTTCGGCGATTTCTCTCGGAGTTCTATTGGCGATATTTACATTATTCAGATTCGCATTGTTTTTTAATAATAATTCTACAACCGAAAGATCATCTTTTGCATTCATCACAGCGGCCCAAAGGGGCGTGTTCCCGTGACAATCTTTAAGTTCCGTTTGTGCGTTTTTGGATAGCAAATAAGCAGCTGCTTTTTCGTTTCGTTCCAATGCAATAAAATGCAACGCGGAATAACCGTTTCGATCCTGATGATCAATATTGGCGTTGTTTTCAACCAACCAGGTTATCATGTCCATGTTTTCAACAGAGCAAGCCCATATTAAGGCGTTTCGCCCCAATTCATCAACAGTGTTGATGCCGACTTCGGTTAAGCGTTTTTTGGCACTTTCATTTTTCGAATTTTGGATTTCATAATTGATGTCTTCCAAGAGGGATTCTGTTTTTTTCGGATTCCGGAATAATTTCATTTGTTAAGGTTTAGTAGATACGGGTATGTAACAAAACTAAATAAAAACATTGAAATATATGTAACAATTTAAAAAAGAACGTATTATAAGATAAGAGCCTCGATTGAGGCTCTTGTGATTAATTTTAGAAATTATACAGGAAAGGGGCTTTTTTTATAAAATGACCTTCTTGCATTTCCCGAATAACAAAGTCGGCGAGATCCGTAGCACTGATAAAATCACCTGAACAATCGGTTAAAGATGTCTGATACGGGAAAGAATCGTTTGTTTGTCGGATTAACGGAAGCCGAACCATTGTCCAGTTTAATTCGCTTTTTGATAGTATTTCGTATTCTTTTTGTTTGTCATTTGTCGTTTCTGGATAATGTTCGTACATCCAATTTGTTGCGATTTGTACTTTTTCGCTTTTTGAATCTATTTCTGTGTTGACATTTAGTCCTGTAGTAACGATATATCGGGGTAAACCGAGTTGTTGCATCGCTTTGATAATATGGGAAGTAGCAGTACTGAAAATGGAACTTTCTCCTTTTGGCTGACCTAACATACTCAATACACAATCGCAATTTTGTAATGCCAAAAATACCGATTCATAATCCCGTGCATCCCCTTTTACGATTTCAATAAGCGGACTTTTGATTTCGAAATGTTCCGGATTCCGGAGTAATAATCTAATGGAATATCCTTTTTGAAGTAGTTGTTGTACCAGATATTTTCCGGATTTACCGGTGCCGCCTATCACGGCTATTTTTATAGTTTTCATAGTAATTGCTTTATAAAATTAGATAATAAAATACCGGGACTCCTATGGAGTCCATATGTTCAGAATACAATCTGAACCGGAAAAAATATTTTATAAAACAATTCTGATGCAGCTAAGATATAAAAAAGGAGAACCGGATAATCAGATTGATAGCTAATTTTTAAACTCGGATCCGATACTATAACGAAGATCGTATAGTAACCACTGTTTTTCTAATACAGCATTTTTTTCGGTTTTCAATAATCGTATAAAATCAGCAACGCCAACGGGTTCATTGCCGTTACCATGTATCAGGACAATACCGCCGGAAATTGCCGGTTGTCCTTTGGCAAGCCAGGCATCACTGCCAATGGGGATTAATCCGTAACCGGTTATTATGTTTACAACTTTATTATCGGAAACTAACCCGGGAAAGCGAAAAAATACGGAAGGAAGTAGTCCTTGTTCCAGCATGGCAATCTCATTTTGTAATACTTCACGATCAATATTAGTGCCGGGTTTTAGTAGAAAGTTGTCTTGTAACGGAACTTTCGGATCATAAAAATGACTATAGGTATGGTTGATCCAGGTAATTCGGATGCTGTTTTCCCGTTCCAGTTGTTGTAGCCAGTTAATATCAGCGATATGATTGAGCAGAAAATGACCGGAAAGAGAAAGCGCTACCGGAACCGGTTTTTCGATGTCTCCGAATGCGGTAAACAGATCGGTAAAAACCTGACGATCTAATGGTTTATGAGACGGACAAAGATCAATGGTGAGTGTAATTCCTTTTTCTTTCGGATAACCGTGAATAATTCCCGCATCTTGTAACGAAAAAGACTGCAATTGCGCAAATTGAATGGCTTTGATATAAGGTGTATTGCTAAATTGTTTTTTTAAAGCTTCCCAACTAAGCCTTTGTGCTGCTATTGTTTTTGCGGGAACAACGCGGGTTTCTAAAGTGTTTGGATTCACGGTCAGAAATTGTAGCTGATCGTTTTGTTTAAACTGCCTTAAAATTAAAAGGGTTTCCCGGTTAAGTTGTCCGTAACCGGTGTATTGCGAATAATTAGAAACCGGTTGTGCCTGTATCAGCAAACCGGACAGACAGATTAGCATCAAAAATAACCACTTTAATTTCATATGACAATACAATTAAACGCGTAACGAACCTCGAAATCCTCTTACGGCATAATAAGAAGAAGCACCGTTGTGATAAATAAAAATAGTATCATAACGGAAATCGGCAAAAATAGCACCACCTAGTTTTCGTATGGGCGGAGGTGTAAGGAGCCAGCTGGATGTTTTGGTGTCAAATTTTCCTAATTTTTGCAGGTTGCGATATTCCGTTTCATTCAGAATCTCAATTCCCATAGCGGCTGCCATATCAAGAGCTGTGTTTTCCGGTTTATGTTCTTTACGCGAGTCCAGTGCTTCGCGATCATAACAGATACTTCTCCGTCCTTTTGGTGTTTCCGGTGCACAATCGTAAAAAAGATAGTCGCCTGTTTGCGGATCCAAACCCACAACATCCGGTTCTCCGCCTGTTCTTTCCATTTCATATAAGGATCCTATTTTTTCCGGATTTGCTTCCAGTTTGGTAACTACAGCCAACCATTCAATGTCTTTATGTCGGTTTGTATGTTTTTCAAAACGGGTTTTTAAAGTTTGGAGCAATTCGTTTTTTTCCGCCGGAGTCAACTCTTTTTTTGTCATAGTAAATAGTAGGTTATCAGATTGGTTATGATAAAAGTATAAAATAAAGATGAAAAGACGATAACCTGTTTGGGATACAAATGGCTATAAAATAAAAAATCCCTGTTTCAGGGATTTAAAAGGGAAAGTATAAAATAATTAGACCAAAGTTGTAGCAAATTTGTCCTCCGGTAAGCGTACTTTTTTAAAGGTGGCAAAAATATCGTTTTCGGTATCGCGGTAACCCAAAGCTAAAGTCACAACACTTTTCAGTCCTTTTTCTGGTAAACCTAATAGACGATCAAATTTTTCAGCATCAAAACCTTCCATTGGCGTAGCATCTACCCGTAATTCGGCAGCAGCAATCATTCCGGTTCCTAAACCGATATAAGCTTGTCTTGCCGCCCATTGAAAGTTGACTTCCTCACTTCGGGATAGGATGCCGTTTATAATCGCGTTTCTGAAATCGGCCAGATTTTCTACCGGAATACTACGCACAGTTGAGATATGATTCATATAATCGTCGATATGTTCCGTTGTAATTTTCTCGAATGCGGCAAAGACTAACAAATGAGAAGAATTGGCAATTTGCGTATTAAATGAACCTTCTCCCAATTCTTTTTTCAGATCCTGGTTTTCGATAACAAACAAACGGTAAGGCTGTAATCCGGTGGAAGAAGCCGATAAGTTGATGGCGGTTACAATTTGATTGATGGTATCCGGAGCTACTTTTTCAGTATTGAATTTTTTAGTAGCATAACGCCAGTTAAGGCTTTCAATTAATTCCATAGCTTTATGATATAATGATTTAGAGGACAAAGTTCCGAATATCTTGTTTACTTTTGTCACTAACAAACAAAAAGTAATAGTAACACAGAGGTAACAAGCATACTATGGAACAACCGATTCACTCACAAATGGCCTGTAATAAAGCTATTATGGCCGTACACGATGCAATGTATGTACTAGGAGGTAAATGGAAAATTTCGATCATAGCTTCTCTTTTATTCGGAAAAAAACGCTATTCTGATATTTTAAAGGATGTCAACGGTATCTCCGGTAAAATGTTAAGCCGCGAATTAAAAGAGATGGAAGTCAATAAGTTAATTAAGCGAACCGTTATCAGTACGCAACCGGTTAGTGTGATGTACGAGCTCACTCCTTATGGCGAAACGGTTCAGCCGGTTATTACCATTTTGGCACAATGGGGCATTACGCACAGAAATGAGGTAATCCGGGAGATTTAAGTGGAACCAATAAAAAATAATGATTGCTATAAATTTTAGTTAAGATGTAATTTCATAGCCGATTTTTGTATAATTTCAATTTTGAAAACTTTTATTGATCATTAAAATCTGAATTATGGCTGCGATTAAAACCAAACAAACAGAGGAGGATGTTCATGCCTTTATCGATACTTTTGCGAATACCGAACAGAAAAAACAGGATAGTTATGCCCTTGTAAAAATTATGCAGGATTTTACCGGAAGTGAACCTAAAATGTGGGGACCTTCGATAATCGGTTTTGGGCGCTATCATTATAAATCGGAGAGAAGCCGGCAAGAAGGGGATTGGCTATTGGTTGGTTTTTCGCCGCGAAAAGCAGCTATTTCGCTATATGTTTATATGGGATTGGAAGAACAAAAAACACTCTTGGAAAAATTCGGAAAGTTTACAATGGGAAAAGGCTGTATCTATGTGAAAAAATTATCCGATATTGATGTTGAGGTGTTAAAAGAACTGATGGACGCTACGATAAAAAACCTGGAAATAAAATACGGTAAATTGGAATAATAGTATAAATATAGATTCGTTTTGAATCATGACAACAGTTTTTGAAACCTTTAAGCCGAAAAATCCCGTAATAGCAAAATATGTCGATTATTATTACATTGATAGTAAACCGGATAATATAAAAACCGAATTTACCTGTTTTCCGCATTATAATAATGTAATTTCTCTTTATCGGGCGCATACGAGAATGCCAGACGG
The DNA here is from genome assembly GCF_024496085.1 of Flavobacterium cerinum. Classification (NCBI taxonomy): domain Bacteria; kingdom Pseudomonadati; phylum Bacteroidota; class Flavobacteriia; order Flavobacteriales; family Flavobacteriaceae; genus Flavobacterium; species Flavobacterium cerinum. The sequence continues at coordinate 3,622,746 of NZ_CP101751.1, read as the reverse complement.
AACAATGGTTTTCGATAAAACGGTTAAGCCGCTTCAAATGTTTACACCCATCCGGGAAAATGTGATGCAGGTGCGGCAGCTCGGCGAACTGCATCGAATTGTTATTGTGTTTAATCCGTTAGGAGTCGAACAATTTTACCGCTGTAATTTTTCAGGCTATATCACAGATTATGATTTTTTTACGGCAAGTGAAATGCAATCCCTTTTCGAAACCGAAGATACAACCGTATTGACGGATTTACTGGATAAATACCTTACAGAGCGCCATATCCCTTTCGAAAATACGATTTTAACCCGTTCGATTTCTTATATTTTTAAACATTATGAGGATTTTTCAATTGAGGCCATGGCACAGGAACTTCAAACGAGTCGGCGGCATTTGGTACGGGTTTTTAAAGCCCATTTTGGAGTGTCGTTAAAGAAATTTCAGCAAATCGTACTTTTTAGAAAGGTTATGGAGCATAAACTTTTTGCCAATAATAATAAAAGTTTTACTGCATTGGCTCATGAATATAATTTTAGTGATCAGGCACATCTGAATAAAGTATTTGAAAAACTCACACAGCATTCTCCGAAACAATTTTTTAATAAAGGAACGTTATTGGGAGAACAAGATACATTCTGGCATTTTGAAAAATAATACAATGTCCCATTTTTACAAGTTTAGCGAATATAAAACAGCTAAACTTGCTGCATAATATTAAAAATCGAAAACATGCGACTATTGAAAATGCCGTTGCGCATCACAAAACAAACGGGTTTAGGGGTAATTATGCTGTTATTATTATCGGCAACTGCTTTTTCACAAAGTCAGGATAACCCGGAATTACAGAAAATGGCTGATGATGATCAAAATGCCCGAAAAAGTGAAAACATCGACTGGAATATTTTAAGTAAAGAAGACAAAGCCAGACGGGAACGGGTATTTCAACTTTTTAAAGAGGAAAAAGTAAAAACAGCTAAAGACTATCTGAATGCCGGAATCGTATTTCAACATGGTAGCGATACAATCGATTCGGCTATGGCTGTTAAAAGTTTTGAAAAAGCCATACAACTTGACGAAACATTAAATAAATGGTGGTATGCTGCAGCTGTCGATCGTGATTTGATGCGTAGAGGCGAACCGCAGATTTACGGTACGCAGTTTACCAAAAAGAACGGACCGGATGCCAAATGGGAACGTTATAAAATCGATCCGACCAAAGTTACCGACGCACAACGTAAATATTATAAAGTGGAAACATTGGCCGAACAGGAAGAAAAGATTAGAACGATGAATCTGAAATCGATACCGTCTTATTATAACACAACTAAGGCTGTCGATCCGACTATCAAACTGATAAAGCAAGAATTTAAAAGAGGAAAAGAATCCGAATACAATATCAGTGAAGAAAGTGTGAATACCTTCGGATACGAATTGTTACAGTCGGGCAAAAATGAAGACGCTTTAAAGATCTTTAAACTGAATACCGAATTATATCCGAAAGGATTTAATACTTACGATAGCTACGGTGAAGTACTAATGTTAACCGGACAAACTAAAAAGGCAATAAAAGCATATAAAAAATCATTGGAATTAAATCCGGAAAATGAAAATGCCCGTACGATTTTAGAAAGCAAGAAAGGATAAAATAGTCCATTTTTGAACCTTTATTATAACTCCGATTAGTAAATTAGTCGGAGTTTTTTATATCTATATCACACTGCTGAGAAATTTATTTTTAAATTAATTTATTGATTATTAGTTGTTTGATTTTTTAAATATATTTTTTAACTATATACTTTGTTATGCTATGTGTTTTGTTTTTATATTTGTCCTATGAATGAGGATTTTACAACCAAATGGATATCGCAACTCAAGAAAGGTACTTTGTCTTTCCTGGTGCTTAGTATTTTGAAAGACGGAAAGGAATACTACGGGTATGATTTAATCAATGAGATTAAAAAAAGAACGCAAATCGAAATCGCAGAGGGAACACTTTATCCGCTGATGAACCGATTAAAAAAAGAAGAACTGGTAGCTTCAAAATGGGTAGAGCAGGAGTCGGGCATTCCCCGGAAATATTATACCATTACCAAGCTGGGAATGCATACTGTAAACGAAATGAAAAACTATTGGGACAGCCTCAATACAACGCTTAATTTAATATGAAGTTTAAAGAAATAACCTTCCGGGATCCGAATTCCAAACGAATTTACCTGGATTATATCGCCCGGATTCAAAAGGCTGTAAAAGCATTGAATAATGAAAACCAACAGGAAGTTTTACTGGAAATCAACAGTCATATCTATGAAAGCCTGATCTCGGATTCTGACACCGGACAGGAAGAAATAACCCGATTATTGGATATCCTGGAAAAATTAGGTCAACCGGAAGTCTTTTTAAAACCATTGGTGGCTGAGAAAAAATTAGACGAAGCAACCCGTACATTCAATCCGTTGCAAGTCGCTAAAGCATTGGCCTTGAATATCGGTAACGGAATAGCATATGTGATTTTTGCGATTCTGTATCTGATGTTATTCAGTTTCTTGTTTTTAATTGTCGCTAAACTCGTTGATCCGCAAAATGTAGGTTTCTTTTATCGACCTGATACTGTTTTTATTCTGGGTTATTACCGCGATAACGGAATTACGCATACCGAATATGAACAGTTAGGAAATGGATTTATCCCGTTGATGCTTGTATTGGCTGTCATTTTCTACGTACTGATTACTTTATTACTTCGATTAAAAAGAACCTTAAAATAAAAAGATTACTATGAAAAAGAACTATAAGGCCTGTTTACTGGGCCTTTTTGTTACCGCATTGGCGTGGTCGCAAAAAATGGATACACAAAAACTGGATTTGTATTTTCAAACATTAGAAGCGAATAATAAGTTTATGGGGAGCGTAGCTATTTCGCAAAACGGACAGCGAATCTATACAAAAACGGTTGGCTTTGCGGATGTCGAAAATAAATTAAAAGCCAATGAAAACTCGAAATATCGAATCGGTTCAATTTCTAAAACTTTTACCTCAATTTTGGTTTTTAAAGCCATTGAAAATAAAAAGCTGACATTAAATCAAACAATTGAAATGTTTTTCCCGACAATTCCAAATGCGGGTAAAATTACAATCGGACAATTGTTAAGTCATCGAAGCGGACTACATGATTTTACGGATGACGATGATTATTATGATTGGAATACCAAAACGATGACCGAAAAAGAAATGGTCGCCGGAATTGCAAAAGGCGGAACTGATTTTGAACCGGATACTAAAGCAGAATACTGTAATTCCAATTATGTATTGCTGACATATATTTTAGAGAAAACTTTCCAAAAAAAGTATTCGGATCTATTAAAAAATGAGATTACCCAACCGCTTGGAATGAAGAATACCTATTTAGGGGGTAAAATCAATACGCAGAATAACGAATGTAAATCCTATAATTATGAAGGAAATTGGAAGGTCAGACCGGAAACGGATATTTCAATCCCGATGGGAGCCGGAGGTATTGTTTCAACTCCCGGCGATTTGCTAAAACTGAGCGAAGCGCTGTTTAAAGGGAAATTACTAAAAAAAGAAAGTGTAGAAGCGATGAAAACCATTCAGGATAAATTCGGAAAAGGTTTGTTCCGAATGCCGTTTAATGATAAAATCGGTTACGGACATGCCGGAAATATCGATGGATTTAATAATACATTTACGTATTATAGTGACGGTGATTTCTCCTTTGCAATGACATCAAACGGAACGAATTACAGTAATAATACGATTGCGCTTACCGCATTACAAGCCATTTTTAAAGAGCCTTTTGCTATTCCGGAGTTTACAACTTATACCGTAAAACCTGAAGATCTGGATCAATATCTGGGAACCTATGCGTCGACAGAAATTCCGGTAAAAATGACCGTTGTAAAAGAAAACGGCGTACTTCAATTGCAAACGCCCGGGCAACCTACAATCGCATTGGAAGCTGCTGCCAAAGATCAGTTTAAGTTTGAAAAAGCCGGAGTTGTTTTAGAGTTTAATCCGACTGAAAAAACGATGTTGTTAAAACAAAGAGGAGGAGCGTTTCGCTTTACAAAAGAGTAAAAACATAATAGAATAAAATAGAAAACCCGGCTTATAACCGGGTTTTTTTATTGGGATACGAGAATCTTTCAGTCAGACAATTAATTATATAAGTCCTTAAATTCGATAAGATTAAAACGGGCATCATGCAGAATAAAATCTTTCAGCATCGAGGAATGTCCGACTCCAACCAGAATAACCACATTTTTATCGGTATCAGCTACCTGATTTTGGAAATACGAATACATAGTCAAGTTCCTTTTGTACCAGTCGGCAACTAAAGTAGAACCAAATCGCTCTTCGGGATCTAATGCATTGACAAAGTTGATATAAAATCCTTTGTTTCGTTTGGCCTGTTCTTCATTGTTCAAACAGATTAGTACCTCTTTTAGGTTAGGTTGGGTCATACACTCATTCATGTTTTTACCGGATTCCGATAAAAGAGCCTCGAATTTTTTGTTTAGTTTTTCATCTTCCTTAACTCGTTTCATCACCTTGTCGTAGCGAAATTCCAGACGATCATCAATCGAATAAATAGCCTTGTTTTTGGCTTTTTTAGCCAGACGAAAACCCAACTGAAACATTTCATTTTCACTGTAAAAACGCTTCCGGAAATCATTTTTTAAAGTATCGGGATTATACATTTTTTCGTTTTTAAGGTACTTCTGATACATATCGTTTAAGCCTTCCCGCTTGGCATAAACATTTTCAACAAAAACTTTATCCGGGTTAAATTTTTTCTTGATCAAATCAGTTAGCTGCTCCAATTCTTTCTGACTTTCTGGTGTCAGGATATTTCGTTCTTTCATTTTTACGGCATCATGTCCCGGATTATTAAAATGATAAGTACCGATAAGCAGCACATTGATTTTTTCCTGGCTAAAACCAAAAAAGGAGATTAAAATAAAACAGATAGCCCAGAAGGTTTTCATGGTTGATTGGTTTTAAATAATTGATTGTTAGTGTGATATTTTGGTTTTTTTGTAAGTAAAAAGCTAAATATTTTTTTAGTACGCAAACTTATCAATTTTAAAGGAGAGATAGCGGGTATATTTCTGTTTTTGATGCGATAATTTTAAATTATAGGATATATTTTTTCAATGAGTCAAGATAGAAAGCATTACCCGGAATTATTAGTAAAAATAACAGATATTACGATAGATGTTTCGCTTTCAGGGTGAAGTAATGAGTAAGTAAGAATTGGAAAAACGGCATCAAGATCACTAAAGAGCATAGAGAAAGAAAGGAAAAAAAGAACCGGAAGTTAGTTAGTGATTAAAACATTCCGTTTTCATTTATCATAGTATTCGGAACAGCTTGTCCGAAATCCCATAGTTCTACAATTTTATCATTATAGAAACGAAAAATATGGATGACAGCGGCACCGGTATCATCTGGTGTTTGGCGTACTCTGGAATGTACCGCAACAAGATCATTGTCCTCCAATGCTCTTTGAATTTCAAAAACTTTATCCGGATTATTTCGGGCATTTTCGTCCATTGCGTGCATTAAAGTTGTGCCGTCGCCTTTAAAAAAAGCATTATGATGAATAAAATCACTTCCGATATAATATTGAAAAGCCTCTTTTGCCTTTCCTTTTGCTGCAAGTTGTAAAAAATCCTGCGCCATTTCTTTTTGAGTCATAGGTATCATATCAAGGTAATAGTTATTTCAATGCTTCATTTTCGAGCAGTTGCTATTTCAAATTTAGCAATTCATTTTTTGAATAGTGTTAAGCACTCTTATTTTTAGCTGTTTTATAGTCCTTACTCTTTCATTTTATACTATGAGAACCAGAAAAAAGCAAAACGGTTTCCGGAATATTTTTGTAAATAATGCATTACTATTTTTAGTAAATTTACAGGTAAGTGTTTATAATGTAATATGTTATTCGGAAGTGTAAACCTTATTTATTAGATGATCATTCAATAAAAACAAGCGCATATGACGATTGAAATAGAAATTATGTTGCGTTTTATTATAGCGGTTATCTGGGGCGCTATAATCGGAGCCGAGCGGGAATACCGGGGAAAAGCAGCCGGTTTTCGGACCACTATCCTGATTTCTATAGGCGCCTGCTTTTTTACGGTAATGTCGGTTATGATAGGTGGTGAGGCCAATCCCGACCGAATTGCATCCAATATTGTAACCGGCTTGGGATTTCTCTGTGCCGGTGTTATATTTCGAGCCGATAATCATATCAACGGGATTACGACTGCTGCAACGATTTGGTCAGTTGCGGCAATTAGTATGGGAATCGGCGCCGGACATTATCAAATCGCTGCCTTTGGCGGTACTCTGATACTGATTGTACTGACTACACTGACTTATTTACAAGAAAAAATAGATCGGATAAACCAACATCGGATCATTCATGTTACATTCGATAAAAGTGAAGACGGACATACCCGTTGTAAAGATCTTTTTAGTGCGTATGCCGTAAAATCCAGACTTATTGTACAACAAAAAGCAGGAAATCAGATTACGCTCAGTTGGGAAATTCATGCCAATGAAAGAAAAATGGAGTCGTTGAACCTCGCTTTTTTAATGGACGAATTCTTTTTTAATGTCGAGATTTTAAATGCCTGATTTTTATTGAGATCACTTTTTAATGCTAAGTTTTTTTAGCGCTTCAATGGCTTTAACCGCATCGTTTTGGTTGACAAAAATATGATCGTGAAAATACGCCGCTACAACATTACAACTTATGTTTTCCTGTTTTAGCGCATCAGCGAAAGCAGCGGTTAATCCAACAGCTTCCAGTGCTGAATGTATATTGAGTGTAATCCAGGAAGCAATATAATCGTATTCCAGATTCCATTGATCAGCTATCGATTTTTCCAAAACGATTGTAATCGCTTCTGTTTCTCTAAAAATAAACAACAGTTGATCGATATCCGGAATTCGGTTTAAATGAGTCGTTTTACAGAAAACATACGCTCCCGGATTTAAAACCGGTTCCATGTTTTCGAGTAATACAGTTAAGTTGGTTTCTCCTGCCATTTTTTTGGTGTAAAACTAGCGTTTCGGTTTCAGAATGTATTTAACATTTGATAAAAAACAAAATAAAATAGCCTCCGGAAATACGAAGGCTGTTGCTTTTATAATGTTTTTAAAATTTTTGCGGCATTTTCGTTTTTAGGATTGATTTCCAGAACTTTTTGATAATACTGTTTGGCTTTATCCTTTTGACCATCTAATAGAAAAGCTTCTCCTAAGCTGTCATATACGTTTTCACTATTGGGATACAGTACAATATTCAAACGGAAAATAGCGATGGCTTTGGTATATTCCTTTTGTTCAAGTAAGGTATAACCGACTCTGTTCAGATAATCTTCAGAAAGCAAGGCGTGATTCGGATCATCGGTTTTAGCCTTTTGATAAGCAGCTACACCTTTATCAAAATCACCTTGTTGGATTAGTTCGAAAGGTGTTTTCTGATCGGCATTCAGTCTTTGATTTTCCGATTGAACAGTGCCGTCCGGTAGTACTTCTAAAAGCTCGTAAATTCCGGTTTTATTGTTGCTCGCAAAATTGATTTTATAGTTCTGATTGCGTAAAGCATAGGTGTTTTCTCCCACTTTGATCAATTCTTTTGGAGCTTCAGCATTGGTAATAGCCATTAGCTTTCCTTTATCACGATAGATTGTAATAACACCGTATTTATCGCGTTTATACCGACCGATATGATTGCGGAAATCCTGTTCGGTTAACGGTACAATCGTATTGACCGGAGTATTATAATCAGGCCATTGATACACAGCAGCAACCGATCGAATCAGTTCTTCAATAAACTCAGGTTTATTCGTGTTGGTTAAAACTACAATTCCGTTGCCATTGGTTTTACTACCGACGAATTTACTGGAATAACCTTCGTTCCAGCCACCATGGCTAAAATAAACCTGTCCGTTATTGTTTTCCAGAAAAATACCCAATCCCATAAACGAATCGATGTAAGGAATGGTAAAAGCCGTTGCCATTTTTTGAGAAACGACGATATTACTTTTATTGCTCAGCGTATTTTGAATGTCAATTACAAATTGAGCAAGATCTTCGGCCGTAGTCCATAAGCCGGCAGCTGCCATTTCAGGATATATATGATATTTACCCGGAACTTTAACACCGTTTTGAGAATAGGCTGTAGCGGCTAATTGGGATTGCGCTTGCGATAAAGGTTGTGAAAAAGTACTGTTTTTCATATTCAGCGGTGCCAACACTTTTTCGTTCATGATGGTCGGGAAATCTTTTCCTTCAATATCGATTAGCATTTGTTGCATAACGGTATAGCCACCACCGGAATAGCGAAAAGGAGTTCCTGGCAATTTATTTACAAAAACAGCTGTAGAATTGGCCGGTGGTTGTCCGTTTAAAACCTGTACCAATGTTGGAAGTGGTTGTCCGACTTCGTATCCCATAAAACCATGAGCCGTTAAACCGGCTGTATGACTCAGGATATTTTTAAGGGTTACTTTTTTATCTTTTGTAAAATCGTTTTCCGGAATTTTCCAGGATTTTAAATAAGTATTTACATCGGCTTCCGGATTTAATTTACCGGTTTCGACTTCCTGTAATGCTGCATATGCACTTACCGGTTTGCTCATCGAGGCGGCCTGAAATAATGTTTTGGAAGTAATAGGTGTTTTCGATTCGATATCGGCTAAACCATATGTTTTACTCCAGATGACTTTAGAATTTTGGATCACTGCAATACTCACTCCGGGAATATTGTAATGTTTCATTCGGGAGTCTATAGTCCAAAGAGGCTCACCTTCAAACCGAACAGCCGGCATTAGTCCGGATTCGACTTTGGAAATGTCCTTTTTGAATTTTGATTTTGTTTGCGCAGAAACGGGGAGTACCATCATTCCGACAACGAGTGCCATATAAAAAGTGCTTTTCACTTTCATTTCGTTTTAGGTTTAGTTACTCAAAAATAATAATATTTATGAAAGTATTCCGAATGGGAAAGAAACAGCATTTTAATTACGTATCTTATTGTATTGTCAAGATGTAAACCGATCCGTTTTGGATACAAAATACAGAATTATGAAAAGGTATTATATAAGTTCCTCACATCGATAGCCATAAGCACTTACAATTCGTTCAATATCCTCACTTTTGAATCCGTTTCCTTGAACTCTTAAAATTTTTTCCCAATCTTCCAGATCGATACTGATCTTGAAATTATGGAATTCCTGAAGGAGTAGGTTCGTTATCTCAACTACCTGATATTCCGTTTGAACATTTGTCCTGAATATTTTGATCATGATATATGCAGACTAAAAGAATCGTTATTTTACTTTTTTCTTTATAAAAGGGTTGAAGGAAATCCCGATGTTAAAATAAAACGCAGGATCTGTTTTCGTTTCATAGATGGGATCATTAAAATTCCCGTTTTTTTCGAAAATCCGACTAATAGCGATCCATTTCATCCCTGTTCTTGCCGTGAGGATAACATGATCGGTAATCAGATGTTCGTAAACGAGTCCGTTATTCAATTCAAGTTGGCGGTATTCGTATTTTTGGGAAGTATTTTCCGGATTGATATTATAAAGATAAAATGAAGTCCTGTCGAGCTCTGTTCCGGCAGATAAGCGCCCTTTTTTGAAGATATGTTTGCGAAGCATTACTTGTTTCGGAAGCAGGATATCGGCCATCCAACCATTACCGAAACGGTGTTCAAAAATAACAGAAGGAATAACCGGAATCTCGGAAGTGGGGTCGATACTGACAATTGCGCCTACCATAAAACGGGTTCTTTCAGTAGCCTTTAGTATCAGGGTACCGGTAATTAAACCGGTTGCTCTTTCGAAATGTTGGTCGCTTCCGTCAACCGTTATGTTGGAAGTATAGATGACGGTTTTTCCGAAAAGTCTGGAAAAAAAGGTCAGATTAAGTGAGCCGTAAAGATAATGAAACTGAGTAGTATTGGGTAATTCAAGATGACTTGACGGACTAATAATTTCTGATGAACCGTTGGTGTATTTATAGCCGAACGTTGAACCCAGTAACCAGGTTCTTTTTTTGATAAAATCAAAATTGACACTTGCTTTTATCTGGGAATAGCCATCGACCGTATTTTTCGGAACAGATGTACCGCCTTCTTTTGGCGCGAATTGATACGGAGTCATATGGATAAACTCCAGATTGAGTGGTCTGGCGACAGCAAATTGTCGGGCAAAATAAGCTTTAGCCTTTCTGGTAAGACTATCCTGCTTAGAAATACTATCTTTTGCCGTCTGAGAAAAACCCGCGAGTGAAAACAATAATAAGCCGAACGCGATAGCCTTTTTTTGCGTTTTCATATTCATTTTAAAGATCGGTTTTTGAATTATTTTGGCACAAATGAATCGATAAACACAAGGTGCGGTTCTCTTTTTATACCAACCGGATTGGTTTTTATACCAACTCCCTTATTACGGGGTGTTTGGTATAGCGGAGCAACAAGTTGGTATAAAATTGAATAGAACCGGTATTTATTGATCTATCTTTGGAAAAAAATAGCGTGTAAGAACATGAAACACGATTTCGGAGAACCAAAAGAAAAAAAAATCATAGCATGCCTTTTAGATGATAAATACCGGTTGTTACGACATGGTTTTCTATTGGTAACCGTACTGTTGATGCTTTTTTATTCCAATTGGTTTCAGAATTATAACGGCTTATATAAGTATGAGCGACTTATCTGCGTTTTTATAATGTTAGTAAGTTTGTCCTATATCAATATGTATATATTGGTTCCGGGATTTTTTTTCAAGGAACACTATTTACTTTACCTGATACTCCTTATACTCGTGATTACTATCGGTGTGAACATCTTAGGAATGGTAATGGACTATTTTAAATTTTCAGATGCTAAAGAGGTCGTAGATCGGGGAGGAGGTTATGAAGGCGTTTTTATTTTAGTACCCATTATATTGACCACGACAACCATAAAATTATTTCAGCGGTGGACTAAGGATAACCGCAAGATTGCAGAATTAAACCATTTGACGCTGGTTATGGAACTGAATGAGTTGCGCAATCAGATCAATCCTCATTTTCTTTTCAATATGCTCAATGGAATTAAAGCACTTGTGCGTTCTAATCCGGAAAAAGCAACTTTTGCCATTATGAAGCTATCGGAATTTTTGCGGTACCAACTTTATGAAAACAACGAAGAAAAAACCATCTTAAAGGCCGAAATTAATTTTCTTTCCAATTTTCTGGATCTGGAAAAACTTCGAAGAGACAAACTATCGGTGCGTATTGACAGTACGATTCCGATACAAACGCTGAATACGACTTTTTTGCCGCCGAACCTCTTTACCACGTTTGTTGAGAATGCTGTAAAACATAGTGTAAACCTCGCCGGTGCAGAATCGACCGTTGCCATCGGGATAGAAATAGTAGGAGACCGGCTTCATTTTGTTTGTACCAATTCAAAAGACCCGCATTATATTCCCGGAGGGCCGAAAAATAATGGTTTAGGACTACCGAATATCAAAAGACGACTTGAATTGCTCTATGCTGAAAATTATACATTAGAAATCAATTCAAACGACATGGAATATGTTGTTAACTTAACAATACCGATATGAACTGTATCATAGTAGATGATGAACCTCTTGCCAGAGAAGAAATGCTGGTACTTGTTCAGGAAGTTTCCGACCTGAAAGTAATCGGGATGTTTCCGAATGCGCCAAAAGCTTTGGAATTTATCAAAACAAATGATGTTGATCTGGTATTTCTGGATATCGAAATGCCAATGGTAAACGGACTGGAATTTGCTACGCAATTACAAAGTCATACCTTGACTATATTTACAACGGCTTATCCTACTTATGCCTTAAAAAGCTACGAACTTGATGCTATCGATTATCTTTTAAAGCCAGTCGACAAAATCCGCTTGGAGAAAGCCATTCGGAAAGCCAAAACGTATAAAAAACTGCTTTCTGATGAAACGGAAAAGAATACCATTGAAGGCAATACGGAACAGCATTTAATCATCAAATCGGACAGAAGATTTTACAGGATTAATTTTCCGGATATCCGATTTATAGAAGGATTGAAAGATTATGTCGTGATCTATACCAAAAATCAAAAGTTGATCACGGCAATGAATTTAAAAACAATTCACCAAAAGATTCCGCAGGATATGTTTCTTCGTGTGAGTAAATCGTATGTGATAAACAAAGAACAGATTGACTCATTTGATCATCATACAATATTTATGGGTGACAACGAAATACCACTGGGAGAAGTCTATAAAAAGGAATTTTTTAGAATGTATGCGGGTGGTTTTTTTAATCCGGATGCGGTTTAAAAGTCCCGTTATGGAATAATTGTTTATTAGTGGAAGTGTAAACGGAAATTGAAGCGAATCACAGTTGGATTTTTTCCGTTATTTTCCCGGATACTAAAAACTCATTTTTATCCCGCATTTTGATTCTCGATGTTGTTTTGTGTACAATCAATTCCGTAATAAAGTTTTTATTGATGATAACGGATTTGTTTATCCGGATAAAGTTTTCCGGAAGTAATTCTTCCAGTTTTTTAAGTGAAATCCGGATCATCTTTTTCTCATTTTCCAAAATAAAATTTGCATAATAACCTTCGGCTATAATATAATACAGCTTTTCATTATCAAGAAAGTAATTCTTATTTCCATCTGGAATGATCAATGTTCTATTATGCGATTCAGATCGTTTTAACAGCGCAATTAACTGATCCAGATCCGTTTTTTGCTCTTTCTTGATAATCCGTTCAATTGCAGCATTAAAGCGTTCTTGCGAATACGGTTTCAATAGATAATCGACCGCATGAAAATCAAAAGCTTTCAATGCATATTTGTCGAATGCCGTACAAAAAATGATATCGCCTTTAAAACTATCTTTTACACGGGTTAACAAGTCAAAAGCAGTTGCATCTTTTAGCTCGATATCCATCAAAAGCAACTCCGGATTCGTTCGGATAATTTTCTCCTGAGCTTCCACGGAACTTCTTGCCGTTTCCACTAACGTAAGATTCGGATGATTTTCAACCATACTTATTAAACGCCTTAAGGCAGGCATTTCATCATCAATAGCTAAAACATTAAGAGGTTTCATTTTAAACTGATTTTATTAATAATCCATTGATCATCCTGATAAATTTCGAAGGCATTCTCTTGTCCGGTAAATATCTTTAAACGTTCTGAAACATTAGTTAGTCCGGTTCCGAAATCCGGTTTTCGGTTTAGTTTTGAACCGTTGTTTTTAATATAAATGACTTTTTGTTCAAATGAGGCTTCAATTTTTATTGTGAGAGCTGTTTCCATTCCTCTGAATCCGTGTTTGATGGCGTTTTCTACGATAGCCTGTAAAATTAGCTTCGGAACTTTTAATTGTAGCGCCTTGTCAGAAACGGCTATTTGATAAATCAACTGATCTTCGTATCTGTTTTTCTCAATAGAAAGATACTTTTCTATAATCGTTAACTCTTCCGCTAACGTAACCGGTTCCATAAAATCACTGTCAAGTGTTACCCGTAAAACGTCACTGATGTTGATTAGCATATCCTGAGCTTTAGCCGGTTTGATATCTATTTCGGCAACGACGCTATTCAGCGCATTAAATAAAAAATGCGGTTGTAACTGGCTTTTTAGCAATTGCAATTTTGTACGGTTCAATTCGATTTCGAGATCCTTTTGCCTTGTTATCGAATTGGTTTCTTTCCGGACATATTCAAAAACAAATAAAACGGCAATCTGAAACAGATAGTTCTTCAGTACGTTATGAAAATCGGCTACAAAAAAGCCAAAAATACTCTTTTTATAGTCAGAAGGATTATCATAAAAGAGAATCGGAAAAAGATGGAGGATTAAAATAAAAATAATGGAATAAAACAGACCTAATGCACTTAATGTCAAAAAACGACTCCACTTATTCCATTGTAAGGTCTTGTCAAAAACCGGTAAAATCAGCAAAAAGAACAGCCCGATTCCGGTAGCCATACTGGCAAGCGGTCGAACCAGATAGTCGGTCAATCCGTAGTCATATTTTCCGAAATATTCGTAAACAAACATTTGAAACCAGGTCGAAATTGCAAGTAACAGCCATAAAGCTAAAATCAAATGAATGCGTTTCATATCGGTGTATTTTGCACAAATAAAATCAATATTTCTTTAATCAGATTTAAAAAACGGCACAAAAACAACGATGTCTTTTAGAATTGACAGTCAAAAAAGGCGGTAATCATTTCAAAATTTCTGGGGTTCATATCAATTAAAAAAAAGGCGATTCATTATTACGGAATTTTACCATCGAATCTTTAAATCATAGTTATGAAAACAGCATTACGTTTTATGGCAGTAGTAGTGATCCCTTCATTTTCATTGCAGGCACAATCATTTGAAAGAATGCATTTCCCGGACATTACAACCACATTATCATCGTCCAGAAGTGCCAACTTTATTGATGTGAATAATGACGGATGGGACGATATTTTCTTTACCAACGGACTTTCTTCGGGAGAGCAAAACATGTTATATATTAATAACACCGACGGAACTTTTACCACGGTAACGGATGATGACATTGTTGAACATAGTATCCGTGCAGTTGGAGCCAGCTTTGCCGATACGGATAATGACGGCGATTTGGACGGTTATGTCGTGACATGGGGTGTTGGCGGAATTGCTAAACGCAATTATTTTTATCGAAATAACGGTAACGGCACTTTTACTTTTGATCCGGGAGTGGCACCGAATCCTACGTATTCTGAAACAGCGAACTGGATTGATATTAATAATGATCAATTATTGGATCTGTACATAACAAACAGTGCACAATCCTTGCGGAACTTATACTTTGAAAATCAGGGAGACGGTACATTTTTACAGCGAACGGATTTAACGATTACCAATGAGGTGAAACCGTCACGATCGGTTGACTGGGTTGATTATGATAATGACGGAGATAACGATTTGTTTGTCACAAACGAAATGAATAATACGAATACGCTCTACCGAAATGACGGGCCTAATAATTTTACGCAGATAACCAATCTGAATATTGTTCAGGACATCAAAGATTCGTTAGGCAGTTCCTGGGCGGATGTTGATAATGACGGTGATTTTGATCTGTTGGTAGCCAACTGGGAACAGGGGAATCAGTTGTTTATTAATAATAACGGGGTTTTTACGGAAATGACCGGCTCAGCAATCGCATTGGAAACCGTTATTTCGTTCGGATCTACCTTCGGAGATATTGACAACGACGGTGATTTGGATTTGTTTATCGGAAATTCTTATTCGGATACCCATTTTAAAAATTCAGTTTTTATCAATGACGGACATGGTAATTTCACTCAGGATCATACCAGTGCATTAGCCCTTCAGGAAGGCTGGACGTACGGAGCAGCATTTGGTGATTATAATAATGACGGTTGGCTGGATATTATTTTAGCCAATAATCAAAATGAAAGTCAGGTGAATTCAGTTTATAAGAATACAGGAACCGGAAATAATTGGGTTAAAATTAAGTGTGTCGGAACCGTTTCTAATAAATCGGCGATCGGGGCTGTTGTTAAGGTGACTTCCGTAATTAACGGAAATGTAGTGACGCAAACCCGAAAAGTGGAAGCCGCTTCAGGATATGCGAGTCAAAATTCCCTGACGACTCATTTTGGTTTGGGTGATGCCGGAACGATACAAACTATTCAGATAAAATGGCCGTCGGGATTAATTGAAAATTTTACCGGAGGAATCAATACAGCACATAATTTTATTGAAGGCACGGGTGTTTTATCCGTAGGAGAACAAAACAAAATAAAAGTGAATATTTATCCTAATCCGGTGAAAGATCAGTTTTATATTGAAATTCCGGAAAAAGGAGCCTACCATCTTGCCATTATAAATACACAGGGACAGACGGTTAAAGAAATAAAAATAGACGGATCAGATGTACATCATGAAGTTAATATCGCTGATCTTCCTGCGGGAACGTATTTCTATAATGTATCAGAGAATAAAGCAGTAAAGAATTCCGGAAAGATTATAAAACAGTAAATTGAAATGAGCAGTGTGTAATTTGGTGATATGAAGTAGCGAAGAAAGCCTTAAGCAGTTTGTTTAAGGCTTTTATGTGTTTTAGCATTTCTGTCTTTTGATCAAGTATAAAAACATCAAAATTGCTATATTGTGAACTTAATTTAAATTAAAGGATTATGCGGTATTGTATAGTATTCTCTTTTCTTCTCCTTTTTTGTAAAACTTTTTCGCAGGAAACAAAAATTAAAAAAGAAAAATGGCATTGGAATAATGAAATAAAACAAGATACGATTGCCGGTTATACGCAGGTTTTGAAGGTCGACAATATTCTTTATATTTCAGGGGCAGTGACAAATGACATAACCCCGGAAGGGATAACATCGGTTTATAAAGCCTTAAAAGCTTCCTTATCCGGCTATGGCGCTACATTCGAAAATGTTGTAAAAGAAAATTTGTATACGACAGATATAGAGGCGATGAAAAAGTATAATTACGTTAGAAAAGCATTTTATAAAGGGGACTTTCCCGCTGCTACCTGGGTACAAATAGAAAGACTATATATGCCGCAAGCAAAGTTAGAAGTCGAATTGATCGCACATTTACCGAAATAATTTAATTCACTTACTGTAATTATTGGTTTAAATAAAATAAGATCCACTAAGGAAATTGGGAAATATTATTTTGTATTAATTCATAAAGGCTGCTTATAAGTAGTGGCCTTTGTTTTTTAAATTCAGTTTCATTTTTCTGAAAATCGTCGTTTTCCCGCAATTCGTTAGTGGCTTTTATATAATGATTATGCTCTTTTTGTATCTCATTTTTTTCATACACTAGTGTCAAAATCGCTTTTGCATTTTTCAAAGAATCGGATAAATCATAAAGGCCAAGATTTTTGTCAATTTGTTCTATAACGATATCGAAATGGAATGTCAATGCCGTTTGATAATCTTCCCAATTTTCATAATTAAGCCATTCCATAATTGTCATAAAACAATATTGTTCCGATGATAATTTTTTCAATGCATCAAAATCGAACCAATAGTTTCTTCTTAACTGATATTTTTCTTCAATTATAGAAACAATTTTGTCCAATGCTTCTTCTTTATTGTCTTTGTACTTTATTAAAACAAGTTCCGTCAAAGTATAGCGTTCTTCATTTATACTTTTAATTGTCAAAGCAATATCATAATTACATTTTTTTAAATGTCTTATAGCAACGTCCTGTTTTACACCCGTTTTGTTACTTGTTAAGGCAATCATTTTATCGGCAAAATGTTGCTCCGCTTTGTCTAAATCTCCGTTAGTTATTTCGAGTAACGTTTGTCCGTATTTAAGTCCGATAGGAATGCGTTGCCGTAATTGTTCAAGTTGCTTTTGGTATAGTTTGTCCACTTTTGGTTGCTCTTAAAATGATTGATAATGTTTTATTGAGAAATTTTTTACATATTTATTTTATGAAAAAATAGTATATAACGTATGTCATAAATATAGATTCGCTAATATAGTTAATTAAAGACTGTAAATAAATACATCATTTACAGTTTTCTATGGCATTTTTCCAATGCATAAAAACCAAAAGAATAGGATCAATTGTTTACCGATTACTGAATAAGCAAGGAATATTTGTTATTGGAATAGGTATTTTTACCTGTAAGAAATCTATGAAAAAGTTATAGGTTCGGCATTTGAATGTTGAATGCTTAAAAAGCGAATAAAAGCAATAAAAAAGGAACAGATGAAAAAAAAGAACATTATACTACTTCTTCTTTGCCTAATAGCTAATGTTTCGGTATTGTTTTCTCAAAATGATGCTTTAAAAATACTTCCGAACGGAAATGTAGGCATCGGAACATCCAATCCGAAGGAAAAATTGCAGGTTGCCGGAAATATTAAATCCGATGGACGGATCGAGGATAAAACCGGAAGCATAATGCCGGTAGGTTCCGTAATGGCTTTTGCCGGAACACAGGCGCCGGACGGATGGTTGTTATGTGACGGAAGATCTTACCCGACAACCGGCGATAAAAACGACCTTTTTAAAATAATAGGTAATATGTACGGAGGGGCTAACGGTCAGTTTAATGTACCCGATTTAAGGCAAACTTTTGTTATGGGGGCGAATCCGGCAAACGGAAACGAGCAATTGGGGAGAAGAGGAGAAGCCGACAGACATGCTCATACTATAAGCCCGCCTGCTCAGTCATTTACAACAACGACAAACGGCGCGCATACCCATAAATTTAATTCCGGCTGGTATAAAAGAAATTTTGACAAAGGAAATTATTCCGGTATCGATACCAATGGTACCGATATTAAATACCAGACAACGGAAAGTGACGGAAATCACTACCACACGGTTTCTGTTACACTGCCCGCTTTTACCAGCGGTGAATCAACGGGACAAAATCGCCCGAAATGGATGGCTCTGAATTATATCATTAAATACTAAACATTAAAAATCTAATTATTATGGCAATTACAATCACAGAAATTAAAAACCTTACCAGTTCCGCTATTGTTGATGGAGCAGATTTGACAAACTTCAGCTTTAAAGGAACAACAACCGATACGATTACGATTAAAGGGGATGCTCCGGACTGGAAGCCTACAGACAACATTCAGGTAACCTGGACGGATGGCGCTAAAGCAGGTGGAAGAGCTGTTAACGGAATGCTGGAT
This sequence comes from Flavobacterium cerinum, assembly GCF_024496085.1. NCBI lineage: Bacteria > Pseudomonadati > Bacteroidota > Flavobacteriia > Flavobacteriales > Flavobacteriaceae > Flavobacterium > Flavobacterium cerinum. The sequence goes on along the minus strand of NZ_CP101751.1, from coordinate 3,604,000 downwards.
AAAGAAAATAAAACAATAACCGGATTAGTAGATGTTTCCAAATACAGTGTGAGCGTAAACGGACAACTTGGAATTGGGCCGGATACAAAACCGGATGCCGTTTTAGTAAGCGTACGAATTGGAAATATTCCGTCGGAAAAAAATCCGAAAGGCGATTTGATCATCGACTTTAGCGATAAACAGGATGGAGCGCCGGGTACGTCTATTAAACTTAACGATTTGGTAGGTTGGATTCAAGGTAAATCAGGTGATAAAACAGCTGTTAGCTTTCCTCCGGGTCAAGGCGACGGTAAAGACATAAAAGATTATGAAATCGAATTTAAAGAGTTTTACTATAACGTAACACAAAATACGTTCGACTTTAATGTACAGTCAAAAGATGGGAATGAAATGAAATTCGGAAATTTCACCATTAAAAAAGCAGGTTTCAGAGTAACCAATACACCCGTAACAGTTGCAACCAAAGCAATTGAAAAATAATATTCCGTAGGAAAAAGATTTTAAAAATAAAACATTACCATTCAAAAGGGATCCGGTTTAATCTATAAATTACGGATCCCCTTTGCATTGACTGACCTGTCGTTTTTTAATAGGTTGATCAAGTAATAGCATTGCGGTTTATTATGGCTACGAATAACTCTTTTTTAGTAGAAATCACGGGGCAAACGGAATTTCATTTAGGAAATCCGTCTGCTCCGATTGCTGTTGACATTGCTGTCGGTTATAGAAGCAGAATTACAGAAGATGCAACAAAGGAAAGTTTTTTGTATGCCACTCTAACCTCCGAAAATAAAAACGGAATTAGCGTACAGGATATCATAAATTGCTGTACGACAAAACAGGAAGTAATCCCCGAAATTTTAAATGCCGTTACATTTAAACAGTTTTCGGTAACCTATGGTTCCGGTGGAATCGAGGCTTCAGAATTTAAAATCGAATTCAATTGTAAAATCAAAATTAACGAAAGCTATTTTGATGCTGTTATAACAATTGATTATCAGAAAAACAGTTCGAAAACAGCTTTTGCTTTTGGAGGCATTTTATCGGTGGATGAACATCGTTTTGTCTTAAATTTTGTTCAGGAAAATGAAGCCGGTTATGTATATGCCGCTTATCAGAATTCAGGAAAAACAACAATCGATTTACGGAACTTAGCCGCTAAATTCTTTGGTGATAGTGTAACGAATAAAATGCCGGCACTGTCATTTACGCTCGAAAAATTTAAAGCCTTTTTACTTTATAAAAAAGAAAAAAACACATCCGGTTTGTTTTTCGGAATGGGTGCGGATCTCAACCTGGATTTAGAGGAACTGCCTTTGGCCGGACCTGTTTTAACACAAGGGAATGCCTTTGGTTTTAAAGAAGTACTGGCGATTTATGCCAACGGAACTTTTGAAAAAGAGGAATTAAAACGTTTTGAAGGATTACCGCCGGTCGCAATAGGTTCCGGTTTTAATATTACCACACAACTGGAAATCAACGGTGTTGAGGAATATTATGCTTTAAACGAAGGAACCGATCAGCAATATAAAGAGCCCGAACAACCACAGCAACCGGCAGTTACCAGTGTAACACCGCTAGGCGATGGAATAATTGCTAAGGCAAAATGGAAAAAGTTAGATAAAAAAATAGGCCCGGTAACCTTACAGCGATTGGGTTTTGCTTATCAGGACAGTAAAGTGGTATTGCTGCTTGATGCCTCGATGGAAATGAAAGGCATGGGAATGCAGCTTATGGGATTTGGTCTCGGCTTTAAACTGCAATGGCCCCCCGGAATGCCTGACTTCTATCTGGAAGGTCTCGGACTTTCCTATAAAGCGCCGCCAATCGAAATATCGGGAGCCTTTTTACATACCACAGCGCCCTATAAAGAAACAACCATTGATGTATATAATGGAGGAGCGATTATAAAAGTAAGTCGTTTTACCATTTCAGCCATCGGATCCTATGCTAAAGTAGCTGATGAAGCATCCTTATTTATTTATGGTGTATTTGACGGACCTATTGGCGGCCCGGCTTTCTTTTTTGTCACCGGAATTGCCGCCGGATTTGGTTATAACCGTAAAATAAATGTGCCTTCGATTAACGAAGTGGCGCTATTTCCGTTAGTCGCTTTGGCGATGCGACCGGAAGAAGATCAAGGATTATTGCCATTGTTGACTTCTCTGGAAACACCAATGAAAAACGGTAAAAAACCAATAGAAATTTCCATTGGAGACTACTGGTTAGCTGTCGGAATTAAATTTACCTCATTTAAACTCATTGAATCGTTTGTACTGCTAACGGTTAATTTCGGAACCCAGCTTGAATTTGCAATTCTGGGACTTTCTCGATTGAGCTGGCCGGAAAAATCAATGGCTCCGGAACCGATAGTGTATGTTGAACTTGCTATTCTGGCGCATTTCGGACCGGGTAGTGATGTGATTTCCGTTGAAGCAGTTATTACACCCAATTCGTATGTTCTTTCGAAAGACTGTAAATTATCCGGAGGTTTTGCTTTTTATACCTGGATAAAAGGACTACATGAAGGCGATTTTGTCATTACACTGGGCGGTTATCATCCGAAATTTGTAAAACCGGCACATTATCCAACCGTACCGCGATTGGCATTAAGCTGGAAAATCAGTAGTCTGGTATCGATTAAAGGAGAAATGTACTATGCACTTACTGCTTCGGCAATTATGGCAGGCGGTAAATGGGAAGTACTTTTTAAAACCTCGATTATAAGTGCGTCAATTGTGATATGGGCCGATATGCTTATTTCATGGGCACCGTTTCACTATTACATCGATATGGGGATTACGGTTAAGATTGAGGCTGATATTAAAATTTTATTTGTACGAATTCATTTCAGCTTCGAAATGGGCGCCGAATTGCATATATGGGGACCGCCATTTGCCGGAGAAGCCTATGTGGACTGGACAATATTCTCCTTTACTATTCCTTTTGGAGATCATTCGAAAAAAGCACCGAAAAAACTGCTATGGGAAGAATTTGCAACCGGTTTTATTCCACAGAAGAAAAATAACGGACCGGTCAATGCCCGACTTAAAGAGGGGAAAGCAAATACAGTTTCTAACCCGGATCCAACTAATATAACGATTAGTAACGGTTTGATTGAAGTAAAAGGGGAAGCAAAATTCCCGATAATCAATCCGCATCAGCTAGCGATTACAATTGATTCTTTTATTCCGGTATCCGAATTAAAAATCAACGATAAAGAAGTACCGGAAAGTACTGTGATAAAATCGGAAACAGGCAATATTATTTATGCAAACAGAGAAAAAAATATCGGAATCCGTCCGTGTGGTTTTACAAAAGGTACCGTAGCATTTGAAATGAATGTTGATGTTGTACTGAATAACACAAAAATGGATGTAATGGTTTCCGGTATTGCAAAAGGAGTCGCCGAAGCCTTATGGGGAGGTGAGGAATCGAAAAGTAATAATGCCAATCCGGGCACTTCGAAAGTACTGACCAATGTGTTGAGTGGAGTTATCATTCAACCACCGGTTTTGCCGCAGGTTGCCCAAATACGAACGTTCGATTTTTCAGTCTTATTCGATGCTTCAAAAGGAACATTCGATTGGAAATTCACATTGGCCAAAACGGGCGAGGCTTATCATGCTTTTGAAGTTCTAGGCTATTATGATGAGGTAAACAATATAAAAGTAACCGGTATTCTTGAAAAAACATATGATGAAAGCAGCGTAAAAGAGAAACGGGAAAAAATGGTAGCGCTTCTTAAAACCGGATTTGACGAGAGCTTCCCGGATATCGATGAAGAAGCAATAAACAGAAATATGACCAATGACGACGATTATTTTACCGGTATTCCGGTAATATGTGAAATAGGTCAACTACCGCAATATAGTACCGATGTAGAATAAAATTTAGGGTAAAACGTAAAAGAATGAGTGAGAATACAAAAATAGTGCAATGTTTTTTACCTGCTATGGTGGCCGGAAAATATACAACGGAAGTCAGTCAGCGGGTTATAAAAGACAAAGCAAGCATTCAGGACATTAAAAAAACATTCGATTTTGGTGTCGATGCCGCTCGGTTTACGCTTAATCCGAATGATATTTATTCCGTTTACCCGCCCGCGAATAAATCGGGAAACTATTCGGAATCATTACCACATTTGGTATTTACGCGACGAACATTACCGTGGGAACGTACTTTAGACGGAAAACTCCCGGTTTTCCAAAGAGCATCAACTCCGGAGAGCAAACGCAATCCGCAGGAAGCACCACCGGTTCCCTGGATGACATTATTGCTTTTTGATGAAGATGAAATGAAAAGCCTGCAAATCAACAGAAATACCATTGCAGCTATTATTCAACCGAATCTTAACGATGGGATTATCCGCCCTGCTATTTTTGAGACGGGAGCAACCGGTCAGGAAGTTTTAAAATTAATGGAATGGGAAGATAAAAACAACGGTTGTTTTACAATTGACCTGACAAAAGAACAATTTGAACACTATATTCCGTCCATGAAAAGTCTTTCGCTGTTGGCTCATGCCAAAGAGGTAAGCATTGACAATAAGGATAAAGAAGGAATTACAGATATAAATGCGGAAGGAGCCGGCGTTTTTGCGGTTATCGTAGGAAATCGTCTGCCCGCAAAAGGAAAGCAGCATACCGCTATTTTGGTATCGTTGGAAGGTTATACCGATTATCTTCAAGATGCTGATTCCAAAAAGAATATTCCGAACAATCATAAAGCCCGATTAGTTGTACTGGCCAACTGGAATTTTACAGATTCGGGAAATGCCAGTTTTTCACAGCTAGCGGACGGATTGGAAGTAAAGAGCATCAAAATTCAACGGGGTAATGATGCTCCGGAACTAATGTCATATTTTAATTCCGGATATGTCCCGCTGGAACATCTAACCCGAACCGGAGCGAGTACGATTTCATGGTACCACGGTCCGTTTGTACCGAAATTATTTCCGGCAACTTCAAAGTGTATTTCATTTGCTTCATCCGATGCGGCATTGCGATATGATAAAACGACCGGTTTTTTTGATATTTCCTTTGCGGCTGCCTGGCAGTTAGGACGTATTCTGGCGTTACAGAATCAGGAATTTTCCAAAGCCATTCTGAATTGGCGTATGGCACAAAATCAACTCGAAGCCGGAAAGTCAAGAGGCGATAAGCTGAATACCATTTTGAGCGATGACAGTGAAACAAACATAAAAGATAAAGTTACGCGCTATCTGGGTGCATTACATGAAATAGAAATGACATCTCCGGTTGAAACTATTTCTGATTTACCTATGACGATACCGCAAGAAGTCAAACACTTTTTAGGTAACTTATACAAATTAAACGGAATCCCGTTTTCTTATATCGTTCCCCATGAATTTCTTTTGCAAAAAGAGCATCAGAAAAATACGGGAAGCTATACCGGAACACTTGCATTGTTTTATGTCGATCCGAACTGGATAGAAGCCTTACTGGACGGTGCACTTAGTATTGGCAGAATCAATAAAAGTGATGCGCTGCTGGAACAGGCGGTGAACGGTAATTTTATTGACGGGTATCAAACACAGTCAATCGATATCAGCAGCGGGACAATCGAAAGAAAAGGACGACGACTCAATACTACCGGGTTTTTACTTCGGTCGGATCTTGTCTCCGGTTGGCGCGGACTCGAAATTACGGCTTTTGATGCCGATGGAAAGCTGCTTCCTGCTTTGCGTTTTGAACGTATCGATTCGGATATTTTCCTGGGAATTTTTGACGGTAATATTGCTGACATCACAATAAAACAACCTTACGAAGGATTACATTTCGGAATAAAAAACAATAGTACTTATCTCAAAAACCTAAAAAATGAGGACGGTACGAATCAGGAAATAACGGATGGTACTGCCGATGTGAATGCCGAATTAAACGACGGACTGATTCAAAACGGCGTTATTGATATAGCCGGTTTAGCGAGTATCATGCAGGAGAAATTAACCGCTAAGCACTGGATGAATACCACCGGAGAAAGTAAAGGTATTTATTTTACATCAGCCGAGTTCGCCTATCAGATGATCGACAGTCCGGTAAAAAAGAGTATAACAATTAACGTCCTAAATACCGATAGCCATGAGTAATACTTCCAGACTTTTTGTACCCATGTATATGGAAGCCCTGGCATTGGGTAGCGATAAAAACGATTGCATGGATTTAGGTCCGCAATTGCAACAATACAATCAGAGTATTCTGGGGAATGTTTTACAACCGGATACAAACAAAACAATACAACTCAAAAAAGGAGTACACCTGCATTGGACATTACCCAAAGCATTAAAACACGCTTTTATAAACGAAGGAGAAGAAATGCAGTTTCCGTTTACACCTAATCGGTGGATGGTGATTCGTATCCGGACGGATAAAGGGATAAAAAATATGGAATCCCGAATGTGGATCGTTAAAAGTGATGAAAAAAATACAATAAAAAATAATAAACCCGTACCGAACTGGATAACAGTACAGAATGATAAGCTGGATTTCAGTAATCTCGGAAAGGTTGTCGAATGGTCGGCTGCCTATGAAGATAGCGTAACATCACCCGTTTTAACCGGTGTAGGAGCGGTGAATCCGTATTTTGCATCTTTATATCACAGCAGCAAAAATGTTTATGGTTTTCACGATGATATGGCCGACATCAATTCTGATTGTACCGTTACCTATGTCGTTACCGGTTGGTATAATGATCCCGCCTCAGATCCGTTAGCTCCTTTCGATTTTGATGAAGTAAAAGCAACAGTCGCGCAGGTTCGTCAAAAAAGAACACAGGATTGGTTTAAACAACAGTGGAAATGCGATCAGGAAACCTATCCGGAATCGTGTTTATTGCATGCGTCCATCCATAGTATTCAGTGGAACAGTGCGCTAAAAAGCGGTGTTCCGGAAGGAGAAGTACAGGTTTACGTAGGAAATACAGCCATTGAATCGTTAAGCGCCCAGATTATCAAAAGTAATACAATTGAAAAACCGGGAGTGGAAGAACTGTTAAATGCCTTGCAATATCAGTTTCTGGACGATAGCAAAAATGAACCGGGTCTGAAATCCATTCAAACGGAAATTCATAAAAGAGGTTTTACACCTAAAAACAGAAGCTCAATCTGGGAAATCAGTCGGGTTGAAGCTACGGATACGGCTTTGGAAGAGAAACAGGACGAAAGACCGCATTTTCCTGAAAACAATGCTATTCTAAAAGAATTAAATACGTTAAACGAAACGCAGATCAATTGTAATAAAATCAAACAGGAAATAGTAAGCCTACAACAGGAATACTATTTTCTATGGTACAAACAAGCGTATAAAACCGTGAACAATTATACGGTTCAAAACTTCGATTATGACGCTTCCCGACAAATAATACTGGATCAGTTGGTGGCTAAAAAAGTAGAAGTAAATCTGCTGGACGGAGAAATTCAGCAACGAACATCTGACTTACGACAATATAAAGAATTAGCAGGAGCAAATCCGGAATATGAACTAAAAGAAGTCTTAGAAGACCGTTTTTGGGAACCAAATGATCCCGTTGTGCTCTTTTGCGGATCCGGAATCGGAAATACCGAAAAACCGGCTTTTCAGGCCACCGATAAAGAGATCAATTGCCGATTGGAAGAGCAGTTGCTAACAAAGCTTTATTTGAATGTGCCTTATAATACTACAACGATCCCGGTAACGATTTCGGCTAGTCAGATGAACATTCCGGCAGTAAATGCATTGCAGCATCCTAAAATACCTTTTGCCGCTATAAAAGCATTGGTGTCAGAGACACTTTTATTGGATCACTCGCTTTCAATAGATATCGCGCTACAAGCCTATATCGACGCGCAATTGGGAGACGGAAAAGACAAAACCAGTGCCGTTATAAAAGATTTTGCCCAAAAAGTAAGGGAAATACAGTCCGAACCGGATTACAAAGACAAAGAAAAAGCACACGAAAGTTTTTCCATTACCAGATGGGAACAGGCATGGACACCGTTGTTTATGGTTTGGGATATTGTTTATACATCCAATAATCCGGATATAAAGAATCTGGACCTTCTTGCAGATTCGACCGGATGGAAATTAGAAGAAGGACTGTATTTTAAAAAACAAGCAGCGAAAGTAGAGGGAACGCCGGTTTCAATTAGCGGTATAAGTCCGTTTTCGAATTCGGTTTTTGCCAATCTGAAAAAGACCGTTCCGGAAGCCATAGTAGATAAATACGGAAAATTAAATCTGATAGCACAGGCATTAAGCGGTTTGCATAAAAATTTATTAATGCAGCGAACCGATATTCAATTACCGCCATTTCTGTATAGCAGTGATCCCGATTATAATTTTAATACGGAATATCAGATTGACCGGAATGAGTTAAATGTGATCAGTGAAGACGGGTATAAGCTAGGTTGCGATCCCGGGAATATAAACGGGACAGACGCTACTGTTTTTAATCCGTTGCGTTCGGGCGCGCTAAAAATAAAAAGCCTTTCGATTGTGGATGCTTTCGGACAAGTAAAAAAAGTAATAGTGGAAGACGATACGAATATCACCAATATAGCTTGCTCGGTTACGTTACAAGGCGATGAAAAAGAATCAGGTGTGATCATTCCGTTACCGCCAAGAATTATTCAGCCTTCCCGTTTGCAATTCAATTGGTTAAATACCGATGATAATATCATTTATCAGGATACCGGAAAAACGGACAGTCCGGTTTTAGGATGGCTCGTTCCCAATTATCTGGATAATAGTATATTGGTTTATGACGGAGATGGAAATGAAATCGTAGTTTTACAAATCGTATCGGATCTTACCAAAAATAAAGGACTTAAATTAATAAAACAACCCTTTCCGGGAGGAAATACAATTCCGGAACTCACAACAAATCCGCAGTTAAAAAAGCTGTTGGAGACGATAAATAGCGGAAGTAAGGCTTCGGGTATCATGGATCTGGCTTATAAAGTAAGTTTAAATGCAACCGGAAATACGGCCTTACAGAATACGACATCGGCTTTATTATACGGTCAGCCTTTGGCTTTAGTACGTTGTTCGGTAGGTTTGGAATCGTTAGGGCTTCCTTGTTATGATCAACGATGGAGTCAATCCGGGAAAGAAGATACCGGGAATATAGAAACCGTTAAATTTCCGCTTACAATCGGGGATTATGAAATGGAAAAAAATGGTGTGATCGGTTATTTTGCCGATACGGAAAGTGAAGTATTTCATACAGTTACAAACGCGCCGGAATTCAATTTTAGTGATTCCGATTCCTTTTTTGCAAAGAATACGGCATTAAAATTAAACCTGAATCAGGAACCGGTTAAAGTAACTTTATTGCTGTATCCTTCGGCAGGGGTACATTTAGCCACCGGAATTTTGCCTACCAAGTTTGTTGAACTGTTCAATCATAATTCGGGGCGTTTGTTATCGCAACTGGACATTGGTTTTAGGGTAGCTCCTTTTATAGCCGAAAAAGTAGCTCCGGATATTCCGATACCGGCCGGAATTAACGCGAATTGGAAATGGACTCATAAATCGGATGTAACAACCTGGCAAAGTGATGAAGCTTTGGCAGAAGGAAAAAACAAGCAGATTTCCGGATTTAAAAAACAGCAGGTTTACGAAGGATGGCTACGGCTAAGCAATTTAAAAACGAATAATTAAAAGATAAAAATATGGGATATGTAACTACCGGTAGCAGTAATTCGGTTACGAATGGGGAAGCACTGGCGTTGGATATAATGATCGCTCAGGAAGAAAAAAAGGCCATCTTACTGATGGGCGTTTTTACGATTGAAAATTTGGATACACTGGTAGCGGCAGCCGATTTAAAAAAGCTGAGTTGTGAGTTATGGGCCAAAACGGACGACGGAAATAAGACAACGACTTTTCCGGTAAAAATCTGTGAACTTTCATACGATAACAATAATCCGGGAAAACGCATGTATAACTTTCCGAGAGATTATGACGATGCCTATACTTATCTGATTGTAAAAATAAGAGCGGAAAAATGTATCATTGCAACACCGTCGACTATAATACAACTAAGTTTTAAAGATAAAAACGATCCGACCAATCCGAAACCGCTTGTATCCATTCCTTTTGAAGTGATTGCGGAGGAAGCCAAACCGAAAATTAACGTGTTTGAATCGGATAAAACAGTGGTACAGCGTAACGCACCGGTTACTTTATCCTGGAATATTAAAGGTTCCCAATATATTTTAAGGGAAGGGCTGCAAGAGTTAAAACGCGGTACTGCCGAAACGGATTACTATACCATAGCCAATATCGCTAATGGAGATCACTCGTATACTTTAGAAGTACAGATGGGAACTGTTTCCATCACCAAAACGATATTGGTCCGGGCGTTAGGGGAATCAAAATTATATTCCAATGCAAATCCGACCGGAGCGTATGCGTCCTTTAAAATCGGTAATTTTTGTGCCGCTCAGGATGCATCCTATCTGTATAGCTTAATGCTGAAAACGGAAAATAAAATAACACAGATTGATCATATCGGCTATACAAATACCAACGAAGGTTTTTCTGAAAATTGGCATAGCGTACTCCTTTCCGATAAAGAAAAAAACAATTTGAAACCTTTTGCGACGGCTCCTTTATTGCATATGAAAAGTGCGGGAGAATTATACGGGCGCCTGTTTTTTATCGGTGGGAGCTATATCAAACCGATGGAGACTAATAATGCAGTTGCCATTGTAAATATGGATGCGGAAATCGGTTCCAGAGTAACGATTGTTGACAACCTACCGTGGGTTTCCCGTATGGGACATTCCTGTGCAATTTTCCCGCATGGTGATCAGGATAAAATCTGGCTGATGAGTGGTGTTGATGAATGGGGTGCCGCTTTAAAAGATATTTGGGTGTCAGGTGACGGTAAAACATGGGATAACATAGGAATAAACGGAAATGTAAATCCCGATAAAACCAATCCTGTAAAAATGCCGTGGCAATCAAGATGTCTTAGCGGGATTACGACTGAATTGAATGCAGACGGAAGTAAAAAAGCGTTATGGATAGGTGGTGGTTTTTCGGAAATAGGCGGAAGTGAAACCTCAGATATCTGGAAATGGGACAAAAATAACTGGATGACTATTATACCATTGATCATCAATAATAATACGTATTTGTCTTCCGGGTTGTCCTTTCTTGGTAAAGATACGATAGACAGTACGGGCGTTTTCTTATTGGGCGGCTATCAGGAGCAGGAAAACAAAAAGAAATATTTTTACAGAGTGACGTTAAATAACGGCAAATACGGTAGCAATCAAATGGATACGGCTGCGGGTGTGGACAGTTTTGCTACTACAAAACAGGCCAAAATCGTAACGGCCTTTTTTAAAGGTTGCTTGTGGTATATGGTCTTTACCAATGAAGGTGATTTAGGAATTACCTATTCCGATTTGTTTTACTGGATACCGGTAGCAACCGGCCAGACTTTAATTTTAACCTAGTTTACCAATTTAAAAGAACGATTATGAATAAAATAGGGTATAGTTACATGCTTTTATTGCTGGTGCTGCTTACAAAATCAGAGACATTGTTTGCACAATCAAAGTATACCGCTTTATTACCGGAAATCGATAAGGCAGTACCGATAGAAAGTAATAACGATTTACGAGTTGCAGCAGATGACAAAGGAAACGAAACCAATAAGTCATTTTTTAAATTTGACTTTAGAAATTTGCCGGCTAACGCCAAGATTGAAACCTTAAATCTGAAATTATACAACAGACCGAATGTTAATATGTCTGATTTTTCAGTTCAGATGATAACGGCTTTACGCGGTACAAACGGGTGGACGGGAACAGAAACGAGCTTAACCGATCCGAAATTAAGTTGGGCCATTTTAAATAATAATACGGAAGGACCTGTGGGACGAGCTGAGATCCGGAAGAGTACGACATCTATAACGATGAAACTCAAATTCCCGGGTTCCCTTAAACCGGTTACTGATTTTCTACCGGACGGTATTTTATCCTTAGTAACACGATCGCCTGAAAAAGGGCAGGATACCCGCTTTTTTTCTTCTATAACATCAGAAACACCATCCAATTTCTCCAAAAAACCAAAATTACTGGTGGCGTATGAAATCGATCCGTATCCGTTTCGGGAAGATTGGGCGCAACCTTTTGGAAATGCACAACACAATAGTTTGCTGAATTGGAAGAGTAATACTTTTGTTCAGGAAGCGAGAATCCGTACACTTCCATATGGCGGCGGATATCTACAGGAAATCGGTCCTACGGGAGCGCTTGCCATCTATAAAGATTTACCGGTAGTGTTTACACAGTCAACTACAGGAACATCGGCAGTCTTTTATGTAAAGCAACTGGATTCGAAAGGAAATGTGCTATGGCAGAAAGACGTAGATGATGTTGCTAAATCATGGCCTTTGATCGATGAACAGGGACGTTTATATTATATTTCCAAATCCGGAAAACTAAGCATATTGGATTTAAACAATGCCGGAAATACACTGTTTAGTAAATCCCTGTCGGATACCACCAACAAGCAGTTGTCAGCCATCAACAATAACGCAGCAATCGGATACGACGGTACGCTTTATCTGCCATCGGATACAGGTATTGTTGCCCTTTCGGCTTATCCGCAATGTAAAATACGATGGAAATACGAACCGAAAGCCAATGAAATTAACGGTCCGGTTTCATTAAGTCCGGATGAAAGCAAAGCATTTTTTATTGCGGTCGATACGCAGCAAAAAAAGAGTCGTTTGATCGTATTGGATAATTTGGACGGAAGTATAATTGCCACATCCGATTATGTTTTGGACGGTTATCAGAATGATACTAATTTTTATATTCCGGCGCCGGTTGTCCAAAATAACGCTAAAGTTTTTGTTCTTAACGGCTTTGACAACGGTAACAAACTCTTTGTATTTGATCTTGACGATAAAGGCGGTATTTCCCGAACACAGTTTATAACATCCGGAAGTTCGGTTAATACCGGAATATCACAGCCGGTAGTTGATGCGGAATCCAATGTGTTTTTTGTTTTTAATTTCAAATTAGCAAAGTATAATCCAAGCTTGAATATAGCTGAGGTTTTCGAACAATCAGCTGAACTGGATAATGCATCGGTATTAGTAACGGATGCTTCATCTCATATTTATGCAACCGATCCTTATAGTAAAACAAAAAAAATACTGGGATTTCAAACCAATACAGACAATCCGAATGCCTTTGCAATTGCTATTGATGACACTATTCAAAACACAAAGAAGAATATAGTGTTGGCTCCCGACGGAACACTTTATACCGTTACGGCTACGAATCTGATTGCAGTTACAGCCGGTAAATTGGCTGAAAACGATTATGTAGTCGACCAGACGAATTTAAAGACGAATACTGTTTATCGTGCGACTAATTCCATTACGGTAAAAGGTATTACGCTGGCGCCTTCAGTAAACACTATTCTTAATTCCGGCGGCAGTATTTCGTTTGAACCCGGATTTACCGTAACCAAAGGAGCGCAACTCAATTGTAAAACAGCGAATTAAAAACTCATATCAAATATATACCTACCATGAAAAAAAATTATCGGTTATTAGGAATTCTATTCTTTATCCTTTCGAATCCGTTATATGCACAAAGTACAGATGCAATGAAAATTCTTGCGAACGGAAACGTTGGTATCGGTACATCTACGCCCACACAAGCCAGATTAGTTGTTTCCGGAGAACAAAGTACCAATGCAAGCGGAATGTTTGTTTACGGCTACAGAAGTTCTAAAGTGATGGAATCGGGGACTGTGAAAAATTCGATATATGCGACAGACGGTGTAACCGCACAACAGTTTAATGTGGTTTCTGACGCGCGTATCAAAAAGATTTTGGGCGTAAGTAATAATGCGAATGACCTTGATATCCTTTCGAAAATTGTGATAACAGATTATAAGATGATCGATTCGGTACAAAGGGGGAATCAGTTGTATAAAAAGGTGATCGCTCAGCAGGTGGAGCAAGTATATCCGCTAGCTGTGACGACTAAGCAGACCGAGATTATCCCGAATGTTTATCAGTTAAGTACTATTCAAAACGGATGGATACCGGTCAACTCAAAAGACCTTGCTGTTGGTGATAAAATCAAACTGGTTTTTAGCGGTGACGTAATACTTACCGATATTCTGGCGATCAATAAAGAGGCAATCCGGGTTAATTGTACGAAAGAAGGAAGTGTTTTTGTGTACGGAAAAGAAGTTCATGATTTTCATTCTGTGGATTACGAAGCGATTGCGATGCTTAATGTAAGTGCTACTCAGGCATTATTAAAGCGTATCGAAATGCTGGAAAATAAGAATACCAATCTGGTTCAAACGGTAAGCAAACTGGAAAAAGAACAACAGCAAACAAGCGATCGTTTGAAAGCGATAGAACAGTTGCTATTACCGGCAGTCGCGGAAAATGATACTGTAAAATAAGAAAAAGAGAAAAGAGAAAAGAGAACTATTAATAAGCTAAAAATAATACCATGATGATTTCAGATTTTACACAAATTCCGATGGGAACAATATTACCATGTGCGTTTGATGACGATTCAATACCGGTTGGCTGGTTAAAATGTGATGGTAGTAAAATACCGGATAAATATATAACATTAAAGAAATTATTAAAGATGGATTGCACTCCTAATTTAGCCGGAAGAACGTTAATTGGCTCCGGTACGGCTAATAACAATTCCCAATCGGACGGAACATATCCTAATTTCGAGAACAAGACTTCTTGGCCTCTTGGACAGACGGGAGGGGAATATAAACACAAATTAACTGTAGATGAAATGCCAAAACACAAGCATACCATAAACGGCGGTGATTTTGGATTACACGTTAGAAGCTTTAAGGGGAGTGATGATTCTGATATACCTTTTAAAACGCATGCAGACGATAATAGAAAGTTGTACGGTGTTGATGCTGAAGGAGGCGATAAATTCCATAATACTATGCAACCATATTATGTGATCAATTATATCATTTATGCCGGAAGTGAGTAAAAAGAGTAAAGAATGGGGTGATGATGCCCCATTTTTGATTTTTAATGGTTAGGAGTAAAGAGGAAAGAGGAAAGAGTAGTGATGATACAATCGTGCACTAAAAAAGCTACATTAGACAAAACTAAAAATCACGTATTTTTTCGTGTTGATCAATAAATATTAAGTTGTTAATTTAGATTGTTTTAAGTGATCAAAAAGAGCTGTACTATGGAAGCAAAATACGGATTTACGAAAATGACCGTTTCAGAATTTGAAACCTGGATTTCCAATCTGAGAATTGGCCGGACAATTTTAAAAATTCAACAGCATCATACTTATGTACCCAGTTATATTCATTTTACGGGTAACAACCATTTTGACCGTCAATTGGCGATGAAAAACTATCATGTCAATCAAAACGGATGGCAGGACATCGGGCAACATTTTACCATTTTCCCGGATGGAACGGTTGTGACCGGAAGAAGTCTGGAAAAGTCACCGGCTTGTATTACAAACCAAAATGCGAATGCCATTTGTATCGAAAATTTCGGAAACTTTGATCATAATGGTGATGTGATGACGAATGTGCAAAAGGACGCTATTATAGCCATTACAGCGGCTTTATGTAAGCGGTTTAATCTTCCGGTTAATTCCAATACAATAGTCTATCACCATTGGTTTCGTCTGGATAACGGTGTTCGGAATAACGGTTCCGGAAACAATAAAACGTGTCCGGGAACTAATTTTTTCGGCGGGAATAAAGTACCCGATTTCGAAAACCATTTTGCGCCTTTAGTAAGAGCTAAATTAGGTGGTCATCCTATTAAAACCGATACTAGCGGTATTTTGAAATATGTAAGCGTAACGGCTAATAGTCTTAATGTGCGTACGCAACCGGATGCAGGAAGTGCTAAGGCTGCTGATCGTCCGGGTATTCCTTTGGGTGCTGTTTTGCGGATATATGAAGAAAAAGACGGCTGGCTGAAAATATCCAATACACAATCCAATTGGGTTGCTGCCCGATATGCCGTTGAGGTAAAAAGAGCGACCGTAAATGCTACGGTTTTAAATGTCAGAACCGGACCCGGTACCGATTTTCCTAAAGTTGACCGAATTGAAAAAGACCAAGAAGTTTTTGTTTTTGAAGAAGTAAACGGTTGGTGTAAAATTGATCTCGGTGACAAATGGGTTACCCGATCCTATTTGAACTTTTAAAGACAAAACAGATGGGAAAAGTGGGCGTTTATATTTCCGGATTAAGAATAAAAGTTGTTATTTTTATGAAAGAAGTCGCTTAAATCGATTAGGAAATCTGCTAAAGTATGATGAGCAGTAGTTTTTTTAATTTAAACTATTATAAATTTCTAAATTTTCCACCCATTTTCCTTTCTCTTTCTTATAAAAGGCAATTTGCTTATAGTTGCCTAAATTATCATGAGTAACAACACTATAAGCAAAAATACAAAGCGTACCTTTTCTAAAGAAAATCGGTTTGGAAAACGAGAAGGCAAGAGGCATTTTATTTTTAAGTTTTACAACAGCACTGGTAGCATTAAGTTTAAGATGTTCTTTAAGTTCGGATTTGACGGGCTGACTTTTTCGCAATAAGTAGGATTCAATTTCATTTTGATCAATACTTTCAGCGTTTTTAAGCAACTTCGGACTCCAGATATGATTTCGATTTGCGTCGATTTCATTTAAAATAAAGTTATATTCTGAATCCGTTAATTCAATACTATTCCTGTTATCTAGGTTGTAATCATAAAAGACTTTCCGGTTCAGTAACTCCTTCATCTTTTCCCAACCCCAACTTTCTCTTACGTAAGTAATAGAGCCTCTTTCCTGAACGATGATCTGTTCTAGGAATTCGGATTCTAACTCTGTTTTCGGAGAAGGAATAAAGCTTAAGGAACAAATTAGAAAAACAGCAACAAAAAAGAATATTCTCATTTGATAAGGAGTTATGTTGTGATTATTATGATTAACGTTTCGGTGTTGGTTTTAGTGTTGAAAATTAATTAAATAACTGAAAAATCGTATAAAATTGCTCGTTCGGAATATTTAAGCCCGTTGGATGTAATGAAAACCGTGCTATCAGAGGGTATCCCAACTTTTCATATGTAATGGTGTCAGTATTGATTTCGGTTTTAGCGGATTCAGATCGTGCAATAGTTCCAGATTGGTATAGTCAACGGAACCGTCGGTAGCTATTTTTGAAGCATATAATTTCCCTCCCATAGTAGCAATTATTCGGTTTCTATTATCAATATCGGCCCATTTAATGCCTTTTAGTTTTGTTTTCTTGTCCTTTTTGCCGACATAAAACAAATCAACATTTTTTCGATGTTCGACATGATAGAAGGTAATCATATATAAAGCCGTACTATTGGTGATTGATTTCTTCCAAAGTTTCGGAACGATTGGTTCGATACTTCTCCGGTCTATTGCCAACCAATGTTCGCTGACGTTTTTTACAGTTAATTGCTCGGTTTCTTTTTGAATAAAATCGGGATCATTTTGTTCGGTCCATCCGTTCATTTCCAACCGATGCTCGTGTAATAAATTGATATGTCCTTTCCATGGCGAGTATTCTTTTCTTGTATGAAACCTGGAAACGTTCAGGTCTGACGGCACGGGATATTCTTTATGTGCCTGTGTAGTATATAAGTTAAGTAATACCGTTTTTTCATCAGCAAATAATCCGCCTCCGGTGTCAAAAAGGGCATGGTCGTGTTCCCAAACGGTAAGCGCGGTCCAGAACGGCGGTTTGCATATGGCAGTTCTGTTGTTGCTGTTGTCTCTATAATCGCTGTTTTCAAAATTATCGATCGGGTAAATCAAGTATTTCCCGGAAGGCGAAATATCACAATTTCGCATCAGTACTTTTTTATTGATCCATTGTCCGGGTTCCAGCGTGTCGTTATCCAAATTCCAGATACTCATCTGGATCCAATCGGTTGGCCCGCGTCTAAAAACAATAGCGCTGTTAGTTATTCTTGATTTCAGGAAAAAAATCCTGGCGCTTATAGTACCTGACTGATTCAATTTGAGTTAATTTTTGTTTTCTATTCTTTAGTTGACTTATGCAAGGTACATAATTCTCTTGTTAAAATTTCGTGTCGTATCGTTTATGCCTAATACCAGTTTGGTTATTTGAGGTTAATTTAATTTATTTTTTAAGTTCTCGATAACTTTTACGGTAAGTCCTGTTAGCTTCGCAATATATTGGGGTTCCAATCCTTCTTCCAAACATTTTATTGCCATTTCTTTTCGACTAGCTATTTGACCGGTTTTAAGACCGGCTGTTACTCCGATTTCCTTTGCTTCCTTACGTATCTGTTCTTCCAGTTTATATCTTGGAACGTATTTGGTACTGTTTCTTAATTCGTCCATCAGTCCGACGTCGGCAAAGCTTAAATAGCTTTTTTCTGAAATGATTAAATGATCGATAACTTCGGTTTCGATAATCAGGCCCACTTGTATTAATCGGTCGGTAATGTCATTATCGGCTTCCGAGGGTCTGAGTTCACCACTTGGATGGTTATGACATAGAATGATTTTAACCGCTCGTTTTTGTAGCGCAAAACTAAATACTTCCATTGGATGGACAAGGGTTTTGTTTACGGTTCCTAAACTTATGAGTTCAATAAAAAGCACCATGTTATTGTTGGCTAATCCGATAACCCAAAAATGCTCCCGATTGAGATCAATTTTGTTTTCCCGAAGTAGTACTTGTTGCATGATTACATAGATATCGTCGGAATTAAGAATTTTGATTTTTTGTGCTTCTGTCAGTTTTACATCCATAAGGCTAAAATAAATAGGTAATACAATTAGATGGCGTATAGTTTATACCGACCGACTTTGTTATTTTGAAAGTCGGCTAACGGATTTATTTTTAAAGGTAGAATTTTTTAGGGAAGTAAAACGTGTGGTAAGATAAGTGGGAGTGAGATGGGGTTATTTGACCTGGCTTGTAATTCAATTTCTGTGTAAAATCTTAGTTATAAGTGATTTTATGACTAAAATGCCAAGCGAAATTTAGTTGTTATTTTTTTACTGACTTTAAAGTTTTCAGATGCTTTTTTGGATCAAAGTTTTCGGTACGCCCACTCTCAATTCCTTCTTGAATTGCATTCCTCAAGACAATAATTCTGTTTTCTTCTTCTTCCAATAGTCTAAGTCCGGCTCTAACAACTTCACTTACGTTACTAAAGCGTCCTTTTGAAACAGTTGATTCAATAAAGCTTTCGAAATGAGGTCCTAATGATATAGATGTATTTCGTCCCATGATTGTTCCTTTTTGGTAAAGTTACCAAAAATTGGTAATTGTGTGTTTTTTTTAACGTTAAGTTAAAGGGGAATTAGTTGTTATGGTTTGTGGTTTAGCGATGGTACGAAGTCATTTTAGTCCAGAGCCAATGTTTTTATATAAACTTTGTCTTTTTCTAATTCGTGATATTCCTCATTTTTTAAAAGCATAATTTGTTCTCTAGTAATGTTTCTACTCAAGCGTTCCTCATTTTCTACACGAATTGTTGTTTTTTGTAATAGTTTATTTATTGCATTATCTGTTCTTTCTCCAATTTTTACTATAAATAAAAATTTTAAATACTCAGATGTATCTGAAATTTGTCTTTTACCATTTAGTAGTTTCTGAGCATCTTCTATTAAGTGTTTGCTTTGCATTGATCCAAATTTTGAGCCATTCTTAACAGGAATATTACATTTCACTTCGGCAATTACCTTTATAAATTCGTTTATATATACTATATCATAGCCTTGTGAATTGGGTTCATTAGCATCAATTTCTTCTAAAATATGGTTAATTTCGGTTTGATGAAGTTTAAAATAACTTCCAATCCATTCTCCAGCTATAAGTGTCAACTTGTAAGTTAGTAAATTGTTTATGTCAGATAAAACGGCCTTAAGCTCTAAAATATCCTCGTTTTTTAAAGCTGTATAAAAATCGGCTTTTTGTCCCGTAAGTTTCTGTAAATGATTGTTGAGCTTTGTTTTGAATTTATTATTTCGACTTATGAATTTTTCCATTTTGTATCAATTTGTCGTTGGCTATATGCATAGGAACAGAAATTTGAGTATTTGTAGTCTCTATGAAGATAGAAATTTCTTGTTTTAATAGTTGATCATCTAAAATAAATGTGGAGGTTGTTGTGGTGGTGGTGGTATCCTTAGATTTTGTTATCGTTTATTAGTACTATTAGATTTTTAATTTCTGTTGAAATATTTTTAATTTGGATAATATTTACGGGCTCTCCAGTTGTATTCATATTGTATGCATATTTTGTTTCATAAGTTATTAAACCATTTATTTGTAAATAATCAATAGAATTTTTAATTAATTCTAAAACAGAATTTCTAATATCAGCCTCACAATAGTTTTTGTTTTTCAATTTTGTTAATTCTTCCCAAAGAAAACGTGTTTTAAACCTGATGTCTTTTAATGTCGTGACAGTATTATCATGATTTCTTACAAGGATAACTCCATTATTTTTTTTAACAAATCGATGTTGACCGAGAGTAGGTTTCTCCAGAACAGATTTATCATATAATGCCATTATTAATTCCTCGGATTTTTTTGAAAAATTTAGGTTATCTCGCATGTCAACTGTAATGAATTGCTGCATGAAAGCTGGAATGCTTTCATGGAAAGAACCAGATCTAAGTACCGGTACAAATTTTGTATTAGTCGCTATTTGGTTATAAAGTTCAGAGTTTATTAATGAATATTCAAAGCCAACACCATTTATTCTTTGTTCAGCCTTCTCTTTATATTTTGGCGTAAATATTATTATGACTTTATCCGATTTTGATACCGAGGTTTCCATAAAAAAATGCATATTTGAACCTGCGTTAAGTTCATATTGATCTAAAATCACATTAATTCCGTTATTGAAAAGAACTTCTGATAAGTCAAGAACCCATGCTTTATGTTCCTCGTTATCCCATGAATAGGAAATAAAAACATTTGGAGAGTGATATGAAATTTTAGTTTCCATATTATTTGAATTTTAATAGATAATTTTTGACTATTACTGATAGCATTGCATAGGTCTAGTAGTGGTAATTTGAAAAATCAAATGGATTTTCCAAAAAATATAAAGTTAGTTTTTGAGAAACTACTTTTAACTATAATTTTTATACTAATTCTTTAGTCTTATATTCTTCATCATTATTATCCTCTGTTTCGGTTACTCCTATTTTTTTATCTAAAGTTCTTTCAATAGCATTACTAACCTGTTCTAATTTTTTTTCAGTTTTTTTCTCTATGATTTCAGCTAATTTATTCAATCCAGGGATTTTTTGAACTTTTACAATTGTTTTATCTAACTTATTTGAATTTTCTAATAATTCCATTATAGGATGATCAGATTTATTATAATCTGAAATAAGTTTTCCAGGGTTTTCTGAATACATTTGTAAGAAATCTTGAAGTAATTTTAATTTTAGTTCTTTAGATATATTATCTTCTTCAAGATTATGTATTTGTCCTGATAAACCTTCAAATGTTTTACTTAATACTTCTTTATGTGCATATTCTTCAATTAATCTTTTTGATAAATTCATTTTTTTGCTAGAAGATATTGATAACCAAAGTACAGGGATGTATAGGGGAAGAATTGCAATTACTAATTTTGGAGCACGATTAATTATAACGTCTAAACTATCTTCACTAAATAAAGTAACTAAGCTAATTATAAATGGAATAATGGACACAGAAATCATCCCTGTAATGCCATACCCAAATTGTTCTTTATGCTTTCCATATGATATTACTTCATCTTCTTTTTTCTTTGAAAAAGCATGAGATAATCCTGCGGTAACTGCATTAGGTAGTAAACTTTCTATTTTTTTATTAAGATTAAAATACTTTTCTTCCCAATCCTTAATTTGTTGAGCTATTTTTTCACTATTTACCTTTAGGAGATTTGATGTGTTTTTAATAGTGGATGTTTCTAACTCGGTAAATTGTTTCTTAAATGAATTTGTACGTTCTTCTAGTCCGTCTAAAGAATCTTCTAACTCTTTTTTTAAGCCATTAACTTGATAAATATCTCCATATTCATCTTTATCCTCGTAACCTAAAATTTCATTATACAGTGTGTCTAGCTCAATTTTTCTATTATTGATTATTCTTATTAATTGTAATGACTTACTTTCATTTTCTTTTATTTTATTTACAGATGTTTCAAGTTCAATGATTTCTGTTTCAAAGTCAGGATGGTTTCTAATTGTTTCTTCGAATAAATTAATCGTAGAGTCTATGGAATCTATTTTTTCTTTTAATTCATATATATATGAAATTACTTCGTTATTATCTTCGTTAAATTTATTGAATGTAGTCTGAATTGAATTTGATTTTGATTCTATATCAGATCTTATTTTTTCAATTTCGCTATGTAATGCTTTTGTATCTTGTAATGTGGTTTTAACTGTTTCTAAAGTTTCATTAGCCCGATTTCTATACTCTGAAGTTTTTTTTGATGCTTCTTTAGCAACTTTTTCATATTCTGGACTTCTTTTGTTTGATTCTTCTAAGTCACTTTTAAGTTGAGAAATTCTATTGTTTAGTAAATTTTGATTATTTACTAACTTTTCATATGATTTCTCTAATGACTTAGTTTTGTTTATTAATTCTTTATTATCAAATAATCCCATTTCTATTAGATATGAAGTTAATATGTAACTGTTTTGTCTACTTGCTATATAAAAAACACTAAAATCCTATTTCTTAAACCTGAAAGAAAACAATTTACCCCTAACAACACAATACGTATTTATACCTAATTTTCAGCTTTTTAAATTTTGAAGTATAGCATTAAAAGCTTTAATGACAAACAAAATAACACGATTGAAATAATAAGTTTTTTCTTTCAAATATTTCCAATACATTTGTAGTTATTAGCAATAACGTGTTGTAACCTTACTAATTTGCAATACATTAGCAAAAATGAAAAACAATGAGTGAATTTTCAGGATATGAAAAGATGCCTAACAGTTTAAAAAAGCTGGGGCTAAGTGAAAAAGATTTTTCTGAAATGGAAAAATTAAAATGGGTCGTTACGGAGAAAGTACACGGGGCTAACTTTAGTTTTGTTTATCAAAACGGTACTTTAAAATTTGCGAAAAGGAAAGACTATCTGAAGTGGACCGATGATTTTTTTGGTTTCCAATTAGTGGTAAACAAATTAGAAGATAATATGCTTCGCCTTTTTGAAAAGTTAAGCAATGAAATCCCCGGAGAAAAATATATCGTTTACGGCGAATTGTTCGGTGGACAATATCCGCATCCGGAGGTTGCACCTATAGCCGATTTACACGCGATTCAAACCGGAGTGTATTATACACCGGCAATTGAATTCTGCGCCTTTGATATTGCGATTGAAAAGGGTTCGGATTCTAAATATTATCTGGATTATGAAAGTGCCGTGGCCTATTTTAATCAGTTTGGGATCTTTTATGCCAAACCGTTATTGGTCGGAAAATTTGCCGAAGCCATGAATTTTAATATCCGAATGAATTCCATGATTCCAAAAGAATTTAATCTTCCGGAATTAAAAGATAATTTAATTGAAGGTGTGGTGATCAAACCGTTTAATCAAATAGATCAGAGCACGCTTTTGTCGCGACCGATCGTAAAACTTAAAAACGCCGAATTTGACGAGGAAGATAAATTCCACGAAGCTGAAAAATGGTCGTTTGTTCCGGATGTGTCTTCAAAAACAGAAGATTTGTCTTTTATTGTGGAAGAACTAAGAAACTATGTTACGCAAAACCGACTGGATAGTGCCATTTCTAAAATAGGGAAGTTGGATAGGAGTGATGCGCTTCGGATTTCAGAAATTAAAAACGAATTTTTAGAAGATGTACTGGTTGATTTTAATGAAAACAACAATAATCTTTTAAATGATTTACAGCTTACCGAAAAAGAGTGGATTATCGAAAGAGTGGATTTTGAAATCAATAAAATAATGGCAGCAGCTAACGAATAAATATGACTATTCTAAAGAAGATAATAACATTGTGCTCCGTAATGCTGTTTTTTAGCTGTGGACAGGGTAATTCCCAGGTCGTTAAAAAGGATGATCCTCTGGCGGATTATTCCGGATTCTATCCGTATCAAAACGGATTTGCTACAGTGGGAATTAATAGGAAATACGGATTTATCGACAAAAAAGGACGCAATGTTGTCCCTTGTAAATACAACTTTGTTTACAGTTTTCATAAGGGTCTGGCTGTCGTCGAACTGGATAGAAAACACGGGATTGTTGATACAATAGGTCGCGAAGTAGTGCCGCTGAAATACGATTTTATCGGTGGTTTTGAAGACAGTAACAGGGCCATAGTGAAATTGAATGGAAAATGGGGCTATATCGATAAAAAAGGGAACGAAGTTATTCCTCTTATTTATGAAAGTTCCAATTACTTTTATGGAGATAAAACTACCGTTAAAGAGAAGGGGCAATGGTACATTATTGATACCCTGAATAACAGAAAACGGGTCCAATTAGATGTAGATGGACTGGGTTCTTTTTACGAAGGACTGGCTTCCATAAGACTACGCGGAAAATCGGAAGAAGGGTATATGGATATGCAGGGAAAAATTGTTATTCCGCCTCAATACCAAAGCGCATCTTATTTTTATAACGGTCTGGCCTGTGTGAAACGTGATGGAAAAAGTGGTTTGATAAACAAAAAAGGCAAAGTAGTGGTGCCGTTGCTCTATGACGGACATCTTCATTTTAAAGATGGAATGGCAGAAGTAAACATCAATGACCTGTATGGCTATATTAATACAGCAGGAAAGCTGGTTATCCCGATGAAATACACAAATTCATATGGCTTTTATGACGGTTTAGCAATAGCCAGAGTGTCAGGTAAATTTGGTTGTATCAACAAAAAAGGAGAAACGGTTATTCCGTTTATATATGATGAGATGTATTCCGGAGAAGGAAATTTTGCAGTGATGAAAGACGGAAAAGGATATTTTATCGATTCTAAGGAAAACGTACTGTTCCCGGGAGAGTACCAAAGTGTGGATGCCTTTAAAGACGGAGCTGCCCTGGTAAAACAAAACGGAATCTGGTTTTTTATCGATAAAAAAGGAAAACGGTTGTTTTAAACAGAAACGGAATGGATTTGTTTCGTACCAATAAATAAATGGCTTTAAACATAACCTTTTACTATAATTTTACCGCCATGATGTAACTTTATAGTTGCTGTAATTCAAATCCATATCTTTTATTCTGTTACTCAGACTATTTATACCGTCCCGCAGATAACCTTCCTGCTCTTCTTTTGAGAGTTGGTAGTAAACGTCTAAACCGATTCCGATATTTTTGCTAATTGAAACAGCATAGGTTAAATCGGGGTTTTTAAAGATTGTATAATCTAAATTTTTATAGTCAATTATAATGGGATAAGAAGGTGTAATTGATTCAATGTCGATTAACTCTTTTCGGATAACCCGATATCTTTTTTGCGCACCATGTCCGCCTGATTCTAAATAATAAAAGAAAAAAGTGTTGCATTTCTGACATTGGAAAATTTCACAACCGTAATACGGGTAGCGGTCTAACTGAATTTTAGCCTCTTGTCCCCAATACTGCGAATCCCATTGCTTTTCGTTGGGCTGAATTGCAATTTGTCCGATTTTAGTCAGGTTCGTTTTCAATTCTTCCGTTTCGTTATTCCATTCCAAAAAATCGGTATGGCCACCACAAGAATTGTTCGTTTTTGTTGCAGCCAAAAAGTGCAAAAGGTTTTGATCGTTTATTTCAAATGTTGTTTCCATAAAATTGTAGTTTACGTTTTGAAGCTTCGTGAAGTTGTTATTCTTCCCATTCGTAAAATTGTTCCAAATCCCATTTGTAGAAGTTACTGATTACATCAAAAAACGTTTGTCTTGTTGGGTTGACAGGTAGTACTTGTTTCGGGAAAATTCGATTTAAAAAAATAGTATAGTCCTTAACCAGTACTTCAAAGTCTTCTTCGCTCAGTTTTTCAATATCCGCAACACTATCCGGAAAAGCGTTACTTGCGATTTTATCCCGTATATTTTCATGATTTGGTCCGCTCCAGTTATCCCCATTTGTTTCCCAAATTGTAATGATTCCCAATAATCTTAGCGGATCTTCAGCAATAAAATCCCGGTTTTCTTTTATCGCCCAATACGTACCGTAAAGGTCATCACTTTGGTCCGGATATAAAAATATTTTGTAGCCTTTGGATTTTATAATCCGTAATGCCGAATTGTACGTATTTGCTTCTGCCGATAATCTGAAACCTATATTTGAATCCATATTTCCGATATTGATAAAATTGCTTTTGTTTCTAACGTTTGAGGTTTAAAAACGCATCAATTTACAAAATATTTGTAGTGAAACAAGCTACCTGAAAATCGGAAAGATTTAAAACAGCAATCGATTTTAATCGCAGTTGCATTATTTAT
Source organism: Flavobacterium cerinum (assembly GCF_024496085.1). Lineage (NCBI taxonomy): Bacteria > Pseudomonadati > Bacteroidota > Flavobacteriia > Flavobacteriales > Flavobacteriaceae > Flavobacterium > Flavobacterium cerinum. The sequence goes on along the minus strand of NZ_CP101751.1, from coordinate 3,577,523 downwards.
AATGATCAAATACCTGTACATAGTTTTCCAGAACCGGATCTTGAAGCTGTTCGCAAACATATTCAAAGATACTTTTTATTAACTCCGATTCATTTGTATTTGTATAATAGCTATTTTGGAGAACGAGATGGATAGAAACGGAATCTTCCAGACTGATTTTTCTACTGATACCGTCATTTATTGTTATGCCTTTGGGGATGGATGGAGTAGTATAACACGCTTTAATCAGGTCCGCAATTTTGAATATCGTTTGATTGTCTTCAACTTTTTTATGCCAGGCCTTGCCGTTTTCCTGAAAGTAGTCCGATTTCGACAAGATCACGATCAGGTTATAGTGATCATCATTTTTTTTGATTTCGATATCAAGTTCGCCTTCAAGTGCGTTTAGATTTATTTTAATCATGTTTGGTTGCTGTTTGGATCTATTGTGTTAGAACCTTTGGGGATAATTTTGATTAAAGATAGAATCATTTTTAGAGAGAGTAACATAAAGTTGATAAATTATCTATTGTATCAAACTGCCTTCTGAAAATAATATTGGCTTAAAATGTGAAATTTGTAGTCGTTTTATCAGATTTTTATACGTTCAATTAATTCCCACATCTCATTTTCATTGCCCGTTTTTCGGATGCATTTTAAATTTTTTAAACTTTCTGTTATTTGATCAAATTCATTTTTGGTTATTGTATTTCTATTCAATCCAACCATATAATTGTTATAGTAGCCATAAGCTTGATCATCTAATATCTTGCAATCATCAATCTTAGCATTTTTCCACATTATACGTAAAGCAATAGCTTGTTTTTCATCAAAATCGACTTTTACATGTGCCCATAATTTGTTCCATAATACAATTGCGCCAAGAAATGCTAGATCAGGAAATTCAACTAATCCTGTTGTCGTAAGTACTATATCGGGTAATTCTTTAAATAGATTCCTATAATTCAAAAATAAATTCTGGACTTTTACTGTTTTTCCCTTATAATTATCATCAAAAGTGATGTATTGTGTTCGATTATTTGGTAGATCTTCAATTTCATAATCGATCTCATAAGATACTTCGATTTGAAAAAAATTTGCCGCAATGGTATCAGATACATCTTTAGTTATTAAAGCATTTTCACTTGATAGAATTTGTGAAAGTTGTTCTTTAAATTTTTCGAGAGATTGTTCTTTCATTATGTTTGGTTAAAAATGATTATCAATCTTTTACGAAACCGATCACTTGTTTGTTTCGTTTAAAGTTATATAAGTCGTATTTCGGAAATTACGTTGTTAATTCTCTTTAGTAAAAGGCTTATATTACCTAACAAAATATCAATTCTGTTTTAATCTGAAAAGAAGCAATTTATAAATAACAAAGCAATACGTGTTTTTACCTAATTTAGAGGCTAATAAAGTTTAAAATATTTTGTTACAAGCTTTTTGCATAAAATGTGATCTCGTTATGAAAACCATTCATGACAGACTTATTTTAAACAATTTTATTTAGTTTTGGCATTCCTAAACCCGTTGTAACCATTTATATAATCCTATGCTTGGCATTCCAAATTATAAACCGAATTTTCATACTTCTGCTGCTGATTTTAAGAATGCGTTTAATGCAACACTATTTGAACTTATTGGAAAAAGAATTGAAAAATTCTGGGTGATGTGGAATACAAAACAGAATGAATGGTTTAACGATGGTCCGATAGTTCTTGAAATTGATGGAAAGAGATACGAATTTACAGCTTTTCAATTAGACGAATTTAGTTTAACAATAGACACGTTTAATCTGAAAGATAAATTAGATTGGTATGGAATGGGAGATGATTTGCCTTTAATTTGGAAAGAAAACGGTAATTCCGACTTAGCCAAAAACCTGAATAAAAATATAGTAGGAATTAATATTCTGACTTTTAACTTTATAAGTGAAGACTTAGCAAGTGGCGAAGAGCATGAAACCGGAGCTATGCTCAACGGAATTGAGTTTGTCCTCGAAAAAGAATCGCCTTCTGACATTGAAAATTTCTTTTCCATTTTTAATGCGCTGGATCAAAACGGACTAGATAAGGTTGAAATACGGCAAGAAAACCAAATACAGCGAATAAAAATTACGAATGGGAATAACGATTTGAGACAATAGTTCAGCATGAATAGTGTGGGTTTATTTTGTCTATTCGGGAGTAATTCCATGTCTACAAAAACTACAAGAAAAAACCTGATAGTAGTAGTATCAGGTTTTTTATAAAGTTGCAAATAAAGAGGGAGTTAATCTTTTTGTACCGATATACTTCCTTTTTCTAAATATTTCCGCAATACGATCATTGCAAATGCTAATACCCCAAATAATAGGGTAAGCCAGGGCGTGTATTCTACTCCATTTGTAGCAATAATCCATCCTCCGACAGTCGTGCCTAAGGTAATACCCAGATTTCCGAATGAAGTGGCAAGACTATTGGCAAATTCCAAAGACTTAGGTGCTGATGAAATCATATAAGTGGAAGCATTCAGAAAACTAGGAGAATAGAGAAAACCCCAAAGTGCAATAACGAAAATTATAGCGATGGTGTTCGTACCTGAAAAATGCAACAATAACGGAATCAGAATAGTACCGGATAAAAACAAGGCTGTGGTATTGGCTATATTTTTATTGAGCATCTTCCCTGAAATACGATTTGCGATGACGCCAATTATACCGAACAGAAACAACATATAACTAACCATCATACTATCCAGACCTTTAGCTTTGTTCAGGTATTCAGCAAAATAACTGTAGGTAGAAAACCACCCGGCAATCATAAAAAAGTTCATTGCCGTACTGACAATAAATGTTGGCTGTTTTAAAATTTTCAACTGACTTCCGTATGATTTTTTCGCAGCTACCGGCATATCAGGAAGGACGAAATAAATGGCTAAAAGCGCTATAATAGTTACCAGAGATTGGATTATAAATGAATATTCCCATGAAAACCGACTGGCTAACCAGGTCGCAAACGGAACGGTCGACACCATCGCAATTGCTACACCACTGAAAACAATACTCATTAGTTCGTTTTCGTTCTTCTTGTTACCATTGGCTACCGCTACTGATAAAGCAGTGGAAATATAAACAGGCTGCAAAAACGCCGGTAATATACGGACCAGCATCAGTAACCAAAAAGGAGGGGAAAAGGAGGAAATAACACCCGTTAGCAGAAAAATAAAAATAGCGGCTAGCATGATCTTTTTACGGTCAATACCGGAAACCAGTAAAGTCATAAACGGACCGGTTAATGCGATTACTAACGCAAAGGCACTGAGTAATAGGCCGGCTTTATCAATAGAAATGTTGTAATGAGTTGCAATTTGCGGTAAAATACCGATTACACCGAATTCGGTTGTGATAACGGCTATAAATCCTAAACAACCTATATATGCGTATTTTTTCATTTTGTATTAGTGTAGGTTTTAAAAAAATCAGCCATATCCTGTAATAGTACTTCTGTATCATCAATATAACCGCCCATTTGGAAGAACCCGTGCGTAGTCCCTTTATACAAGCTTAGTGTTACCTGTACTCCGTTTGCTTTTAACTTTTCGGCATATTGAACCGCTTCATCCCGTAAAGGATCGTATTCTGCAACGGCTATAAATGTGGGAGGTAATCCCTCAAAATCATTGGCTAATAAAGGAATTGCATCGGGATTATTTTGATCTGCTCTATTGGGTAAGTACCAATCCCAGGCCTGAATACCGCCTTTTAAATCTAATAGCGGACCATTTTGAAATTCATTCCAGGATGCTGTTTTCAGCGAATTATCGGTAACCGGATAAATAAGGAGCTGAGCGATACTATTCTGACGGAATTTTCTTGTGACCGTTGCTGCTAAAGCGCCGCCCGCACTATCACCGGCAATCGAAATCTTGTCGGCATTGATACGAAGTGATACAGCATTATCGATAATCCACTGCACTGCAAATTCACAATCATTTAATCCGTACGGGAACGGATATTCCGGAGCCAATCGGTACTCTACAGCAATGATAATCGCCTGTAAACGATTGGTTAGTTGGCGTAATGGCGTATCGTGCGTTTCTAAACTTCCGGCGTTAAACCAACCTCCGTGAAAATAAATAATAACGGGTAGTTTTTCAGTAGCATTCGGACGATAAATCCGTAACCGGATTGGATGGTTGTCTTTTAATACAGTTTGTTCTTCAATTTGAAAAACGGTTTCCTTTTCTCCTGCGAGCGGAATAAATTTTTCATAAAACGCTCTTCCGGTTTCCCAGGGAGTACGATTTGCAGGCACTTCTATATCCTGAATATAGGCCAATACGTTATTTACTTGTTCTGACAATGTCATATTAATTTATGTTAAGATATACGGCAAATGTATCGGGTAATTACTACTTTCGTGTGCTACACATCTAAATGTATGGTACTAACAAATTTGTAAGTAATGGGAAAAAGAAAAGAGAATTCAACTAATATGTTGAACGAGACTTATATAGTAGAAAACTGTAATCTGACGTATGCGGTATGCAAAATAGGCGGTAGGTGGAAACTATTAATTCTTTGTCAACTTGAAAAAGGAAAATTGCGATTCGGTGAATTACGGAATCAGATTAATGGAATTACAGAGCGTATGCTTACGCTACAGCTTCGGGAGTTGGAAAAGGAAGGATTGGTAAAGCGAACCGTTTATGCTGAAGTTCCTCCAAGAGTAGACTATGAGTTGACAGCCATCGCCGTGGAATTAGTGCCTATCTGGGACCAATTAAGTCAATGGGGGGCAAAACATAAAAAAATAGCGCTCGAAAAGGAATCGGTTAATGGGATTTGATCTCACTCTTAATACTAAATAACGGGTATTCTTTCAATGTCAGTTTTAAAAAAAGGGATTGCCATATTTTATCTCAAACAAAAGACAGGACTAGTGTACTAATTATTTGTATCATAGTAATGCAATGTATATATTTGATTTTACGTGTCATTCAATAAATAATAAGTCTGAATAATAACGCAATAATGAATTTGAAAATAATATTCCCGTTTTTATGCTTTGTGATTAATTTCAGTTTTGGACAGCATCAATCATTGTTCGATAAAACGTTAAAAAAAGATAGTATTTCTTCAGAATTTACGCAGCTATACAACCTGACCAATACGATTCATCCGGGACAGTTTATGTTTTGTTCGAAAAAAGAATTTGACAAAACCTATCTTGATTTGAAAAATTCGATAAAAGGGGATCTTTCCGTTGTGGAGTATTACAAACTTACAGCCACACTAATGGCAAAAATCAAAGACGGGCATACAACTGTTGACAGAGGGCAAATTACGACATTGTTAAAAGAAAAACCCGTTTTTCCATTCAGCATTTATCAGATAAAAAACAAGTATTATTTTGATAATTCAATAAAGGAAAACAACATTTATTCCGGTTTACAGATTCTTAAAATAAATGTAGAAAATATTGATGCGATAGTAAAAGAGGTTAAACAAATTATTCATCTTGAAGGTAGCAATGAAACAGGATTAAATACGAAATTTAAGAATTTTCCTTTTTATTATTTTATTCACAACCCAGGTGAAAAATTTGAAGTTGAATTTATTGACAAAAATAACCAAAAGCAAAAAGTTGCATTAAAAGGAATTACTTTGGACAGCTTCACAAAAAGCACCGCCGATAACATTCAACCTTTAACAACTGAAATCAGAAAAGATAAAATTGCGGTTCTCAAGTTTCATTCCTTTGTAAATGGTTATAATGAAGCCGATAGAAAGATTGCGCAAAATCAATTGGATATTTTTTTCGCAAAGCTTGACAGCCTGAAAACTAAAAATTTAATTATTGATTTACGCGATAACGGTGGTGGAGCTGCGGAAATTTCCAATTATTTGTTTTCTTATTTGATCGATAGGCCCTATGACTATTTTGATTATGTTGGCGCAAAGTATAATAGTGTGAAAAGCTGGAAGCATTATGCGCAATATCCCGAAAGCATTGAAGAAATAAATTTAGCAGAAACTAAGAAAAGAAACGGACTAAACTGTTTCACAACAACGAATAGTGCCACTGATTTTTGGTGGTTTAAAAAACAACAAAATAAACCGAATTTTTACAAAGGACATATTAGTGTTTTGATTAATGGAGGTTGTTTTTCAACCACCGGGCATTTATTAGCATTAATGCGGGAATATAAGATCGGAAAATTTTATGGAGAATATTCTCAGGGAAGTAATTATAGTAATGCAGGTGGTCAGGCATTTGTACTGCCTTATTCTAAAACATTGGTATGGATTCCTATACTTCAGTACAAAATGAAAACGCCGAATTTTAAAAATGATCCGAAAGGAATAAAGCCGGACGTCGAAGTACCGCTTTTGGCTGATGATTTAAAAACAGGGTTTGACAGACAAATGGATTTTGTAGTTAAAACACTTTCAAGAGTAGAATAGAAAGGAGCAAAGCCATGCGCTACGATAAACGTTATGTATCTTTCAAAACTCTTCAAGTGAAAAATTATTCCGATTACCGGATTCGAAATAGCGTTCTGTAGTAACAACTCTCCTAATTTTTTTAATATCTAATCGGATGGGTTATAGGCTCGCTTTCCAACCTTCCACTTTCATTGTTGAATTGCTTAATTTCACGCCCGTTAATCCTATGATTTTAAGTTTATTTTGATGTAGACCTCGCGTTGTTGGTGTCTCTGTCTAATTTGTGTAAATTGATTTCAGCCTGCTATTGTCTTCCTGATTTAATTGCTTTAAAGTCTTCCGATTTGGTAAAATACTCAAGTCCTAAAACTAATAGGATCGAACTTACAATATATACTTTTTGCATTATGATGGCCAAATCCAAATAGCCTAAACCAAAAACGGAAAAGAAACCGTAATAAGTTAATAAGCAAAGAATACAACAGAATTTAAGGAAATGAAGTTTAGACATTAGGATAAATACAGTAATAGTAAATAAACCTGCCAATGTTAAAATGATCGATAGAGTTCCCAGATCATGCAAGGGCGTAGCGATTAAGAAAATAAGTATTATGTTGGCAACTCCTATAAATTTTAAAGCACCCGACAATTGTCTTTGAGTGATTTTTTTTGACATATTGATAAAGAAAAGCCCGTAACCGACCGAGTGAAATGCCATTCCGATGATTGCCCAAATCCGATACGAGTTTTCAGAACCGTTTATCGCTTTTGGTGCAAATAAATTACTGATAAAATTTTTGGACCAGTTAAAGCCTATAGAATTTTTGTCAAGCAGTGAACCGCCGGAATAGCCTAATGTTGCTATTACGATTAAAATCACTGAAGTTACCAGGCATATCAAAACCGAATATTTCTTGATCATCTGTATAATCATACTGTTCAAAATTAGTTATATATAACGATATCAAAGTAGTCTGCCATTATACCCCGGAATGTTATTTATCTTTTAAATATTCTTCAAGTGAAAAATTATCCCGATTACTAGGTTCAAAATAGCGTTCTGTAGCAACAAACTCGCCTAATTTTTTAATATCTAAATCGGATGGGTTATATATACTCGCTTTCCAACCTTCCACTTTCATAGTTGAGCGGTTTTTATGTCGCATCATCGTTCCGATAACTTTCAATTCATCTTCAACTTTGCCTACAATAAAAGCTTCAAAAATAGTATAAGCATTAGGATCCGTTTCGGTGGCGGTACTTGAAGCATAAGCTACCCATATATCGCCGTAAATTTGATTTTTATAAGCGCTGAGTTTATATAAATGACGAGGTTGGTATGTTGTTGGATTATCTTCCTGATCTAATTCATTTCTCTGAAGAATTCCTAATGACTCATCAAGGTCTTCAATTGCCATCGCCTATAATTCTTTAACAGCATTATTAAACCGGCCTAAATCAGTCAGCTCTAAATTTGTCCAGCATTCCGCTTCTTTGGTAAAAAATTTTAAAATAAATTCTTTTGCTTTTTCCATTGTTTTCTATTTCGTATCTGATTTTCCTTTAACCGATTTCATTTCGTTTTATACGGATTCAAACCGAAGTAAAGGAAATCACGCATCTAATTAATGATTAATTATTTTACCCGGCATTGTAATCCGCCAAACTGTTTACTTCCTGTGGCGCTTGGTATTTTTCAACAGCTATAAATTTACCGGGATTCGCTACTTGATTTATTTTTAAATTGTGTGAATGACGCCATTCAGGCACATCACTTTCATAGCGTATTTTATAGATAATTTTAAAACCTTCATTTGTTGACGCTACATAAAATACAGTAGAATAATCAAGCGGTAAGTCATTGGTTTCTGTATAACTCGTATAACACGCAAAAAGGGCATCGCTGGTTAGCCATCTGGCTAAACCTTCGCCTACTTTAGGGTTTTTGTATTGCTTAATTTGAAATAAGGAGCGCGGAATTGCGCTCTTTACATTTTGAAAATAGACCTCTTTCATTGTATGATCCAACTCTTGTACATCTTCTCCCTCTAATCCTCTCCAATATTCGTCTGCATTCACAGTATGAAAGTAAGCTGTCACTTTTAGTCGCATTTTTTCATATTCTTCATCAGAAATAGAAAAATCATAATTCGCTTTATTACAGGTAAATTCATCCTGAATAAAAGCGGTAATAAAATTTTTAATCTCTTCCATATATTTTATTTAGTTCTAAATTATGAGTTGAATTTTTTTGTGTTGAATGCTGTGAAATCAATTTCTTCTTTGCAGTTGATTCATTTCATTTGATCATGAAACGAGGAACAGGTTGCTATTGCCAGACATTCCCGATTTTATTGTATAATTCCTTTTTTAATGTATGTAAAGTGTCGTTTTCCTTTTGGCAGAGGACACCGTCTTTGTAAAGTACTAAATCATCAAAAGATCCCATTCCGCCATATATAGCGATTATTTTTCTGTAGGTTGAATGATCTTCTGATAGTTCCAATTCGGATATAAAATTTTCAAAACATTTAGCCCAATTTAATTCCTCGACTTCAGTCAAGAGTTTTTGTATTGCAATGCAATAATCTTTTACAGTCATATTATTAAGTTTCGATGCCGCCGTGATTTGTTAAACGTATTTGTAACGAATTTATAGTCCCATATATCGGATTTCCTATATTTCAATTCGTTTTAATAAGCACATAAATTTTTGAAATTCACTTTGTCTGTACTTTGCTAAAAATATTAATATAATTATTTTTTTATTTTAAATATTTTTGAATTTCTTCTATCTTTTGAATTTCCAATTTATAAGAATTTCCATCTATTCTTTCATAAAAATTTTTACAGGCATTTAAAAACGCTTTAATAAATATATCCTTGTGTAGAAAAACGGGACTTTCATGACCAATTTTGATACTTATAAGTTCTTTTTCTTTTGTTAAAGTAACTTCAACAGGTTGGTCCGGGAAATAAAATCTATCAAATTCTTTATTCTTTATTGTTATCTCATAAATAGAATTAATAAAATAGGAACATAGTTGATCTATTAAATCCCAATGTTTAAATCCGATGAGTTCTTTTCCATAATAGGCTATGTGCATAGCACCTTCAATATAAAAACGGTCTTCAGCCAAATATTTGTTTAATTCGCTTTCGTTTAATTCATTAAAACGGAAAAAATAAAGTTCCCAATTATTCGAAATGTTTTTTAAGTCATTAATAATGATGCCTCTCTTTTTTAGAAAAAACTCGATATGAATTTCTGGATTTTGTATAAAACTGACTGATTCTTCCATCTTTATATCCTGTTTATATGTTCAGATTTTCTATAATTCCTCCCTGCCGAACGAAGTATTATAAATCAAACATTTTAAGGGCAACAATATTATATATTTTTTTGATTATAATAGCCTAAAGATAATTTTTAAAGAAAGCGATAAAAATGCCACACGATGTAATCCTCCGGTAGCAAAGGGGAGTTTTATTGAATGTGAGAAAGTTGAAACCGGATAAGCAAACCCGCGCTATCGGGTTTTGTAATCCGTGTTTGCAAAAAAATAGAATAAAAAAAGCCCTGATTTTAAAACCAGGGCTTTTGTAAAGTTGCGGGCTGAGAGGTATCAAAATCGAACACCTGATGCCGCTTTTGTTGTATTTTAATGCCGTTGGGTGATATATAATGATCGTATTGTTTAATATTATTATGGCTTACTTATTTTTAATGTTCGGCGGCTTTAAGAAGTAGGGGACTATTACTAAAAAAGTTAGAAAGAAAAATAGGAATAAGAGAAAAGCCTTTTACTCCCAAACTTTTCCAAATATGCACCAAGCCTTGCCATTTCACGAAACCGTTGTTAGGTGATGTCTTTCTTTTTTCGACCTCTTTTTATTAAATAAATAATTACGCAGGTAAATAATACATAAAAAAATATCTTACCTACAAGTTCACCCGATTTGAATGCTCGCGTACTATTTCCAAAGTGATTAAACTGATTGTTTATATTTAATCCTTTTTGAAATTTAATTGACGAAATTATTTCCTCTTTCTTGATTTTAAAATTTTGATCCTCGTTGATAGACTGAATAAATGACAAAGAATATGTATAATTATCTAAGAATAAAATATAACTATCACATAATTTCTTTTCATCATTTATTGACACTATCGCATTAAGATTTAAAAATTTCAACCCATCAATCTTAATGATATCTTTTTTTAACAATTTACCTTTAGTACTCTCTAAAAAACCTTTTTGTGCACCATTATAATATTCCAGTAAATCTTTCTCACATTCAATGGTAACTATAGTATCCTTTAAAATTGCTTTTGTTATTATAACTACATTTTTCCCCAAAAAACCTTGGATTATTTTCTGTTGCAAAGTATCAGATACTTCCAAGTTTTGGGGCATACTTAGAGAAATATTTTTATCTATTTGGTAATTTTCTAAACTCTGAGCAAAATTATTCGATATAAATAGAAGTGTGAATAATAGAAATGCTTGTTTCATATTTTAATTTTTTTCATGTCGCCTAACGTTTCACGGCTTGGCACCATATTAGTAAGTTAAGAATATATGTAATAAGAAATTTTGATGCTCCGAGTGTTTTTAAGAATGATAAGCGGGCTAATGCACAAAAACATTGTTACGGTAGTATTTCATTTCATAACTGGTAGCGGCGGCGGAGGTGGCGGAAATAGTTCTTTTGCGCTTTCAAATTCTAATTTCTGAGATATTTCATTTAGTTTCAGTTTCATTTTTGTTTTATAAATCCAATGAGAAAGTGAATCTAATTCCCTTGGAATGTGATAACTGTGGACTAAAACTTTCTTTTTAAAATTCCCTTTTCTAAAAATTATTTGAAATGCGCTTCCATCATTGTAATCTTCAAAATATTCTGAATTAATTTTTCTAAAATTAATTTTACTTAATAAATTGCTCAACTCTTGTTTTTGTTTTTCGGTTAGTAAAGCAAAATAATTCCTTTCAGATTTGGGGAACTTAATATCTTTATTGCCTCCGCTATTCCAATGTTCTCTTAAGAATATTGTGTCGTTTTGCTTAAACTTGATTGAGAAAAATGTAGAAAAAGTTCCGCAATAAGAATATTCAAAAGAGTCAAAATCTTTCTCTTTTTTAGTGCATGAAAAGAGAATAATTGAGATCAATACAATATATATACTGTATTTCATTTAAGATTTTTTTCAGGTTAGTTGAGGAAATATTACCGCTAATGTCCCGCCGGCTTTAAGAAGTTGGGGATTTTGTCCCTAAACCTTTTCAGTAGGAGTGAAGTCAAATATACGAAAAGATCCTTCCATTAAGCCTAAAGCCCCAATTTTTCAAAACCATTGTTAATGGCTGTCAATGTTTTTAATGTTTAATCTTTTTATAGTTTGGATCAAAAGCCTTTTCATCACCCCAAGTTTCATCTAAGTATTTTTTATCGGCAATAATAATTGCATCAAGCTTTAATTTATCAGCCATGTTCTTTTCTGTTATTTTGGCTTTTAATGAAGCTTTCGTAATAACTACTAAAACTTCATTATAAGGAGAGTCGAATTCGAAGCAGTTGAATTGAATTAAATTAAATTAAATTAAATTAAATCAGTTTCTGTTACAAAACCTCCTCTTTCTCTATAGGTAAAACCGTTTGTGTGATAAATATTTCGAATTTCTCTTAAAGAAGTTTTTCCAAAAATAAAGTTTGAAAATAAAGGTTTTGTGTTTTCTAAATTTTGAAGCCAATCATTTTCCATGTAAACGACTTTTCTATTTTCACAAGTTACTGAAAAATGATTTTTATTTTCGGTAAGATATTTTATCATCCCGTTTTCTTTTGCTACAATTTTCAAGCTGATTTTGTTTAGTGAGTTTTCTCTATCACCAATTTTTACATCCTGCATGGAAATGTTTGAAGATAAAATTGCTGTTAAAATAATTAAAGGGATTTCAAATATTACATTCATATTTTTCTTTAGGCGTCGTTTTTTTTGCTTGCCGTTAATATATTACCGGCTTTGTGTAAGTAGGGATTTTTGTTACTGATGCTTACAAATATACCGAAAAGTTTAAAGAGTGGATGCTGTAACAAAGTAAAGATTTTAGAGCGGGATCGTCCCATTAAACAGTCAAACCTCCAAATTCTAAAAACCGTTGTTAACGGATGTCATAAATTTGCTAATTTTGGTATTAAATTCGTTTTAATGTCAATTTATAGAAAAATATTTTATCTAATAATCTTTACCTTTTTTGTCTCAGCTTTTTTGATATTGATTAAACTGAAATTTTCAAATTACATTCCAATTATATTTGGTTTATTGTTTTATCCTTTTCTAATTTTCAGAATGATGAAAGTAACATTTGATTCATCTTCATATATAAAGAAGAATCATCCTGATTTTTATATAAAGAATAAAACGATTACTGAATCATTAGACGGAAAAGTGGTAAATCTATTTTCGGCAAGTAATGAAGAAATTTGTAAACTAAAGGATCCAAAGATTCTTGTTTTTAAAAATGATTTGAAGAAGGTAAGACAACTTTTATTATTAAGTTTTTTTGCTATTTCACTTTTAAGCTTGCTTACGGTTATGCGTACCTGGTTTTAATGGCAGTTTTGTAGCGATTTTCGCTAACGTTCCGCCACTTGGCGAAGTAGCCGGGAATTTAAGGAGAAATATGTTGTGAAACTAGATTGGAAAATCCAACGAATTTTCCAAAACAAAGAAAATTAGCTATTGTATCAAATGGCTGTTATATGCTGTTTTTATCTAGTATATGTATGAATATCTTTTTCATCATTATATTCGGCTAATCCATTGTTAACAATTCTCTCCCAAACTTTTGTCGCTGGACTAGTTCTAAATTCTGCAGCAAAAGATTTATAATTATTTTTATTACTACTTGAAATAATTGTCTTTTCAAATAAAGTTGATAATTCTTCAATAATTTTCTCTGGAATAGCTTTCGCAATATACTCTTCTTGATGATGATTATTCATCATTGCTATCTTCAAATTTTTATCGTCCACTTCTTCTGCATTTTTGGTAAAAAAATCATTGTATTTTTGACTTTCAGGAACAACCTTAAATACCCATTGTATCTTCAAAATTCTCTTCTTTAGAATAAGAATATTTAAAATTATTTATGATTGTTGCCTTTATCTATGCAAGTTATTGTAGTTATAATCGTTTGTTAGTGGTTTGTTGAAGTGGCATATAACAGTGTTTCTCACAAAACTTTCTCCTTATTTATTTCGTAAAAAAGCGATATAGCTGTATTTTGTATATCCACAAGAAAGAAATTTATACACAACAAAACAATACGTGTTTTTACCTAATTTATTAGCTAATTAACTTTAAATTATTGAGTTAGAATTCGAAGCGAAAAATATAGAATATCTTACAGGTTGGTTTGAGGAAAAATAGAAGAAATAAAAAAGCCTTAAACATTTTGCTTAAGGCTTTTGTGAGAAAATTCTTTGAGGATGAGAGGTGTTACGATCGAACACCTGATGCCGCTTTTGTTGTATTTTAATAAGATTGGCTAAGTAAATATATATGATCAAATATTATACATTAGTTATATGACTTATTGTTTATAGCGGATTAAGGCTTTAGGAAGTTGTAAACTATGCACACTATCCCGTTAAGATAAAATTACTGTGACAATTTTGAATTTTGGGATAAATTCGAAATTGTCAGAAATAACTGGTACATTGGTGTTATTTTTGATTTTTGTTAATCCTCCTTGTAGTTTGATTAATAGTTCTTTTTTGGTACTTACTACCAGTTTTAAATGCCTTTTGTAAGCCATAATGAATAAAATATGGCATTTATATACTTGAATGTACTAATCCAATTTTTAATCTACAGCCCTAAAATAGGAGCTTTTAAAAGATTTTGCAGAGAGGAAGGGTCTCGGACTATCCTCCTTTATAGCCCTATTTATAAGCCTTTAAGTATTTTAAAACAAAAACGGTAACGATTTGGTAACGTAATTACTGTCATTATTAGGCTACTGTCACAAATTTGACACTTAGCAAATCAAAGACAATAATAAATTCGGAATGCTTTTTTTCACTCTTTATGAAATTAAACTTGTAATAATCATTTTGGATCGTTCTATCAACTCATTGGACTTGAACATCTGACTTTCGATTATGGAGCTTTCAAACAGCATATATATGTGGTCTGATAAAACCTCATCCTCTATAAAATCTGAAAAAAATTTCCGGAGGTCTTTCTTATGGTCCTGAATTACAGTCAGTATTTTTAAATTATCGCCCGGAATTTCAGATAAAATATTCAAGAAACTGCAGCCTCTGAAATTTTCCTTTTCGTTCCTATAAACTAAGTAATCAAATGTCGCCAGAACCTTTGATTTCACATCTTTTTTATCGCTTATAAAATCATTAAGCTCACTGAACCAATAAGCATGTCTAGCATTTAAGAAGGCAACACATAAATCCTCTTTGGATTTAAAATGCTGATAAAAACTTGCCTTAGCAACATTTGCTTCAGAAATAATCTGATTAATACCTGTTGAATTGTAACCTTGATTGGCAAAGAGGACAAAGGTTACATCCATAATTCTTTCTTTTGGAGCTATCATAAGGTGGTTTTTATAGAACAAATATATAATTAATCCTAAAAACATACAAACCTGTCTGTCTTTAAATGGATTTGAAGTAACCAGTAGAGGTACAAAATTATCAAGATGAAGGAAACGTGGCCTGTCACTCTCTTTACTAAAAAAAGTAGAATTAGCTTCCTTAAAATTTTGCTAATCCTACTCTAATAAAGATTTCATTTATTTAAACTTTCGGTCTTCTTCTTTGATTGCTAAATCATTGATGCTAGCATATCTTCTGGCCATCAAACCATTCTCATCAAATTCCCAGTTTTCATTTCCATATGCCCTGAACCAGTTCCCCTCCAGGTCACTATACTCATATTCAAATCTAACTGCGATACGGTTGTCAGTATGTGACCAATATTCTTTTTTAAGCTTGTATTGCAGCTCCTTTGTCCATTTATCAGCGAGAAATGCTACAATTTCATCTCTCCCGTTTACAAACTTATCTCTATTTCGCCATTCGCTGTCGATGGTGTAGGCTTTAGAAATTTTTACAGGGTCTTGTGAATTCCATGCGTCTTCTGCAAACTGGATTTTCTGCAATGCTGATTCAAATGTAAACGGTGGTAGTGGATGTTTCTGTTCCATGTTTTTAATAAATTAAGTTGTTAATAATTTTTGAGTCATCTTTTTCGAATAACACATCCTGTACTATTCGACAGGACAAACTTAAAACAAAAAAACAAAATAGACAAACTTGTCTGTCTGTTTTTTTTAATCCATAACTTTTAAGTATATTTATCAGGAATTATCAAGTAATACATACCTTTCCGTCCATAAAATAATAAACTATATGGCATCAAATTCTTACTATTTTTACTGCGGTACAAACTATTGGTCATTCAGTAAGATTTTTAGAAAACATAAAGGCAGTGTCCCCCAAATTTTAGAAAGAAGCCTGAATTCGAATGGATTGCCAAGGCGAAGTATATTTACCGTTCAATAAGGCTTGAAATTAAACGAGCAAAAAAGATTTACATAAATTTGCGAAATGGAAAATAATAAACTTGTATTTGAATCTAAATACAAAAAGTTAGGCTGTACCACCTTTGATCATCAGAATTTGGAATTAATTAATACTAATTTTTTTCGCCCCTTCATTAAAGTCTTGCTGGTACCTGCACATTACATAATCAGTGTCGATTTTAAAATATATGAATTGGATAGACCGGCTGTATTTTTTGTAAACAGCAATCAGTTCCTTACTATCGTTAAAGCCTCAAATACTCCTGCTCACTTCATCTATTATAACAGGGATTTTTATTGTGTTCAGATTCATGATGCTGAAGTTGCGTGCGATGGATTATTATTCAATAATATTTTTGAAATCCCTAAAGTAGCTTTTGATGAATTGGAAATGGTTAACGTACAGCAACTATTTTCCCAAATAAAAGAAGAGATCGAACTGAAAGATTCTTCTTCAGAAGAACTGATCCGCGTCTACTTAAAACAGTTAATTTTGAAGGCAACAAGAGAATGGAAAAAACAGAATCTCGAAAATGATCAGATAATGCTTCAGTCCACTGACCATGATTTTTTCAGAAATTTCAGCCGTCTGGTTGAAATTCACTTTCGTGAAAAACATGCTGTTGCCGATTATGCAGACCTAATGAGTCTGGCCCCTAAAACATTATCCCATAAATTTAAAAAATTGAATCTGGAGAATCCAAACGAAATAATCAAAAACAGGATTATACTCGAAACAAAACGACTGCTTTATTATACCGATTTAAGCATAAAGGAAATTGCGTATCAGCTGGGATATGACGATCCGGGTTATTTCAACAGAATGTTTACTCAAAAGCTTGGAAACACACCTGCACATTTTAGAAAAGAATTCAAAAAACAATAAAAATAACTTTAAAAGGAAAAAAGTACAATTTTAATACACTTTTTAATCTATATAAAGCTGTTATCGCGACATACCTTTGTCTCATAAAAAATAACAATTTAAAATATAGATTATGAAAAATTCATTCTTTAAAGGTATAACCTTATCAGCACTCGCAGCATTGATGTTTAACACTACACCAACAGTTGCACAGCAGAAAACACCAGCTGCACAAGACCCAAACATATCAAAAGATATTCGTGCATTTTTAAAAGTTTTAAACAGTGGTAATGGAAAACCACTAGAACAAATGACACCAGAAGAGGCCAGACTCGTTTTGGTAGGGGCTCAAAATTCTGTAACTTACGATTACTCCGATATCGAAGAAACTGAAAAAACAATTACTCAGGACGGTTTAACCGTGAAGCTTCATATTGTGAAACCTAAAGGAGCTAAAAACGGATTACCTGTTTTTATGTTTTTCCACGGCGGTGGCTGGGTTTTGGGAGATTATCCAACCCACAGAAGGTTAGTTAGAGATTTGGTTGTAAATAGCGGCGCTGTTGCAGTCTTCCCGGATTATACACCTGCTCCCGACGCTCGTTTTCCTATAGCAATTAATCAAGCGTATGCTGCTACAAAATGGACTGCTGCACATGGAAAAGAAATTGGGGTAGATGGCACTAGATTAGCCGTTGCTGGCAATAGTGTTGGTGGTAATATGGCAGCTGTGGTGGCACTGATGGCAAAAGACAAAAAAGGACCTAAATTAGTACAGCAAGTACTTTTATGGCCGGTAACGGATGCCGATTTCAGCCGTTCATCATATACTAAATTTGCTCAGGAAAGATTTCTTACAACACCATTGATGAAATGGATGTGGGATAATTATTTACCTAAAAAAGAAGACCGTAAAAACAAATATGCGTCTCCTTTACAAGCTTCACTAGACGAATTACAAGGTCTGCCGCCAGCATTGGTACAAGTAGCCGAGAATGATATTTTATATGATGAGGGTGTCGCATATGCACGAAAATTAGATCAGGCAGGTGTTCCAACTACCATTACCGAGTACAAAGGCTTTATCCATGATTACGGATTGTTGAATCCAATCGCCCATATTCCAGCGATTCAAGTTTCAATACAACAAGCAGCTGTAGTTTTACATAACGCATTGTTTGCAAACTAAATTGACCTAGGCATTTATATACTTGGATTGGTACATCTAAGTATATCATTATCAAGTATAATTCAACGGAAGTACGATTAAACAAAAAAGCACACTACACAGGTCCCTGCCTCTGTTTGTGTGCTTTTAGTTTTTTTACTTTTTATAGCTTTTGTGACCTTATCATACAAAATTCAAACCAATTGTTAGAAGATTTGAAATCCCTTAGTGAATTAATAGCTGCATAATTTTAGAAGGTAGCTACGGAGAGTGAGACTCCCAAACTTTATTTTATAACGCTTTATAAATGGGTTAGTTATAATACTTTTCCAAATCAATGGTAACTATTTTGTAACGATTTAAAAGAACAATTTTTCATTAAATTGTCGCCATTTGTCATTACCACGTTTAAAAAAGAAAAAGCCCTGAGATTAGAAATCTTAGGGCTACATTTGCGTTTTCTTCATTATTTAGAAGATTGTTGCGGAGAAAGAGGGATTCGAACCCCCGGACCTGTTACAGTCAACAGTTTTCAAGACTGCCGCAATCGACCACTCTGCCATTTCTCCAATATGTTGCAACCATTGCTGTATTGCGGTTGCAAATATAATGCGTTTTTCGGGTTTTACAAGTCTTTTGAACTATAAAATAGTAGTAAAATCAACTATTTTTTGTAACTGCTTTATAGTGTTGGTTTTATAAAATCCAAAAAAAATTAAAATCCTACATATTCTGTAATTTCAAGGCCATATCCGATCATTCCGACACGCTTTGTCTGCTCCGAATTAGATAATAAACGGATTTTACAAATGTCCAAATCGTGTAACATCTGAGCCCCGATACCAAAATCTTTTGTGTCAATTTTGATTTGCGGTGCTTTGTTAATCCCCTGAGCCTGTAAATTTTTTAATTCCGATAAACGATTAAGCATATCCAATGACTGAATTTCCTGATTGATAAACAATATCGCACCACGACCTTCTTCGTTAATACGACGGAACATATCATCCAGACGTTTATCAGCATCATTTGTAAGCGTTCCTAAAATATCATTATTGACATGTGTTGAATTGATACGGGTTAGAATAGGTTCTCCGGAACTCCAGCTACCTTTAGTCAAAGCAATATGTACTTGCTTGTTGGTAATCTGTAAATAAGCACGTAAACGGAAAGTTCCGAAACGCGTTTCAATTTCAAAATCCTCTTTTTTCTGAATCAGACTGTCATGTTGCATACGATAAGCCACTAAAGCTTCAATCGATACAATTTTAAGGTCGAATTTTTTAGCGACATCAACCAATTGCGGAAGGCGAGCCATCGAACCGTCTTCATTTAAAATTTCTACCAAAATTCCGGCTGGTTTTAAGCCTGCCAGACGCGCTAAATCGATAGCGGCTTCAGTATGTCCGGTACGACGTAATACACCGCCTTGTTTCGCACGTAAAGGGAAAATATGCCCCGGTCGACCTAAATCTTCCGGTTTTGTATTGTCATCGACTAACGAAAGGATTGTTTTGGCTCTGTCGTGTACCGAAATACCGGTTGTACAACCATGTCCTTTTAAGTCAACAGATACGGTAAACTGGGTTTCGTGAAGTACCGTATTGTTCGTTACCATTAGGTTTAATTCCAATTCTTTACATCGGGCTTCTGTTAAAGGAGCGCAAATCAGACCGCGACCGTGTGTGGCCATGAAATTGATCATCTCTGGAGTTACTTTTTCAGCAGCTGCGATAAAATCACCTTCATTTTCGCGATCTTCGTCATCAACAACAATAATAATTTTGCCTTGACGGATATCTTCAATAGCTTCTTCTATAGTGTTGAGTTGTATGTTTGTGTTAGTTGCCATTTTAGTTGTTATTATTTTTGAAAAGTTTTTCTGAAAGTTTTTGGAACGGAGCCGTGATCCAATCAAAATTGATCATGACACCAATGTCGTTTGTGGCTCTATAGGTTAGGAATATAGCCAACGGGGTTAATACTATGGATGACATCCAGGTACCTAAAAAGGGAGGAATACCGTTTTCCTGTGCTACTTTTTTACCGAAAGTGTTGATAAAGTGGTAAATAATAAAGATCAGTACAGCAAAAACGATCGGTAATCCCAATCCGCCTTTTCGGATAATGGCACCCAGTGGCGCACCGATAAAGAACATTAGCAGACAAGAAAAGGCCACAACAAATTTTTCGTGAAGCACAATCCAGTGTACGTTAATGTTTTTTTGTTTTTCCAATAAGTCGGTACTGTTGTTATCTATGGAAAAATTAAGGCTGGTTACATTGTTTTTAGCAATTTCCAAAACCTTATATTTTAATTCCGGATTCAGTAAGGAAAGGAGGTCTTTTGTTTTGTTCGGATCACCGCCCATAGGACGGTATTTATGTTTCAGGGCATAATCGGTTCCCTGTATGATGTTCTCGGCAAAGGAAATTTTATCTTTTTTCAGATTGGTTTCAAGTGAATCGATCGTATAATTCAATTCATTGAAAGTAAGCATCGTGTTGGTATTCGTAATCTTATCGTTTTCGTCTACCGGATTTAATACTGTAAGATCAATATTCACGCGGTATTTTTTAAAAGCGGCTTTAGCGAAAGGTTCTTTTTTACGATCCTCGTAGTTTTTCGGCATAATATCCTCGTAGTAATAGCCGTCAATCAGATCTAATTTTAAGATGTTTGAGTTTTCTTCGTTGATCAAAACGCCTCTTTTGGCTTTAATAACCGATTTGTTTCCGGTTCCCAAATTGGATTTTTCGTGCATCGTTACACCTTGAAGCTGTTCGCCTTTTTCACCGGATTTTTTGTCTACTTTAATGGAAAAATTACCGATTTTATTAAAAAGCCCCTCGGCGATTGCCATTGCAGGTTTGGTATGGAAAATTTCTTTTCGGAGGTTAACGAAGTTATATTCGGCTTTCGGAATAACATTATTCGCAAAAAAGAAGGATACGAAACTTAAAACGATAATAAAAATATTAAGGCTTTTCATGGCTCGTTTCAGGGATATCCCGGACGATTTCATGGCGGCAAACTCGTAATTCTCGGCAAAGCTACCGAAAGTCATAATCGAAGCTAATAAAATAGACAGCGGTAATACCAACGGAATCATTTTAGGAGAATAGAACAAAAGGAACTGGAATACCAGCCAGGCATCGAGATCTTTACCGGCTAATTCGGCAATAAAGAGCCATATTCCCTGCAAAATGAATATAAAAAAAAGGATTACAAATACCGTAGCAAATGTAATCAGAAAGCTTTTAAGAATGTAACGGTCTAATATTTTCACCCGATAATTAGTCTAATTTATTGATGTAATAATTGGGATATTTACTCTCGGTAAAGGTAAAATGATTTTTCGAAATAGGCTGATTCGTTTTAAAAGAATTAACAGTAAGTGTCGTTTTCGTACCGTCTTTAGCTACTTCAATCTTATTATAGATGTGTTTGGTCTGAGTATCAATGCCTAACAGAATTTCTTTGGTTTTGTCTTTAGTACTTAATGGCGTCAGTTTTATATACTGAATTTTACGTCCTCTGATGTTTTGAAGGATGTCCCATGAATACTTATAACCGGAGTTAAAGAATGTCAGCATTTTTGAAGGTGTAATGGAATTTTCATCATTTTCATTATACTTCGAAATTGTTACTTCTTCATCTTCCGGAATGATGGTATAGTTCTTTTTGCCGTCAAAAATACGGGTTACGCCCATAAAGTTTAAAACGAACTGATTTCCTTTTAAAGTCAGGTTTCCTTTGCTATCCTGATTTTGGTTTTGTTTCGGATTCTGAAGTGTAAAACGGAAATCGATTACAATGTTGTCATAGCTGTTGGCTTTTGCTGAAACTTCATTCAGCAAGTCTTTTGCTTTTTTAGAATCCTGTGCCTGTAAGGTTAAACCGAATAGGAGTAATGTTAAAAGTGAAAGAAAAGTACGCATTTTACAAGTCATTTAGTTCATTATCAAAGAATTGATTGAGCGCTACTAAATCCGGGATTAATACACTTCGGGCTTTACTGCCTTCGAAAGGTCCTACGATTCCGGCGGCTTCCAATTGGTCGATCAAACGTCCGGCCCGGTTATAGCCCAGTTTTAGTTTTCTTTGTAACAAAGAGGCTGATCCTTGTTGTGCCGTTACAATAATCTCGGCAGCATCTCTGAATAAAGAGTCTCTATCAGCAATATCAATATCAAGACTTATGCCACTTTCTTCGCCTACGTATTCCGGAAGCAAATAAGCATTCGGATAGGCTTTTTGTGAACCGATAAATTCGGTTATTTTTTCAACTTCAGGTGTGTCAACAAAAGCACACTGTACGCGGGTAAGATCATTACCTTGTGTGTAAAGTAAATCTCCGCGACCAATTAACTGATCGGCGCCCTGACTGTCTAAAATTGTCCTTGAATCGATTTTAGATGTCACACGGAAAGCAATTCGAGCCGGGAAGTTGGCTTTTATAATACCGGTAATAACGTTTACTGACGGACGCTGGGTTGCAATGATCAAATGAATTCCGATGGCACGGGCTAATTGGGCTAAACGAGCAATCGGTGTTTCTACTTCTTTACCGGCAGTCATGATTAAGTCGGCAAACTCATCGACAACTAAAACGATATAAGGTAAGAAACGATGTCCGTTTTCCGGATTTAATTTACGAAGCTTGAATTTTTCGTTATATTCTTTAATGTTACGCACCATTGCATCTTTTAGCAGGCTGTAACGGTTGTCCATTTCAATACATAATGAGTTTAATGTATTGATTACTTTGGTGTTATCTGTTATGATTGCGTCTTCTGTATCCGGAAGTTTGGCCAGATAATGACGTTCAATTTTATTAAAAAGGGTTAATTCTACCTTTTTAGGGTCAACAAGGACAAATTTTACTTCTGCCGGATGTTTTTTATAAAGTAAGGAAGTCAATACTGCATTTAGTCCGACTGATTTACCTTGTCCGGTTGCTCCGGCCATTAGTAAGTGCGGCATTTTTGCCAGATCGACTACAAAAGTCTCATTGGAGATGGTTTTTCCAAGGGCTATTGGTAATTCCATTTCGGCTGTCTGGAATTTAGGTGAACCGATTACGCTCTTCATGGACACCATTGTCGGTGAATTATTCGGAACCTCGATACCGATAGTTCCTTTACCCGGAATCGGTGCGATGATACGAATACCTAAAGCAGCTAACGACAAAGCAATATCATCTTCCAGACTTTTAATTTTTGAAATACGAATACCGGCTTCGGGTACAATTTCGTATAAAGTTACGGTTGGTCCGACAGTTGCTTTAATCTGAGCAATATCAATCTTGTAATTGCGAAGGGTTTCAACAATACGGTTTTTATTTTCTTCCAGTTCAGCCTGATTGATTGTGATCCCACCGGAATTATATTCTTTAAGAAGATCAACAGAAGGGAGCTGATAGTTGGATAACTCAAGTGTAGGATCAAATTCTCCAAAATCCTGAACCAGTTTTGCGGCAAGATTTTCTTCTACAAAGGTTTCTTCTTCTATTTTTTCGATCACAAAATGCTCATCATTCGTTTGGATAATTTCCGAGGCAGGTGCTGTCGGGATAACCGGAGGTGCCGTTACCGGAACAACGGGTTCAACAGGTTTTGTTTTTAGTGTGATTTCGGATGGATGCTCAATTGTTGGTTTTAAGGCATCTTTATTGATTTCAAATGATGAAGGTTTGGTTTTTAATTCGATATTCGACAGAATTTCATCGTCTTCTTCATTGTTAAAATCCAGACTTGGATTGGAAGTGGTAATGGATTCGTCTACGATTTCATCGGGAAGTGGTACCGGAGTGATGATTTGACTGTCGGTAACCGGTTTGTCCTGATTTAATTCTTCTGTAAAAGATTGATTTGATCTTTCAAAAAAGTTTTTAATACCTTCTGTGGAGATTCTGATTTTTAGAATTAAATAAACAATAATACCAAAAAGTAATACAAGGAAAGTACCGGTTTTACCCAAATAATCCTGGACAAAAAGGTTCATTTCATAGCCGATTACACCTCCTAATTGCGGTACATAGTTCCAGAAAAAACCAAATAAGATGGATAGAATAACCATCACAAATAAATCCCAGAACATGGTCTTTTTGAGTTTGCCTAAAGATAGATCAACCAATAAATAGGCACCGGCTAAAAAGAATAACCGTACAAAAAGGAAGGAAGCAACTCCAAATCCTTTATAAAGGAAAATATCAGAAAGGAAAGCTCCGAATTTTCCCAGCCAGTTATAGGTTTTTTCACTACGGTCACTAAAGTCTGTTAGTGCGCTCTGGTCGTAGTCGCCATAAATGTAATAGGAAATAAAAGAGAGTAACAGGGCTACCGAAAATAAAACAAGTAAAGCCCCCAGGAGGACTTTGTACTGGCGTGATAACTGCCATGAAAATTTCGGTTTAGCCGTTTTTTCTCCTTTATCAGAAGTATCTTTTTTGGTCGCTTTTGCCATTCAGAAAGTTGAAATTATGTTGCTAAAAATGCAAATCAGGTTAGCCGTGGCAAATATATGATTAATCCCACAGCTATAGCGGCAATAGCTGCAAAAAATACAGCACCGGCAGCTATGTCTTTTATAAAACCGATTTTTTGATGATAATCAGGATGAATAAAATCCGCTATTTTTTCGACAGCGGTATTCAAACCTTCGATACTAAGTACCAATCCGATAGCAAGGGTTTGTACTAACCATTCCTCTTTCGTAATCTGAAAATAAAATCCGGCCAGTGTAATCAGTACTGCCAGACTAAACTGAACCATAACACTGTGTTCAGTAGTTACCAGTTTGTATGCTCCTTTAAAAGCAAAAACAAGGCTTCTTAGCCGGCCGGTAAAAAAGGAATTATCTTTTTTCATTGATTTTTTAAAGTGCTGCTAAAGCATTGTCATAATTCGGTTCATCTACAATTTCCGAAACCTGTTCGCTGTATTGTACTACTCCGTTTTCATCAAGTACGATAACTGCTCGGGAATGTAATCCGGCCAAAGGTCCGTCGGTAATTGTTAATCCGTATTCTTTTCCGAAGTTTCCGTCTCTGAAATCGGAAAGATTAACCACATTAGTCAGGCCTTCAGCTCCGCAAAAACGCGCTTGTGCAAAAGGTAGGTCACGGGAAATGCAAAGTACTTTTGTATTCTCAAGATTACTTGCTTTTTCGTTAAATTTACGAACCGATGCTGCACAAGTACCCGTGTCAACACTTGGGAAAATATTTAAAACGACCTTACTTCCTTTAAAATCGGATAGTGATGCTACGGAAAGATCGTTTTTAACCAGTTGAAAATCTTTTGCCTGTGTTCCTACAGCAGGTAATTCCCCGAATGTGTGGATGGTATTTCCTTGTAAAGTGATTTGTGCCATTGTTTCAATTTTTTTTAGTATTCAAAAGTATAAAATTATATCGGAAATATAAAAGCGGTTGAACCGACGTTTTTACTTTTTACTTTGGTCGATTCGGAAAGAAATGAGGACAAATTTTGTTAAAACAGTTTAAGTCAAAAAAGAAACACGTACTTCGTGTTAGTATTAATTGTGGCTAAAGGAGTAAATTTTAGCAACCGTAATTCAAAGAATCTATGCCATACAGTCCCACAACAATTGCCAATTATTACATTGAAAAGTACGGAAAAGGAGGAGAGTTAACACCGATGAAGCTCCTGAAACTAACTTATATCGCTTACGGATGGTATCTTGCCGTTACCGAAGGCAAAGAACGATTAACCGATGAACAACCGGTTGCCTGGGATATGGGGCCTGTGTTCCCTTCTCTTTATCGGAATATTAAGAAAAATTATAAGAAATGGAACATTTCGTCAAAAATTCCTCTGCCTGTTTTAGAAAAGATAAAAGATAGAGATAAGACTTTTTTAGATAAAATATGGTCTATTTACGGTAAGTATGATGGTGTTTATTTAAGTGCCTTAACACATGAAGAAGGTGCACCCTGGAATGAAGTGTATTGTAAAGGATCGAATAGAGAATTAAATGATGAAACGATATATCAGCATTACAAAGCAAAAATGAGTGCCAAAGAGGATGAATAGCTTTGGAGAAAACGTAGAACGGATAGCATTAAATACTTCGCCTGTAAATCAATTTGATATGGAAATCGGAATTGTTCAAGGGAAGTGTTTATCAATGAATCTGGAAAAAGAAAGAATACGAAAGTTCAAATCAAAAACGGATCGGTATCGATCCAATACGATCTTAAGAGTCGTATTTTCGGCTGTTTATACTTTGGTTTTAGTATACTGGTTGTGTAATGTGCTTGATATTCTAAGAAATAATAGTTATAAACTCTCCGATAGTGTTCTGATTAGTTTATTGATAACTTCCACTGCCAATGTGATTGGTATGGTTGTGATTGTGCTTAAAAATTTGTTTCCCGGTAAAAGTGAAAGGGGTAAAAGAATGTTTGTATAAGTAGAGTATCCTGAGTAGTGCTGTTTTGGGTAAAATTAAACAAAACTCAGGATGATTTATAATATTGCTGTTTCCGATAAAAAGGGCGTGTTATATTGCGATAAAAATATCAACTTCAGCATTTTCGGGATTTTTGGCTTTGTCTGAATAGACTTCAAAGTCGGCGGTATAGGCTCTTTTAATATCGGAATTCCATATTTGGGTCCAGGCTTCAGCTAATGCGCCTTGGAATATATTTCCTTTAGCAATTATCTTTTGATAACTACTGGCTGAAATGTCTTTAGCGATCATCCCATCCGGAATATTTGCTGTATCCGATACACGGCATCCTAAGATTGTAGTATAGGGTTTGGTATGATCTTTTTCATAATCGGTATAAATACAATATACGGTTGAATCAATTTTATTCGGGATTTTTTCGATACAGGCTTCCGTTATAAATTGTTGCCAAAGCAATCCGATATCTTTCATCGCTTGTTGGTTTTCATTTGTTGTTCGTACGGAAATTCCGATTACACTAAAGGATTCTATTTTTTCCGGGTTCATAAGTTTTGGTATTGGATATAAAGATGCAATTTATGATTATTTTAAAAATACAGATTTTAAGCGAGTACACTCCAAAAATCAAGCGCCATTCGGGTTTCGTCAATCATTTCCATTAGCGGAGTACAATTGGGATCCGACAGATAACCGGCGCAGATTTGTTGTGTCGATTGAAGTGTTGTACCGAAAGTTACCTCAGCATAGATATCATCCGGAAGCGTACCGATAAAATGTAATTGTGTATTTGGGAAATGGGACAAATAATTTTTTTCAATACTATCGGAAACAGCCAGTAGCTCCTGTAAAGTTCCTTTTTTTAATGCAAAAGTGCCTAGTTCGACACAGGAAAAATTTTCAGGTATAAGTAGCGGCTCTTTTTCAATGTTCAAATAATGAATTATTACTGATTTTTTGTCGATTAACTTTAAAAAGGAAAGTGCTCCGGGATTGGAAGTAATATCTTTTTCTATGGTTGTGAGTACTGCTGTGTTTTGAGCCAGAAGAATATTAGCATATTCGCCTTTATCGTTTTTGGCAAGGCAATGAAAAGCGATTCCTTCCAGATGGGCTAAAAACTGATTTTCGAAATCGGAAATAGCTTGTAGTAAGTCTTTTTCAGTTGCGTTTTCCGCTATCCGGAAACGGGTACATTCCATTACGGAAGCATTCAGGGTATTTACTTTTATCATGATGTTAACGCATTAATTGAATAACGGCACGAAAGTAAAACCGGATAGTGACAACAGTATGTCAGTTGAGGAAAGTAATTTTACTTTTATTCGTTTGGTTCAATATGAATCAGGATATGTCCTAATTCCGGAATACGTTCTTTTAATGTGTCTTTAAGGCGATGTGCGATTTCATGACCTTCTTTTACCGTAAGATAAGCATTTACAACGGCGTGTAAGTCTACATGGTATTTCATACCCGATTTACGGATAAAACACTTTTCGGTATCCATAACACCTTCGACACCAATAGAAACCGTTCTGATTTCTTCAATCAGATCATCATAGAAATGTTCATCCATGATTTCGCCTAAAGCCGGACGGAAAATTAAATAGCTATTGTATAAAATAAAGAACGAAGCAAATAAGGCTGCCCAGTCATCCGCGGATTCATACCCTTTTCCGAAAATTAAAGCAATCGATATTCCGATAAACGCAGCCAGTGAGGTAATAGCATCACTTCGATGGTGCCAGGCGTCGGCTTTTAAGGAAGAACTATTGGTTTGAATCCCTTTTTTATAAACCATTCTAAAGGAAATTTCCTTCCAGATAATGATAGCACCCAATACGATCAGCGTGTAGGGTTTAGGGAGATCGTGTGGTGTTCCGATGTTGATAATGCTTTCGTAAGCAATAATAGTTGCCGATGTAATAAGAAAGCCTACAACCAGAAACGTGATAAGCGGTTCGGCTCTTCCGTGTCCGTATGGGTGGTTTTTATCAGCCGGGCGATTGGAATATTTGATACCGAATAATACCAGAAACGAAGCGAAAATATCGGTAGTCGATTCGATGGCATCGGCAATCAGGGCATATGAGTTCCCAAAATAACCGGTTAAACCTTTAATCAATGCCAGTGCAGTATTACCGATGATACTGAAATAGGTCGTTTTTATAGCGGTTCGTTCGTTCGTCATTAGGAGTCCAAATAGTAAGCGAAATTACATAAAATATCAATGCTGATGGGGCGTGAAAAATATTTTTTACATCAAATTTGTCTTTTAAGCCATTTATAACTCTGATGGTTTAACCGTTTAAAAGCCTTAATAATTTCATACCAGATTACGGATATAAACCCGATTAATATACTGGTCACTAAAGATTGCAGCGATAACGTTTCAAATTCAAAAAAAGCAGTCAGAGGCGGTACAAAAAGTAAGAGCCCAAGTAGTAGTAGGGTTATGCCTATTATACTTGTAATCATACTGTTTTTATAGCGTAATGTTTTGATGACGGAGTAGTAAAACGAACGATTGACCAAAGTCAAAAAGATATTAGCAATGATCAATGTGGTGAATACCAAAGTCCGGGTTGTATTTTCATTGTAATCATGGTAAACGGCATATTGATATATTCCCAGAGTTCCTGCTGTTATAGCTAACCCTTGTATGATACTTGTTGTGAGTTCTTTCCAATTGAAAAAAGTATTCGAAAACGGACGCGGCTTTTCATTCATGGTATTGGTTTCCATTGGTTCGTTTTCGTAAATGATAGAGCAGGTAGGTCCCATGATCAGCTCTAGGAAAATCACATGTACGGGTGAAAAAATATTCGGATAGATCCATCCTAATGCTAATGGAAGGAAAACGGTAAGAATAATAGGAATGTGAATTGAAATGATATATTGAATAGCTTTTTTCAGATTGGTATAAATTCGTCTGCCCATTGCAATAGCGGTTACCATTTTGGAAAGGTCATCTTCAAGTAAGATTAGCGAGGCGGCTTGCTTAGCAATTTCAGTCCCCTTTTTTCCCATAGCAATACCAATATGAGCGGCTTTTAAAGCAGGGCCGTCGTTAACACCGTCCCCGGTCATCGCTACGATTTCATTTTGTGCTTTTAAAGCATTGATAATTTTAAGTTTGGCTTCCGGGTACATTCGGGTAAATACATGAGTATCGCGAACCCGTTGCTGTAATTCCTGCTGATCCATTTGTATCAGTTCATCTCCGTTCAGACTTTTTTCACTGCCAACGAATTGGATTTGGCGTGCAATGGCAGCAGTTGTTTCGGCATTGTCTCCGGTAACGATTTTTACAGTAATACCGGCTTTATAAAATTCTTGCAATACCGAAGTAATATTTTTTTTCGGCGGATCGTAAAAAGCAACGATTCCTTTAAATGTAAAATCAAAATTCTGTTGTTGTTTCGGGTAATGATCTCCTTCAAAACGGGATTCGGCTACTCCTAAAATGCGATAACCGTCAGATGCCAGCTGTTTAATGGCAGAATTTATGCTGTTTTTCTGGTCTTCACTAAAAGAAATAGAATTTAAAAATGCCTCCGGAGCACCTTTAGCAGCGATAATGCGATTTCCTGCTGAATTCTCAAAAATATGCGTCATCATAGGTGGTTTACCGCCCAACGGATATTCGTGTACAATCTTATAACCCGGTCGTTCATCATCAACATGGGTTTGCCGGTAAGCTTCATGAATTGCCGTTTCCATCGGGTCAAAAGGAATAGGTTCGCTGGCCCACATTGCCATTCGGATAATTGTGGCATTCCCGTTAGCGCTGGCTTCAGTATAATCCGAAATAGAATCAGTTTCAAAATTATATATTTTAGCGAGGCTCATTTTGTTTTCGGTCAATGTTCCGGTTTTATCGGTACAAATAACAGTTGCACTCCCTAGTGTTTCGACAGTTTTCATTTGTTTGACCAATATGCCGAGTCGCATTAAACGCCAGGCACCCAAAGCCATAAAGGTTGTAAAAGCGACGGGAATTTCTTCCGGAAGAATACTCATGGCCAGTGTTAATGCTTTTAGCAGACTGTCGAGTAATTCTCCCGATTGGTAATAATTGAGAAGCCATACAATAAGAAAAACGATTGCTCCGATGATAACCATCTTTTTGACAAAATTCCCGATTTGTCTTTCTAACGGAGTCTTTTCTTCTTTTATGCTGTCTAAGCTTTTTCCGATTTGTCCCAGTTTGGTCTTGTTTCCTATAGCTGTAACTGTTGCAATAGCCAATCCGCTGGCAACTGTTGTACCTTGATAAAGATATGAATCTGAACTTTCAGCATCTTTTGCAACGGGTAGGGATTCACCGGTAAGTATGGATTCATTAACCGAAAAATCATTGGATTGAATAATTTTGGCATCCGCAGCAATAGCAGTACCTTCTTCTGCTACCAGAGAATCTCCGATAACTAGTTCTTCACTTTTGATTTTTTTGGTAATTCCGTTGCGAATCACGGTACA
Source organism: Flavobacterium cerinum (assembly GCF_024496085.1). Taxonomy (NCBI): domain Bacteria; kingdom Pseudomonadati; phylum Bacteroidota; class Flavobacteriia; order Flavobacteriales; family Flavobacteriaceae; genus Flavobacterium; species Flavobacterium cerinum. Next base: position 3,546,545 of record NZ_CP101751.1, on the reverse strand, counting down.
TTCCGGTTCGGTATACGCCTTTAGCTTTTCAAGCGCATTTCGACTTCTGGAATCCTGATATAATGAAATTGCTGCTACCAAAACAATCGCTGATGCCAGAAAAATACCATCGCCGGTATCTCCACTGATAAAATAAAGTAATGCTGCTACCAACAGTAACAATACCATGGGTTCCTGAACAAGACTCTTAACGGCTTTCCAGAAACCGTTTTCCTTCTTATAGTCGACTTGATTTTTGCCGTACTTTTTTCGGGATTCGAGTACTTCCTTTGCTGTGAGTCCTTTTATGTCTTGCATGGTTATAACGTTGACAGGTTACTACGGATTGATAAATTGCTGTATTTTTTGCATATAAATAGCACCGAAACCATCGCCGGATAATTTGGTGAATCCTTCCAGATGATTGCCGTCAAATTCGATTAATTGTCGCCCTTTTGCCAGTTCTGAAAAAAGCTTACTGTCTTCCGATGTTGTCATTTTGTCTTGTTTTCCGGCAATCAGCAAATAAGGACAAGTAATGGACCGGGATAATTTTTTAATATCAAAATTCGTATCCGGTAACAGTATCGTTTTGTTTTTAACCTGTTTGATTTTAGATGCGATTGCTGACGGATCATAAACAAGTCCTTCGGCAATTACAAAATCCACTTTTTGTTTTTGAAGGGCAAGATTGGTCATAATGGTTCCCATTGAAAGTGCCCAAATTCCTGTTTTTGTATTTTTTTGATTCACTTTTGTCCATTCAATTACTGCTTCCAAATCGGTTGCGAATTCATTGTAATACAAATAGTCGTTGTTGATGTTGAAATCCTGACTTTTTCCGAATCCGCGGTAGTCGAATAAAACGACAGTATAACCATTATTGGAAGCAACCCATGCCTGATTAAGCCAGTATGACATATTCCCCGAATCACCGTAAGCTACAATCAAAGTGGTTTTATTATCGTTTTCCTTATTAGGTGCAATTGCCCAGGACTGTAATACATAGCCATCGCGGGTTGTAATAGTATTAGCGGTATAGGTCAAAGATAAGTCTTCAGGTTTTGCAACATAATTTTTATCCGGTTTTAAGGCCCATACAGGTCCCCAAATCAATAGCATAAAAAGGAACAGGAAATGCTTAGTCATAATAGTATAACTTTTAGGTTTGGATTAGAATTACCTAAAATTACCTATTATTTATTCAATTTCAAAAGATATAAGTTAGGATGTAATTTAATTTTGATACGCTTGGCGAACCATGCTTTTTACCACGATCCGGTGAAAAGGTAGAATAAACCGCATGTAATAGCGCCCTTTTTGATTGTTATAGGCAACCAACGTTGTTACTTTAATGTTATAGTTGGCTGTAGAAGTATTCTGAATCAGCGCTCTGAAATTTAAATGAGTGTCATCTGCACCGAGGAGTATTTCAGTTTTATCGACCGAAAAAACTTTAAAAAAACCAATATATTGTCCCACAGCAAGACCAACGTTATAATCGCTCGGCTTTTCATTTTTTAAACCGATCAATCGAACCAGAAAATTACGAATTGTAAACAATGTTCGAATCCAAACAGGGGATTGCCCGAATATTTTTCGCGTAATTTCAGCTATAGAATCCTGATGATTGGTTGTGGAAAAAGTATCGGAAAAATCAATTTTTACTAGGCTTTTCAGTGCTTTTTCACTGAGATCAACATGCTCTTCGATAACTTTCATGGGATTAAGTGTTTAGGGCAAAAGTACTAAATAGTGTTTAGATTAGTGCAGTTGTACTAATTTTTATATTTTTGTTGTATGAATAAAACAAAAAAGAAGATCCTCGAAGCCGGTTTACAGCTTTTTAATACTTACGGACTGCCTAATGTAAGCCAACGGAAAATAGCCGAACATTTAGGCATAAGTCCCGGTAATCTGACCTATCATTTTAAAAAGAAAGAAGATATTGAAGAAGCTTTGTATTTTGATCTGGTTAATAACATCAGTGAAGAGTTCCGCTTGATGGGAGAAAAGGAGGTGAGCTTACAGAACCTGATTACTTTTGTGGAGAACTTTTTTGTAACCATTTATGCCTATCGTTTTGTTTATCTGGATATTGTGCATCTGATGCGAAATAACGAAGTCATTTCGGGACATTATAAGCAATTGATCATTTCAAGAAAATTACAGTTTCTGCGAATGATCGAACAGTTTATTGATTCCGGATTATTTCGGGAAGCCGAGCTATTGGATGAATATGAAATGTTGTACAAGCGGATTCAGATTATTCTTGATTTTTATCTTTCAGCTGAAGAAATTACCGAAAATACAATCGGTTATCGACCAATGGGAAATCATACCTTGTTATTCCTGCATTCGATTTATCCGTACCTGACCACAAAAGGGAAGAAGCAGTTTATGGAAGTGCTCCCTCTTTATGAATAACAATGAGCCGATATCGCGAAGTGTATTCGTTATACTTAATAAAAAGCTTTGGAAAAATAATATATGATCATCTATTTAGATGTAAAATAAGAAATGAATACGATAGCTTTTTTGTATTTTCGCCGGCGTAACAATGTTACAATAAGAATATAGAATAATAAAAAAACAGACTTTGTTTCGGGATTGTGCCCCAAATCAGTTTTGTTAATCTGGAATAACGATGCTTTTTAACTCACTGAGTTTCGCACTATTTTTACCGACAGTATTCCTGCTGTATTGGTTTGTAATAAACAAAAATCTCAAACTACAGAATATCTTATTACTGGCGGCAAGCTATTATTTTTACGCCTGCTGGGATTGGCGTTTTTTGTTTTTACTGCTGTTTTCCACAGTATTGGATTATGTTACCGGATTAAAAATGCAGGATGCTTCAAAAGAAAATGAAAAGAAGTTTTGGTTTTGGTTGAGTATTATTGTAAACCTCGGTTTCCTCGGATTTTTTAAATATTATAACTTCTTTATAGAATCATTTGCCGATTTATTACACCATTTTGGGTTTAATGTAGCAATCTGGACTTTAAAAATTATCCTGCCGGTGGGTATTTCATTCTATACGTTCCATGGTCTATCCTATGTAATCGATATCTATAAAAACCGTATTAAAGCGGAACGCAATCTGGTGGATTATGCCTTATTTGTAAGCTATTTTCCGTTGTTGGTAGCCGGGCCAATAGAACGGGCGACACATTTATTACCACAATTAAAGAAAAAAAGAGTTTTTAATACCGATAAAGCAATAGATGGTTTATACCAGATTATATGGGGATTATTTAAAAAAATGGTAATTGCTGATAGTTGTGCGACCTATGCCAATGAAATTTTTGAAAAATATGACACGGCAAATTCGCTTACCCTGTTTATGGGCGCCGTTTATTTTTCATTTCAGATTTACGGTGATTTTAGCGGTTATTCGGATATCGCTTTAGGAACATCCAAATTATTCGGAATCGATTTACTCCGTAATTTTAATTATCCGTATTTTTCCCGCGATATAGCCGAATTTTGGCGGCGTTGGCATATCTCGCTTTCTTCCTGGTTTAAAGACTATTTGTATATTCCGCTTGGAGGAAGTCGGGGAGGTAACAGAATGCGGATTCGCAATACGTTTATCATCTTTTTGGTAAGCGGATTTTGGCACGGAGCCAATTGGACTTTTATTATCTGGGGACTTTTAAATGCATTTTATATCATGCCTTCCATTTTAATGAAAACCAATAGGGAAAATATCGATATAGTGGCAGCAGGGAGAAAACTACCTAATTTTCGGGAATTTTCACAGATGATCATAACTTTTTTTCTAACGATGATGGCCTGGGTGTTTTTTAGATCCGAAACAGTAATCAAAGCATTGGTATACCTTAAAAACCTGTTTTCGTTTAATTTTTCAGGAGGAATTGCCTACCTGTCGATCGAACGTTACTCGGTCGAACTGCTATTAATTCTGGGAGGGTTCCTGTTTGTAGAATGGATTTCAAGAGAGCGTGAACATCCTTTTTTTGGTAGATTTACCATTTTAAAGTTGATTTTAGCGTTACTTTTCATCATTATTTTAGGTGTGTATTCACAAATAACAGATTTTATTTATTTTCAATTCTAATGAAAAAATTTGGGAAAAGATTGGTACTTCTTGTAGCGATACTAATAACGCTGTTATTTTTATGTGATTTTGTTTATACACAGGTTTATTTACATTCGCATCCGAGAAACAAACTGCAATACATTCTAAAAACGGAAAAGCGTCATTTTGATGTTGTTTTTCTTGGATCTTCAAGAGTGGCGAATCATATAGATACCCGGTTATTTGACAGTTTGTCCGGGAAAAGAACCATTAATCTGGGAGTGGAAGGTGCCGGATTAAACGATAATTTATTAGAATTAAAGCTTTTACTGGCCAATCAGAACCATGTTTCAAATTTGTTTCTGCAGCTTGATGCCAATTTCGAAAGCACCAATCCGTCTAATATTTCGATTGCAGAAGCAATGCCATATACGGATAATGAAATTATAATACAGCACATCAAAAAATATTTTAAAAACGAACGGGAGTTACTTTATATCCCGTTTTACAGATATGCTCTTAACGACCCGAAAATTGGGTTACGCGAATTATTCTTTTCGCTAATCAATAAAAAACCAAGTAACAATCTGGAAATTGGATTTATACCAAAGTTTGGAAATTATATCCCGGCCATAGAAAATAGTCTGCCGGAAACTATAAGAAATTCGAATAGTGTTTTGGACGAGATAATAGCCATTTGTAAGGCGCATGATGTTAAACTGGTATTGTTTACTACGCCATACTGTAGCAAAACCAATACAAACGGATATATAGAAAAATTAAAAATCAAATTTCCGGATTTACTGGATTTATCTACGGGTTATTCGGATACGTTATTTTATGATTGTGGGCATCTCAATGAAAAAGGGGCTACCATTTTAACTGAAGCACTATATAGCGTAACCAGAGATAAACTAAAAAAAGAAAGTAACCGGTAATCGTGTACAATTATGCACTGTTTTCTGCAATTTCTTTCACAATTTCCAGTGCTAACGGAAATTTTTGTTGAAAGTAATCTTCAAAATCTTCTGTAATATCCATACTGACTTCCAGTTGGGTTACGTCTCCCAAATCAATCAGTATATAATTTTCTTTGGCACCTGACCATTTTTCGGTTTCGTCATCCAAAGGTTCTTCGTTGCCGTTTTTTACAACCCCAATATGTTGAAATGACATTAACTCTCCTGTTACCATTTGGTCAATAATGCTATACATACCGTTTTGACTATTGTCCAGAAATAAGACTTTACTGCCTTCTTTCCAGTCGGATATCGCTATCGATCCTTCGCTAAATACCTGTGTCCATTTGCGATAGTTGGAGTCTTCCCATAAAGCGTTCCATACAGCCGTTCGGGATGCTTTTATGTCAATTTTAAACTGTAGAATCTTCATATGTATCAGATTTGGGTTAGTTTATTTTTACGGATGCCGTTTTCACAATAATGTCATCGTCTGTAAGTAAACTATAGCGGATGATCACATTTCCTTTGCGTTTTTTGTCAATTTCAATCGGAATTACATCATTCTCCCATTGATTGCAATGTGTAGGAAAAGGTTTTACCGCATAAATCCACTTGCCGTTTTTTAGTGTCCAGACATAATAGGAATGCCAGCAACTGGTAAACCATACCGGTAGCAAACCGATTTCGTCTGTTCCGTTTCCGTTCAAATCCCCTTTATTGACCGGGATACCGTCAATACAATCCTGGATGCTGATTGTAGGAATTGTAGCATCGGAAAACCGGATATAGCTGTTACAACTGCCTATACAATCCATTTCATTTTCACTTAACTGAGGTGTTTCTAACCACATATATTCGAATTTTCCATCACCATTAAAGTCCCCTTTTTCTGCATTTTCCGGGACTTTAACAGCATTCGTTTTCTTTTTGGCAAGGTTTTTATCGGTAATCAGATCACTTTCAACAATGATCTTCCAATCGGAACCGGAAAGTTTAAAAATGAGATAAGACGGATAATTTTCATTCTTTCCGTTATAATGAACTGTTTTGGTAAAGCTACATTTAACCGTTCCGTCAGCTTGTTTTTCTTGGCTGACAATACCGGTTTCCTGCTTAAAATCCGGAAATTTTTTAAATAAGGCGATTTTTTTTGAAATGCAATCAGCCTTACTTTCCTGCTTTCCGTAAAACAAAACGGTATCATCAAATACAATAGCAAATAAACTGGTATTTTTAGTATCGTGTGCTTTGTTCCATTGTTGAACCAAAGCATTAAAATCAACATTTGTAATAATCGGATTTTCGGCAAAAACACTACAGCAGATTAACAGAAAACCATAAAAAAAGATATTTTTCATAAAGAATTAAGGCTCAAAATCAGGAAAACGATCGGCTACGAGATTCAATTGGATAGTATGTTCTAAATAAGCTTTTAAGCCGGCCAAAACCAATGTAAAACCTTCAGTAGAATTGCGGACGTCTGCGATAATCTCATCCATTGTACCGTCATAACCGGAATCGGAAATACTAACGAATGTCGTGTTATCTTCACGGGCTGTAAAAATCCATTCTACTGTAGTTGGCCATTCAATTACGATCCGTTTGTCCTGTTCAATAATTTTAACATCGACAGTAATAGAATGATGATACATTTCCCAATCCCACTGAACGGATTTTCCGGCTTCCAATCGCCCGCTACTTTGGGTAAACCAAAATTTAGTGGTGATTTCCGGATTTATAAAGGCTTCAAATACTTCCGAAACCGGTTTTCGGATCAGCATTGCGGCTTTGGCACTGTATGTTTGCGGATTCATAGTGTGTAATGTATTTAATAAGAACCAATATAGTTGTGAGACTTAGCCATTATACGCATCCTGAAGCGTTTTAATGTCCAGTTTATCCATTTGTAATAATGCCATCATAACGCGATGTGATTTTTGACTGTCGCCGGATCCCATTAATTCGCCCATAATTGAAGGGACAATTTGCCAGGAAACACCGTATTTATCCTGTAACCAACCGCATTTTTGTTGCTGACCGCCTTCGGAAAGACGCTCCCATAAAGTATCGATTTCACCCTGATTATGACAGTTGACAACAAAGGAAACAGCCGGTGTAAAAGTGAATTGCGGACCACCGTTTAGCGCAACAAATTCCTGTCCCTCTAATAGAAAAGAAGCAGTCATCAGTGTACCGGCCGGAGCCGGACTGCCTTCGCTGTAATAACTCGTTTTGAGTACTTTTGCGTTATTGAAAATGGAAATATAGAAATTCATGGCTTCTTCAGCCTGATTATCAAACCAAAGAAAAGGTGTTATTTTTTGAATTGATTTATCCATAATCTTTATGCTTTTTTGATTACTATCTCAAATTTAGAAGAATTGTACGAATAAAAGAAACATTTGTATTTTAAAACGAAAGCCAATTATGGTAATAATTAAGAAAATTAAAGAGATTACCAATCGCATGGGCGAGGATAACCGGTCCCAATTTCTGATACTTCTGATAATAAATGCCAAGAACAAGTCCTAAAGTGATTACAGACGGTAACATACCCCAACCCTGATAGGTGTGAAAAGAAACCCGAAGCAGTAAGCTGAATGTTAAGGGGAGAAGAGGATGACAATTTTTGAAGCGTTTAAAAATATAACCGATTAAGAGAAGTTCTTCATAAAAGGAATTGATCAGGATTATAGAGACAATACTAAACAATCCGGTGTCAAAATTTACTGACGGAGGAGCAATATCGAAAGTTAGTAGTAGTTTGGTACCGGAATAGCTTAGGATATTTCGGATGAATACTAAAATAAGTGCCGTTAAAAGATAGGCTATACGAAAGTCAAGGTTGAAATCTGAGATAGTCCATTTCCTGTATTTTAAAAACAGAGCAATAAGCGATAGTGCTATTATTTCATAAAGGAGTATTCCTGTGAAATCGGTATCATTATAGGTTGGAATGACGCCCTTATCACGCAAAGCAATACTTTGGGTAGCGGAATAAATAAAAACACCGAAACCGACAGTTATGACAAAAAGGAGCTCAAAAAAAGCTCCTGTTGTTTTGCGAAATTGCGGGTTCAGTGATAACATGCTATGGTTTATAAAGACCGTTAAAAAGAATTACACGCCATTTATCCGGATCCTCATAGGTTTCGCTTTTACCGATCCAATACGGATTTTCCGGTGCTACAGGTTGTATTCCGAAGTTAGTCATACGTTGGATTGCTTTGTGATATTTTTCCGGTGTATCAAAATAGAAGACGAGTAAATTTTCCCGGGTCGGTTCCGGTAAAGGAGTTGTATCGCTGTGTTGTGTAAATTCAAGATGATACTGTTCATCCGGAAGTCCGAGCATAACACCATCGTATCCGTCGTGACCGGTAAAGGAGCCGAGTTCTTTTAAACCTAAAGCATCTTTATAAAAAGCGACCACTGCCTTTAAATTGTTTGTCGGACGTGCAACCCGGAATTGTACGGCATTAAGCCCGGTTGTTTTTTCATTCATTGTTTCTTGTGTTTCTGTTTTGTTGTGGCAGGCCGTCGTTAAGAAGACTGATCCGATAGCTACTACCACTGCTTTTAAACCTCTCATATTGTTTTTTGACAAAGTTCCGGCGAAACAGCCAGGACATCAAGAGCAGGATTACGGTTTAAAGAACCAATTTTACCGGAGTTGACGATATTCTGAAGGGGTCATGTTCTTTTGAGATTTAAAGAAACGACCAAAATGCGAAAGCGTATCAAAATTGAGAAAACCGGCTATTTCTTTAATTGTCAATTCGGAATAACGCAATAGGAATTCAGCTTCCAATACAATTCGTTGGTGAATCAGATCTATGGCTGAATAGCCCAGTTGTTGTTTGGTACATTCTCCCAAATGTTTAGGCGTAATGTGAAGCAGATCGGCATATTCCTTAACTGTTTTTAGCGTAGCAAAATGCTTGTCAATCAGTTTTCTGAACTTATGAACGAGTTGAAATTGCCGGTTCATGTTGGTTGTTGAGTTGAGCAAGCATATTTCACAAACCCGATTATAATCAAACAAAATCTGAATCAGGTAAAGCCGAATCATATCCAGAAAAAAAGGATTGGCCTTGTTTTGTTCTTCCTGTATTTTGTCGAATTTATAACGGTTGGATTCAAAGTTTGCCGAATCCAATTCAAAAACAGGAGGGTAGTCCGGATTGATATAGAGTAATTCATCCAAAATGGCAGTATTCAGAAACCCTTTTTTCAGAAAATCGGATTTAAAAACAATAAGCCGGGCTTTAAAATCGGTTGAAAAACCGGATAATGTATTAATATGTTCGGCAGGAATAATAGCAATATCCTGCGCTTTTATTGTAAAACGATGTTGTCCGACAATGCAATCCAGACTTCCGGAAAGGCAAAGTATAACGGTTGTAAAATCAAAACGAGCCACGCCGATCAATTTTACAGTTGGATCAATCTCAAAAACGGCAAAGTCTTCCTGGTAAGGTTTTGCAGTAGTTATTTCCGTTTGTCCGGAATATAACGGGATAAAAGTTTTGAGATCCAAAGGTTTGGGCGATTGGCATAAAACCTGATGATTACTGTAGTATTGTTTCTCCGGCATAGGACGTTTTCTTATAAATTTTAGTAACGATATTCTTATAACTTTTCGTATTATAAAGTTACAATTTTTTTTATATTGATTTGAAAAACAACACTTTTTGAGGAAATATGCTATTTTGTTATTATAAGTGATGAAAAATACAAAAGCGACATTCTTATCACTTTACGATTGAGTAAAGATTGTAAATATCACAATGATTTTATCGATCGTTTTCCGGTTATCTCTTTTTTAAGCTTAGAACGGGATATTATAAACGAAACAAGATTTGATCCGTAACAAGTAATCTTAGGATATATGATGTAGTATAAAGGCAAGACGATTCTGAACGCTATCTTTCGGAATTTCGATGATCTGATAGCCGTATTGCTGATAAGTTTTGATCATTTGTTCGTATGTAGCGATCGCTTCTTCCCAATTCTGTTTGCGTTCGGTATCGGTATGATAAATGGCTTTCCAGGGCGGTAACATAAAAACTTTTGTATTATAGCGATACTGATTGATGAAACGTTCCATTGTTTCGGTAATTGGCTGATCGGTTAAGGAAGCATAACATAGCGTGTCGGGAATTCCGCGATCAAAAAATACAGGCTCAGTGCCGTTATAAATTTGAATCGTATCGCAATAACTGTTTACAGAACGTTCGAGCATTAGCCGGGTGTATAAGGCATAATCTTTCCAGGGTAAGGCCGTTCCGTTTTGTTGTATTTGCTCATGGATGATTTCCCGGGCAATTTCCGGTATACAAAGATAACCTTGTTGTTTAAGCGCTTCCAGTAATGTCGTTTTTCCGACACCCGGTCCTCCGGTTATTACATAAAAATGATCAGGCATATTGTATTATTTTTTTGTTTCAGACTGTTGTAATAAGGGAATTGGTATAGCGGAATGATTTTTCCCGGATTATCATCTCATCTAATAATCAGTTTTAGGAAAATAATCATGAAGAAAATATTCGAAAGTAGTCCGCCGGCAGAGAACCAATTGTTGTAGAAACGAACTACAAGACGGTAATGGGATAAAACGTTACGTTTTGGAATAAAAAAGCCGGAAATTTTCCGGCTTTTTAAAATACTTTATTAATAAAGATTTGGATATTTTGAAGGATTGGCTTCGTTCATGATCTCATATACTTTCTCAAAAATATCTTCGGCTGAAGGTTTAGAGAAATAATCTCCGTCAGTTCCGTAAGCCGGACGATGTGCCTTGGCCGCTAAAGTTTGCGGTTGGCTGTCCAGATGCAGGTATCCTTTTTGCGTATCAATAATTTGTTGTAAGATATAAGCCGAAGCACCACCCGGAACATCTTCGTCAATTACCAGTAAACGATTGGTTTTCGCAAGACTTTTCACGATATCATGGTTAATATCGAATGGTAATAAAGATTGCACGTCAATGATTTCGGCATCAATACCTACTTCCTGTAATTCTTTTGCAGCTTGTTCAATCAGACGTAAGGTTGAACCGTAGGAAACTAAAGTAATATCGCTACCTTCTTTAATGGTTTCTACAACTCCGATAGGGGTTTTGAAAGCACCTAAATTGGTCGGCATTTTTTCTTTTAAACGGTAACCGTTCAGACATTCCACTACAAGAGCCGGTTCGTCAGTTTCTAATAATGTATTATAAAATCCGGCAGCTTTGGTCATACTACGCGGTACCAGTACATGAATACCACGGATAGCATTCAGAATCATTCCCATAGGAGAACCGGAATGCCAGATTCCTTCCAGACGGTGACCACGTGTTCTTATGATTAATGGTGCTTTTTGTCGACCGGCAGTACGATATTGTAATGTTGCCAAATCGTCACTCATAATCTGAATAGCATATAATAAATAATCCAGATATTGAATTTCAGCAATCGGACGTAAACCTCGCATCGCCATACCGATTCCCTGACCTAAAATGGTCGCTTCACGAATACCGGCATCTGCTACACGGAATTCACCGTATTTTTCCTGCATCCCTTCCAATCCCTGGTTAACATCTCCGATATTTCCGGAATCTTCACCGAAAATAAGCGCTTCCGGATATTTAGAGAAAATAGCATCAAAATTGTCTCGGATGATCAAACGAGCATCCACGTCTTCAGAATTTTCATCATAAGCCGGAGCTACTCCTGCTACGTTATGAATATTATTTTTTGATTCAGAAAACAGGTGCGAACTGTAACGCGGTTGGATTTTATCGGTATAAGTCGTAATCCAGGCTGCTAGTTGTGCTCTTCCGCTTTCATTAACGATTAAGCGCAATACTTTACGTGCCGTAACCAGAATATCTTTACGGATCGGTTCTTTTATAGCAGCAAGATCATTACTGTGTTTTTCGATAAATACTTTATTCGGACTGGAAGCGGCAATCGTATTTAAAAAGGCCACTAATTCCTGTTGTTCTTCTTTAATCGGATTCAGGTAAGCACTCCAGGCTGCTTTTTTACCTTCAAGGACTTGCTTTTTCGCCTCGGCATCCATCGCTTCAATTTCTTCGGCTGTAGCGATATTGTTTTCGATTAACCATTTACGCATTTGCGCCAAACAGTCGAATTCGGTTTCCCATTCTAAACGTTCTTTACTTTTGTAACGTTCGTGAGAACCGGATGTTGAGTGACCTTGCGGTTGTGTTAATTCCTGAACGTGAATTAAAACCGGTACATGTTGTTCGCGGGCGATGGCTGCTGCTTTTCCGTAAGTTTCCACTAAAGCCGGATAATCCCATCCTTTAACCCGGATAATTTCATATCCTTTGTTTTCTTCGTCGCGTTGGAATCCTTTTAATATTTCGGAGATATTCTCTTTTGTAGTCTGATAACGGGCATGAACGGAAATTCCGTATTCATCATCCCAAACACTCATTACCATAGGAACCTGTAATACACCTGCTGCATTGATCGTTTCGAAAAACAGTCCTTCTGATGTAGACGCATTTCCGATTGTTCCCCAGGCTACTTCGTTTCCGTTAACCGAAAAATTGATATTGTTTTCCAATCCGGTTACGTTACGGTATATTTTTGAGGCCTGTGCTAAACCTAATAAACGAGGCATTTGTCCGGCAGTAGGAGAGATATCAGCGCTGGAATTTTTTTGTGCGGTAAGATTCTTCCAGTTTCCGTTTTCATCAAGGCTGTGCGTTGCAAAGTGACCGCCCATTTGACGTCCGGCACTCATCGGATCGTGAGCCAAATCAGGATGACCGTATAAACCGGCAAAAAACTGTTGAATAGTCATTTCACCAATAGCCATCATAAAAGTCTGGTCGCGATAATATCCGGAACGGAAATCGCCATTCTTAAATGCTTTAGCCATAGCTAACTGCGGCACTTCTTTACCGTCACCGAAAATCCCGAATTTCGCTTTACCGGTCAGTACTTCGCGTCTTCCCAACAAGCTGCATTCTCTACTGGTGGTTGCAATTTTATAATCGTTAAGCACTTCAGTTTTGAAATCTTCAAATGAAAGCGCTTCTTTAGCGGCCGTTTGATTCATAATTATATAATAAATGAGATTGGGACAAATTTAATTATTTACTCAATACAAAACAAAGAATTGTAAAAATTACAATTTAATATTTGATAAAAAAAAGGAGATATGTGATGCTTTTGTTGAATATATTTTATTGAAAACTATTTTTTTTGAAGGTATTTTTAATAAAATAAAATAAAAATGTGACTTTTTTTAAGGTTTGTTTAGAACCACTTTCTTGTAAACAGCGATACAAGAGTTCTGGCACTAAGTGTTACGACGAATCGGATTCGCTGTCCGTAATTCGGATCTTTTACTTCCCAACCGTTGTTGGAATACACCGGGAAATAGAGTTCAAAATAGTCCTGAACCAGATTCAGACGGATTCCGCTGTCGTATACCAATTGCGGATCCGCATATTTGTTTTTGATGATTCCCGCATCGCCATAAGCCTCAACCCAGTTCCAGATACTAAAGCTAACATTGGTTGTTGTCATCCATTGATTCGCATAACGGTTTTTTAGTTTGGATTTGAATCCGCCATCGGCCATTACAAATTGCTGACTAAAAAGTCCGGTGGATTCGGAACGTCCGATCAGGTTATAACCGAAAAGATAATCGGAAGGGCGATCCAGACCAAAGCTAAAGAAATCGGTTCCGGTTTCGTTATACATAAAAGTACCGCCAAAAAAACGAACGGTTAACTGACGACGGTCGTCAAATAATTTACGGTATTGGTATTCGGCTGATATTTTACTGAAATTGTTAGCAATCTGTAAATCGGTCAGAAAGCTATATAATTTAGCGGTTTCCGCTTCTCCGACGGAATAACGGGCATTGAAAACGGAATAATTTTCTTCCTTTTTATTTTTAAGTAACGGCGAATCTTCTTTCTCTACGAATACATGACGGAATAAAATCGTTTCTTTTCTGTTTTCGCGATAATCGGGTTCCCGAAAACGGAATTGTACCGAAGGCGTAATTTTTGTATACGAAGCATTAGGTGCATAATGTAACGTCGAACCGGTAATGGAATAACGAATATTATACAAGCGTTCATCCCTTACATTTTGGAAATAGGAGAGTGTCGCACTTCCCACCAGTTCTTTGGTATTACTGGAATAATCCGGTATAATGTCAAACTGGAAAGGTTTGTCCAGTAAGGTTTCATTATGAATACGCATACCCAGAATTAATCCGTCATATAAGTTATAATTGAAATCCGGTACATAAAAAAGCTGGTTGTATTGCGGATCTTCCAGGTCTTTGAAAAAATTAAACTTAACCGGACGATTTAATGACGGAAATCCTTTTAGCGTTTTGTAATTGTTACGACGGTTAAATTCCGGAACTTCATTACCGTAGTTCAACGCCAGTTTGTCGATTCCTTCCTTCGATACCGTAACGACCGTGTCGTTGGCTATATTGGGAAGCCAGACTTTCGATATTACCTGATTGTTTTTTACGCCGTAAAGGGAAATCGGAACAGTAGCAGAAGCATTATTTTTAACCGTTACCTGTACGGTTTTACCGTCTTCACTTTCTTTTACTTTTCCGAATTTATAATCAATCAGATCTCTGGAATTGATAACCGATTTAAAAAACCAGTCGATATTTTTATCCGTTTTGGATTTTAGGATATTTTCCATATCCAAACGGGATGCTTGCTGTGATTTATTTAATGTAACAAAATCATGTAGCGCATGGTCTACATCCTGATTTTGTAAATAAGAATCCAGATAATTCAGTGCGAGTCCGGCTTTGTATTTTCCGGAAATCTGTTCGTTAAACTTAACAAAAGTATTTTTAGGGTTACCGATAGGCTGATCGAGATTCATACGCGCCATCATCAGGTACAGATAGCTGTATTGCTCGTTAAAACCGGTGGTAAAAAGACTAAAACCTCTTAATATTTTATAGCGGGCTAATGTTCCGGTCATTTTTACATTCGGATAATTTTCCTCGATGTATTTCATCATCGTATAAACCTGAATACCGTCATAAATCCAATTGTCGTCGCGATGATTTAACTGTAAGGTATTTTTCAGATAATTGTTGATGTAGGTTTTCAGGAACTTCAGTTCATAAACGAATTCATCCGGGAAAGGACGAAGGAACTTCGGAAGCTGATTCAGTCCGTAAAAAGGATTACGGTCATAGTCAATCTGACTGATGATCATTTTATTTTGCGCCGGACTTCCCAAATGTTCCGAAACATAGTTAACCACCCGGTCGATGATCACTGCTTTTTGGAAATCATTCAGTTTTTTTTCCTGAATATTGGTAGCTACTTCGGTCTTATCATTTTTATACAAACTATAGGTTGGGGTCGATTCCACAGCCAAAAGGATATCCTGACGGTTTTTACCTTGAAGGGTGTATAAGGTATGAGTATCTTCAGTACCGGATTCTATAACATCAAGATCGGTAGTAAGCGTTAGATTTGACGGAACTTTGATTTGCAGGTCAAAATCGGAAACCGCATTAGAAATGTCATCGAGATTTTCGTTGCTGTCTTTTACAAAAGTACCCTTTTCGTATCGGGCAGGAGTTAAAAACCAGTTTTTGATATAAAATCCGCCATTGCTGTCAAAACCGTAACGGGTAAAGCGATCGTTTGGAATTTTTACGGAGTAGACAATATTGATTTTAAATTTTTGATTCGGATATACAGGATTTAATAAATGAACATCCACCAGATCGGGCTGATCGGGTAAACGGGACCATTCCAATCTTCTCTGGTTTTGATCAATAATCGATATAATATTGGTTTGTCCTCTGTCACTTTCACTGGCTAAATGGAAAATTCGGGTAAACTCATCGGAAAAGCGTTTGGCTAACGGAGAGTTTCTATCGGAATAGGCATTGTTCCAGTCGTTTAAAATATAATCTTTTAACGTATCCCGGGTTGTATTATAATACGTAATTTCCTGCTGAATCTTTAATGTTCGGGCATCAGGGTCCACTGTGATTTGCATGGCACTATGGTGTTGTGCCCTCATACAAATTCCGGAAAATAAAGCAATACAAAGATAGAGATAGGCTTTCAATTGTTGACTTTTCTTGTGGTGTTAGACCTGATTTTTATTTTTCACATTCCTGATACACAATGTTACAATATTAATTCAGAATATTGATTAAAATTCTTTAACGTAAAGAAAAAAAAAACGATTGTGTTTTTGTTGTTTATTGCTGTCGAAATTAACTTTTTTGATGTTAAATAAATGTAATTTTTTGATATCCAATTAAGTATTAACATTTGAAAGCGGCTCTTTTTTGGGGTTTATGGCTACATTTGTCTTTAAACTTTCTTAAAATGACAAAAAAACTACTGCAAATTTTACTTTTACTAGTATCAAATTTGATGTTTTCTCAGGTGGTTATCAACGAATTGGATTCGGATACACCATCAACGGATGACAAAGAATTTATTGAATTAAAATCGACAGTACCCAATTTTCCGTTAGACGGATATGTATTGGTGCTATTTAACGGAGGTAGTGCCGGAACATCCAATTTAAGTTATTATGCCATCGATCTGGATGGTTTGGTAACTGATGCAAATGGAATTATTGTATTGGGTAATGCTTTGGTATCACCGGTACCGAACTATCTTTTCGCGATCAATACGGTTCAGAACGGACCCGATGCGATTGCGATTTATCAGGCAAACGGTTCTGACTTTCCAATGAACACACCGGCTTCCACAACGAATCTTATCGATGCATTGGTGTATGGAAATAGTAATTTACAAGCTACAGCATTGTTGACGGCATTGGGTGTCACAACGCAAATAAACGAAAATGCGAATTCACAGGGTACAACGCAATCGATCCAACGAAAGAATGACGGTACATATGAAGTAAAAGCACCGACACCCGGAAGAAATAACGACGGAAGCGGTATTCAGTTTAACGGAATTACGATTACAGCTCCGACAACACATTTGACGGAAGGTGATAGTTTTACGATCACCTTTACCACGCAAACCAATGTCACAAGTAATCTTACCTTTAACTTTACATTGAATAACGGCAGTTTTACCAATGCCGATTTTACCGGTAATACGACGGTTCTTATACCGGCTGGTTCCAATTCTTTTACCACAACCATTCAGTTAGTGGATGATAATGAAGATGAAGGTGATGAAGTGTTGCGTATTAAATTCGGAACGCTTCCTGCTGGATATGTACGAATGAATGATTTTATTGAAATCCGTGTAATCGACAATGATTATACAACCTCCGCCTGGGGAACACCGTTAAATCCTACACATGGCGTAGTTTCCAGTACCGCTCCGGTTGGGTATTACAGTTCGCTGGAGGGCTTAAGCGGTGCCGCTTTAAAACAGGCGATTCAGAATATTATTGCAAATCCGGCTGTTGTTCGTGCGCATAATTACGGTGACATCGTAGATATTTTGAAAAAAGCAGATCAGAATCCGTTAAACAGTAATCAGGTATGGATGATGTATGTTGAAGCACCTCGGGCTAAACTTGATTTTCAAACCGGAAGCAGTAACGTAGGAACCTGGAATCGGGAGCACATCTACCCGCAATCCCGTGGCGGTTTTAGCAACGGAACTTCTTCTACACCGGATGGTATTAATGTTTGGTTGCCAACGAATGCGGATGATATCAATGCTGCTCATGCCGATGCACATCATTTAAGAGCGGAAGACGGACCGGAAAACAGTTCGCGTAACAATCGGGATTATGGGGGAACGGATTACAACGGTCCTGTAGGTAATCAGGGATCGTGGAAAGGGGATGTAGCAAGAGCTTTATTTTATATGGCGATTCGTTATAATGCTTTGGATTTGGTAAACGGAAATCCGCCGGATACAACAGTAGGGCAGTTGGGTGATTTAGCTTCGTTATTAACGTGGAATCACAGCGATCCTTCTGATGATTTTGAAATGAATCGTAATAATTATATTTATACCTGGCAAATGAACCGTAATCCATTTATTGATCATCCTAATTTGGCGGATTATATTTGGGGTGTTCATGCAGGAGAAACATGGTCGGCTACTTTAACAACGGACGATATGACAAAATTACAAGTGGTATTGTATCCGAATCCAACCACCGATTATCTGATGGTAAGCGGTATTGCAGATCGCGGACAGGTTCAGCTTTATAATGTTGCCGGACAATTGGTTCGTCAATACGATTTCGAAGGAACAACCCGTTTACAATTGGATTTGACTTCCGGAATGTATATTGCTAAAGTTACTGCTGCGGATAAAACGGTAATTAAAAAGTTGATCATCAAATAAAAAAATAATCAGTTATAAAAAAAGCTCCGGATTCCGGAGCTTTTTTTATAGTTTTCAAAGGCGTGATTATCCACCCATATATTCGTCACCACCACCGTTGTTGTCGTCACGTTTTTGTTGTTTGTCTCTGTCACTTTTACTTTTGTTAAAACGATAAGTAAAAGTCAGGTTGATCTGGCGCTCTCTCCATTGCATTTCACTGTGTGAATTAAGCAATAAAGGAATGCTGGTATCTGTAATTCTTTTTCGGGAATTAAATACGTCATTTACGTTTAACGCAATAGTTGCTTTGTCTTTTAGGATATCCTTACTGAAAGCAAGGTTAGCCGATAAAATACCTTCACTTCTTCCCTGAGAAGTATTTTGAGGAGCATTGTAGGTTCCGTTGGTTTGCCAGTCGATACCGTAAGGTAATGTTACTTTAGAGCTAATGCGGGTAAACCAGCTATAAGCCGTATTGCTTAAATCGGTAAAGATTTCAGTATTGTTGGCATCGATATACGTATAGCTTCCTTCTAATTCATTTCGGAAGAAGTTGAAGTTACCGTTCAAACGCCACCATTTATAAGGTGTATAGTTTAATGTAAATTCAAAACCAAACCGGTATTCGGTTGCTAAGTTTACCGGTGTATTCGCAAATACCGGGTTACCGTCAATTACAGTTCCTGTTGCTTTTTTGATAAACTGGAAACTGTCGTCGGTTTTGTTAAAATAAGCCGATGTATTTAAGGTTACTTTGTCCCAACGTTTCAGATAACCTAAGTCAAATGAATTGGTATAAGAAGGATTCAGATCCGGGTTACCGGCAAATACGTTGATGTTACTCGATAATCCGTTAAACGGGTTCAGGAAACGACCTCTCGGACGGTTAATGCGTTTGCTATAGCTAATGCTGATGCTGTTGTCTTGTGAGAAAGAATAAGATAAGAATACGCTAGGGAAGAAGTTGTTGTACTTCTTAGTGTTAAACTGCTCCGTTCTTAAAAAGTTAATGTCGATGTTGGAATCTTCAAAACGCATACCCAACATATAGCTGAATTTATTGATTTTGGAACCGAATTGAGCATAAAGCGCATTAATCTGTTCCTTATATTCAAAGATATTTGTCAGGCTCGGATCGTTTTGCCAAACACCTGTGAAGTGATCCACACGGTAATCGGTAGTTAAATCGGTGAAATCACCACGGTAACCGGCTTCAAACTGACTGTTTTTTCCAATTGGCAATATATAATCCGATTGTAATAGGCTACGATTTTGTTTTTGATTGTTAAGTGTTCGGTCAATCGAAGCAACATTGGTATCAAAACGAGTATCGCTGATCGTTGCATCATCATCATCACGATTGGTAGAAGTCGAAAAATCAACGGTTAGTTTATGACCGTCTTTTTTAAATTTCTGTGTAAAGTTGGTCGAATACTCTAAATTGTGAGAATCATTTGTCTGGTCGTTAAAACGATTTCGGGTGTACAAATAATTGTGATTGGCATCGTAATTATTAAAGAATACGTTATCCGGATTTGCTCCTGTATTTTTACGGATTCCGATTGAGTTGGTCCAGGTTAACGATTTTGTAAGGTACCATTCTAATCCGAAACCGGCATTGTATCCTTTACGCTCTCTTTTATTTTTACGTCTTTCTTCGATATAACTTTCGATAGCACCGGTATTTCGATCCAGATTTTCTGTATCGGTAAAAGAATTCCCCGGACTGTTACTATAATTGTATCCTAAATTGGTAAATAAGTTAAAGTCCTTACTTCTGAAGTTGATATTCGCATTACCTCCGAAGTTATCCGGATTTCCGGCTACAGCAGTCACACTACCGTTAATACCTTGTGCTTTTCCTTTTTTCAGGATGATGTTTACAATTCCGGCACCACCTTCAGCATCATATCGGGCAGATGGATTCGTGATTACTTCCACTTTGTCTACAGAATCCGCAGGAAGTGTACGTAAAGCATCGGCTACGTTAATCCCGGCAAGTCCGGAAGGTTTACCGTCAATTAAAATACGAACGTTATCGTTTCCTCTTAAACTAACATTTCCGTCTGAATCGACAGAAACGGAAGGAACATTATCCAAAACATCACTTACGCTACCGCCTTTAACGGTCATGTCCTTTCCAACGTTATATACTTTTTTGTCCAGCTTTATTTCTACGGTGCTTTTTTCAGCTACTACGGTTACTTCCTGTAGTTGTTTTGCATCAAGAGCAAGCGGAATCATTCCCAGACTGGTATCTTTGGAAAGGTCTTTTTGTTTGATTTCAAACGTCTTAAAAGAAAGGAACTCCACTTTGATGTAGTAATTACCGGCTGGTACTTCAAAACTGAATTCTCCTTTGTCGTTGGTCATAGCGCCGGAAACAACGGAAGTGTTTTTCAGATTTTGGGCATAGATATTGGCGTATTCCAAAGGTTGTTTGGTTTCATTGTCTACAACCCGACCGGTAACGGTCACTTTATTCGTGTCCGGTTTCTGAGCGAATGAGACAACAGAAGACAATAGTAAGAACAATACTACTGCAAAATGAAATCTTTTCATGAATGTTTAGTTTGATTTACAAGGTAAGACTGCAAAAGTAGTCCCGGGTTTAAGTGTAAAATCACAAATGTTTGTTAAAACAACCGTTTAATAATTCTAAATAATGTCCAGAATTTTTTCTGTCGGACGTCCGATCACGGCTTTATCACCGTTGATAACGATAGGTCTTTCAATAAGTTTCGGATTTTCGGCCATAATGGTAATCAGTGCGTCGTCGGATAGCGTTTTACCTTTATAATTTTCAATCCATAAACTTTCTTTTTGCCGAACCAATTCAATCGGTTTTATACCCAATTTGGTGATGATAGATCGTAATTCTTCTGTCGTTAATGGTTGATCCAGGTATTTTACAGTTTCAAACGTTATTCCCTTTTCTTCTAAAAGACAAAGTCCTTCTCTGGATTTGCTGCATCTCGGATTGTGATAAATCGTAATCATGGCTTAATATTTTTTACAAAGGAAATAATATTCTGTGAAAATTAAATTAACTTAGTGCAAACAAATTCTCCGAAACACTTTATTTACGGAGGATACTTTAAAATACACGAACTGAATATGTTTATTGAACAAGCCAAAAAAGAAAATTTTAGATTTTTATCGTATTTGCCCATTCCGGTTTTTTTTCTGACACTGATGGTTGCCAATTATATAATGGCTGCCGATGTAGATACAGATGAAGCCATACACCAGAGTATCGCAGCAATTGGCGAAAATCTGACATTTGTAATGCTTATTATACCTTTATCTGTTGCTTGTTTGTTTTTATGGGGATGGGTGAAAATAATCCATCATCAGAGTATTACCAGTTTGACAACATCCCGACCTAAAGTGGATTGGGGGCGGATTTTCTTTTCGTTCGGATTATGGGCAGGATTATCTGTGGCAATGACACTGGCGGTTTATTTTTCGAGTCCGGAAAATTTTAAAATAAACTTTCAATTGGGACCGTTTTTGACCTTTTTTATATTGGCTATAATATTGATTCCATTGCAAACCAGTTTTGAAGAATACCTGTTTCGGGGGTATATGATGCAGGGAATCGGTGTTGTTACACGAAGTCGGTTAATTCCTTTGCTGATTACGTCGATAATGTTCGGACTGATGCATATTGCTAATCCGGAAGTTGGAAAAATGGGGTATGTTATATTGATTTATTATATCGGTACCGGTTTCTTTCTGGGAATTATTACGTTGATGGATGAGGGATTGGAACTGGCATTGGGATTCCATGCGGCCAATAATCTGGTCGGAGCTTTATTAGTGACATCCGATTGGACAGCTTTTCAGACGCATTCAATTTTAAAAGATATGTCGGAACCGACTGCCGGATTTGATGTGATTCTCCCGGTATTCGTGATTTTCCCGATATTGCTCTATATCTTTTCGAAGAAATACCAATGGAAGAACTGGAAGGAAAAGCTAACCGGTAAAATTGTATTTGAAAAATAACGATACGAATATGAGTACGAAACTAACCTACAAAAATGTACACAATCGTTTTAAATTAAACGGAATACACTTTAACGGAAAGGAATTGTGTGATAAGGCTTTTATATTTATTAAAGAAGGCGAGATACACGAAAAAGCCCTGGGAACTTTTATCCTGGAATGGTTTGACGGAAAAGATTATATCGAAATGACCACTTCCGGAACAACAGGTGCACCTAAAACGATTCAGTTAAAAAAAGCGGCTATGGTGAATTCAGCATTGGCTACAGGTGATTTTTTCGATTTAAAACCGGGTGACAGTGCGTTACATTGTTTACCTATTCAGTATATAGCGGGGAAAATGATGCTGGTTCGGGCTTTTATTCTCGGACTGGAGCTGGATTATGTATTGCCGGATTCTCATCCGTTGGATGTAACAGGGCGGAAGTATGATTTTGCAGCTATGGTACCATTACAGGTAGAGCAATCTTTGTTAGCATTGGATCTCGTTAAAAAAGTGATTATCGGCGGCGCCAAAATAAACGCAACTTTGGCTGAAAAGTTAAAAGCATTGCCAATAGCAGTTTACGAAACTTATGGAATGACGGAAACGATAACGCATATCGCAGCCAAAAAAGTGCAGGATATGGCTTTTACAATCTTACCGGGAATTGCAATTCATACCGATGAGAGAGGATGTCTGGTGATAGACGCGCCTCGTGTTTGTGATCATTCTTTGGTGACGAATGATATGGTAAACCTTGTAGATGATACGCATTTTATCTGGTTAGGACGTTATGATAATGTGATCAATAGTGGTGGAGTAAAATTATTTCCGGAACAGATTGAAGAAAAACTGGCAACGGCTATTTCGCATCGTTTTTTTGTGATCGGAAAAGAAGATGCTACTTTGGGTGAAAAGTTGGTGTTGGTCGTAGAAAGTGAGCCGTATACTATAGCACCTGAGGTTTTCGACCGATTGGAGAAATTTGAAAAACCGAAGGAAATCATTTTTGTACCGCATTTTAAAGAAACGGAAACCGGTAAGGTAAAACGAAGAGAAACGTTGGCGTAAAAGCATAAAAAAACCACAAAGTCACCCGTTATTATGTTCACAACACGTTTCTGAATACACGTTGGTTCAAGTGGACTTTGTGGTGGGATTTTATAAAACTTATTGATTCATTTTAAAATAATAATCGGCGGAGTGTTTTCCGCTTCCGTAGAAAAGGAAAAAAATACAGACCATAAGGGTAATGGAAGCCATAATCAGGTTTTGTGCATTCATTTGCCCAAAAAAGTTAATCATAACCGCTCCGATCAGTATCGGTAATTGTGCCCAAATCGACCAACGGGTTAATAGTCCGAAGATGATCATAATACCGCCAACCATATGTGCCGAAGCAACATAATGGATTAGTAACATTTCACTACCGAAATTCCTGTTTAATTGTCCTAGAATTTCATGTAAGTACTGTCTGTTTGTGATAAAAAATACCCCTTTTAAAAACAAAAAGACACCAAGAGCAATTCGTACCAGATCCAACGGATAGCTGGTATGAGCATTTGCCCATTTGTTTAAACTTTTTACTCTATCCATAACAAATGACTATTTGATTTAGGATGAAAGTTACTAAATAAAATTATAATTTAATAATAAATCAGTTGAAAATAAGTGTTTTAACTATGTAAAGTGTTAAAAAAATATATTTGTAGTTTATTTCTGAACAGTGAAATACATTTTCATCGTATTAAAACTTAGTTTGTCGGCTTTTATCTTTTTGTCGAATTTCTGCCATTCACTTGTTACATTGATCCGATTGGTTTTGCCGTCATAAGTGTATTCGATGGGCATTTCGAAATTTTCAACATCAGCTTTCCATCGGTATTCCAAACGATTATTACGTGTTCTAAGTTCCAGTTCCGGAATGTTTTTATAGCGTAAGTATTGATTAAACAAAGGGGTAAGATTCATACCGGTTTCCTTATTGAAGAAAGCAACAACGGTTTCGGTATCGATAATCTGTTTTTTATAAGTTTCGGAATAATCCAACAATAATTTCCACCATTTGGTATCGTCATTTATGATATGGCGTATGGTGTTTAGTAATAAGGAACCTTTGTAATACATATCGCCGGAACCTTCTTTGTTTACGCCGTAAAATCCGATTATCGGGCGGTCATTTTTGACATTTCTACTTTGTCCGTTTACATATAAAAGCGCTTTGTCATAGCCTAAATTACATTCCACAAAAACAGCTTCGGTATAAGTGGTAAAGGCTTCGTGAATCCACATGTCGGCGATGTCTTTGGAAGTAATGCTGTTTCCGAACCATTCGTGCCCGGATTCGTGAATAGTAATAAAATCGAATGTAAGTCCGATTCCGGTACCGCTCAGGTCATTACCCAGGTACCCTTTCCTGTATTTGTTTCCGTAAGCCACAGCACTTTGATGTTCCATACCCAAATAAGGTGTTTCGACCAGTTTATAGCTATCTTCCCAGAACGGATATTTTCCGAATTTTGACTGAAAGCAATCCATCATAGGTTTTACTTCTTCAAAATGCTTACGGGCTTTGGCTTCATTTTCGCGTAATACATAATAATCCAGATCTAAACCTTTATAATTATCGTGTATATGTGCATAATCAGCGATGTTGACCGTGATATCATAATTGTTTATCGGATTGATTACTTCCCAATCCCAACGGGTATAACCGTTTTTCAGATCTTCGCTACCTTTAAACCGACCGTTTGATACATTCATCAAACCGTTAGGAACAGCTACTTTTACGGTTGCACCATTATCCGGTTCGTCCGTTTGCGAATCTTTTACCGGATACCATAAACTGGCACCGGTTCCCTGTACGGCTACAGCAATCCAGTCTTTACCGCTACGATCTTTACTGAAAACAAAACCACCGTCCCAAGGCGCATTTTTAGCAACCACCGGCTGACCGGAATAATAAAAACGAATCTTTTGTGTACTGTCTTTTAAAAGGCGTTCCGGAAAAGCTATAAAAACAGCATCGTTGTCGCGTTGGTATTCCAGTTTTTTGTTTTGAAACAGAATACTGTCAACTTTCATATTTTCGAACAGATCCACCTGAATTTTATTCGTGTGCTGAACTACTTTAAAAGTAATATCATTAAATCCTTTAATGGAGCGTTCCTCGGGATTTATGGTGATATTTAAATCATAGCGCTGTACATCGTAACTGGTACGTTCCGGACGCAAACCGCCATGAAGAGAATCCCGACGTGTGAATACTTCTTTTTCAGTGATTAACTGTGCGGAAACCTGTTGGAAACCGAAAAGAAGGAGCGAAGACAGTATAATATTTTTCATAAGACAAGCTTTTAATTCAGGGGAAAAAATAGGTTTTTGCAATTTCCGGTAAAAGACCGGGAATAAAAAAATCTACTAATTATAAATAAGTAGTAGATTTTTCAAATTGTTACATAAAAGCGTGTTAAACCTGTATCACGCCTAAGTTAAACGGTTTTTCAATCGGAGCATGATTAGCCGCTTCAATTCCCATGGAAATCCATTTACGGGTATCCAGCGGATCGATAATGGCATCCGTCCAAAGTCGTGAAGCAGCGTAATAAGGGGATACCTGAGCATCATAGCGCGCTTTGATTTTATCAAACATTTCAGTTTCTTTTTCCGGAGTCAATTCTTCCCCTTTTGCTTTTAGCGAAGAAGCTTCAATCTGTAATAATACTTTGGCAGCCTGCGCACCTCCCATAACAGCCAATTCGGCACTTGGCCAGGCAAAAATCAGTCTCGGATCATAAGCTTTACCGCACATAGCGTAATTACCGGCACCATAAGAATTTCCTACGACAACAGTAAATTTCGGAACGACTGAGTTAGATACGGCATTTACCATTTTGGCGCCGTCTTTAATAATTCCGCCGTGTTCGGATTTGGAACCTACCATAAATCCGGTTACGTCCTGAAGGAAAACCAACGGAATTTTCTTTTGGTTACAGTTAGCAATAAAACGGGTTGCCTTATCCGCACTGTCGGAATAAATCACACCACCGAACTGCATTTCTCCTTTTTTGGTTTTTACCACTTTTCGCTGATTGGCTACAATTCCTACAGCCCATCCGTCGATACGGGCATATCCGGTAATGATGGTTTGACCATATCCGGCTTTATATTCGTCAAATTCGGAATTATCGACCATACGTTTGATGATTTCCATCATGTCGTATTGTTCAGAACGTGCTTTCGGAAGAATACCGTAAATTTCGTTTTCATCTAATGCCGGTTTTGCCGGTTTTTCACGGTTATAACCTGCTTTTTCGAAATCACCGATCTTTCCAACGATGTTTTTAATCGTATCCAAAGCATCTTTATCGTCTTTGGCTTTATAATCGGTAACGCCTGATATTTCGCAATGCGTAGTAGCACCGCCCAGCGTTTCATTGTCAATAGTTTCGCCGATAGCTGCTTTAACCAGGTAGCTTCCGGCAAGGAAAATACTTCCGGTTTTATCTACAATCAGGGCTTCGTCACTCATAATCGGAAGATAAGCACCTCCGGCTACACAGCTTCCCATTACGGCTGCAATTTGGGTAATTCCCATACTGCTCATGATAGCATTATTACGGAAAATACGACCGAAATGTTCTTTATCCGGGAAAATTTCATCCTGCATCGGTAAATAAACACCGGCACTGTCAACCAGATAAATAATCGGTAATTTATTTTCCATTGCGATTTCCTGTGCTCTCAGATTCTTTTTGGCAGTAATCGGGAACCAGGCTCCGGCTTTTACCGTAGCATCATTGGCTACTACTATACATTGTTTTCCTTTGATATATCCGATTTTAACAACTACACCGCCTGAAGGACATCCGCCATGTTCTTTATACATACCTTCGCCTACAAAAGCGCCGATTTCGATACTTTTTGATTTGTCGTCCAATAAATAATCGATACGCTCACGAGCCGTCATTTTTCCTTCTGCGTGTAATTTTGCAATACGTTTTTCGCCTCCTCCCAGTTTAACTTTAGTTAAATTTTGCTTTAATTCAGAGACTAAAAGTTTGTTATGATCTTCGTTTTTGTTGAAGTTTAAATCCATTTATATGTTGTTTAAGCTTTTGGGTTTGTTTGTCGGAGGGCTAATTTACGATTTAATTATCAAAATAAAAGGCGGTAAAAGGGGAAGTTTTTCGGAAGTATTAATTAAACATGAATTGTTGTTTACTTAACGTTAGCTTAACATTACAGGGGTAATTTCGCGTCATTAAATTAACATATGATGTCATTAAACAACATTTTCCAGTTTTTAGTACCGAAAGATAA
Organism: Flavobacterium cerinum; assembly: GCF_024496085.1. Taxonomy (NCBI): domain Bacteria; kingdom Pseudomonadati; phylum Bacteroidota; class Flavobacteriia; order Flavobacteriales; family Flavobacteriaceae; genus Flavobacterium; species Flavobacterium cerinum. The sequence goes on along the minus strand of NZ_CP101751.1, from coordinate 3,518,925 downwards.
GAAATTCTTTCCTCTTTTTGAGCAGGCTTCCCTAAACCTGATCCAGTTGGCAGAAACCCTTCATGAGGCGGTAAATGCCCCGAAAAATGAAAGAGAAGAGTACTACAAGAAGATTGAAGAGTTAGAAGCTAACATCGAAGAGATTACACATAAAACAAACCTGGAATTAAGCCGAAACTTTATTACTCCGTTTGACCGTGAAGATATTCACGCGCTAATTACGGCAATTGATGATGTAGCGGATTATATGCACGGAGCGGCAAGCAGAATGCGTTTGTATCAGGTAGAAAAAATTACAAAATCGATCCGTAAGTTAACGGAAATCAATTTAGAAGCTTGTCAGCATATCGGTAACGCGATTAAAGAGCTGAAAGATCTTAAAAACCTGAAAGCAATTGCTGATGCTTGTAAAAAAATCAACAAATTAGAGAGCAAAGCGGATAACGTATTTGATAAAGCAGTAGCCGATATTTTCGAAAATGAAACGGATGCTAAAAATATCATTAAATACAAAGAAGTTTTATCGGCATTAGAAACTGCATCTGACAAGTGTAAGAGTGTTGCCAATGTTTTAGAATCGGTTACGGTTAAGTATTCATAACAGCTCATCACTAGAAACAAGATCGTATGGATTTTACATTACTTGTCATAATCATTGTTTTAGCATTGATTTTTGATTATATCAACGGTTTTCACGATGCGGCCAACTCGATTGCGACCATTGTGGCAACAAAAGTACTAACTCCTTTTCAGGCGGTATTATGGGCAGCAGCGTTTAACTTTGCAGCTTATTTTATCTCGATGTACTGGATTGGTGAATTTAAGATTGGTAATACCATCGCCAAATCGGTTAATGAGAACTTTATTACGCTGGAAGTAATTCTTGCGGGACTTATTGCAGCAATTATCTGGAATTTATTAACCTGGAAACTGGGAATTCCGTCTTCTTCTTCTCATACCTTATTAGGAGGATTTATGGGAGCAGCTTTAGCACACGCCGGTTCATTATCGGAAAACGGAGTGGATGTAATTAACTACGCCAAAGTAATCCCGACTTTCCTTTTTATCTTTTGTGCACCATTGATCGGTATGTTTGTCGCCTATCTGATAACCATCCTGATTATGAATATTTGCCGAAAGGTCAATCCGCATAAAGCTGATAAATGGTTTAAAAAATTACAGTTAGTGTCTTCAGCGTTGTTCAGTTTAGGACACGGAGGAAACGATGCTCAGAAAGTAATGGGTATCATCGGAGCAGCTGTAATCTGTTACCATATGAATATCGGTGACGTAGCTTATACGGCTTTGGATTCAAATCATCGTTTTGCACACTTTGTTGAAGATTGGGCCTGGGTACCATTTGTGAGTTTCCTTGCAATCGGTTTAGGAACATTAAGCGGCGGATGGAAGATCGTTAAAACAATGGGATCTAAAATTACCAAAGTAACACCATTAGAAGGAGTAGCAGCTGAAACTGCCGGTGCGGTTACCTTATATTTAACCGAGCATATGGGAGTTCCGGTATCGACTACACACACTATTACCGGTTCGATTATCGGGGTTGGAATTACAAAACGTATTTCAGCAGTACGATGGGGAGTAACTATTAACCTTTTATGGGCGTGGATCCTGACTATTCCGGTATCTGCTTTAATTGCCGGAATCATTTATTATATTCTGAAATTGGCACTGTAATTCTACAGTCATCTATAAATAAAAAAAAAGAGCTGCATAGCTCTTTTTTTTTATTTATCTTTTAAGAATTTCATGTTGTAAACTATGATCCGATCGTTGTAATAGATATACATCTGTTTGCGGTTTCCTTGTTTCTTTCGGGTATAAATTGCGATAGTACAATCTTCTCCGTCATTCGTTACACATTGAAAGGACGCAATATCATCGGTAGCAGTCGACTTTACATCAAAATATTTAACAATCTTAAATAATTGTTCGACACCGGAATAGACCATGATTCTGTTTTTCTGCGTATTCAGGTCGATAACAATCTCCGCTTTCCGGAACTCGGTATAGTCGCTCCATTTTCCTTTTTTATCCTTTTCAGCGACACTTACACCGGTAGTCACAAAACGGTAATCCTGACTATAGAGCTGACTGGTTCCTGCTAAAAAAAGTAAAACCAAAAGTGTTTTTCGAATCGTTTTCATTTTATTACTGTGCTTTAATGGTGGCAATAATACAAAAAAACGCACCGACCGACATAATTATTTTATGAGTTTTTTGATAAGCCTCTTTTTTAAGGAAACATAAACGATTTTATGCGTCAAAAAATGTAAATTCGCAGCATGATGAATAAAAATGAAATCGAAGCGATCAGGTTATTGTTAGCTTCACCCAAAAAAATAGTAATCATTCCTCATAGAAACCCGGACGGAGACGCTATGGGTTCTACGTTGGCACTATATCATACTTTTGTTAAATTAGGACATGAAGCAGTAGTTATAGCGCCTAATGAATTTCCTGATTTTTTAAACTGGCTTCCGGCTGCTGATAAGGTTCGGATTTTTGAAACTCAAAAAAACACCTGTGAAACAATATTGTTACAGGCAGATATCATTTTTACTCTCGATTTTAATGCTTTGCACCGAACCGGTGAACAGATGGAAACGTTCTTAAAAACGTTGACAGATAAATTGTTTATCATGATTGACCATCACCAGTTACCGGATACCTATGCAAAATATAAGTTTTCCGATACGAATTACGGATCGACCTGTGAAATGGTTTATACCTTCCTGACAGAATTAGGGATGGCGGAATTAATAGATAAAACTATTGCAACCTGTATTTATACCGGTATTGTAACGGATTCCGGTTCTTTCCGTTTTCCGTTAACAACAAGTACAACGCATCGTGTAGTAGCCGATCTGATTGATAGAGGAGTAGAAAACAGTAAAATTCATAATTTGCTTTTCGATACAAGTTCTTACAATCGTTTGCAGTTATTGGGGCGTGGTTTGCAAAATCTGAAGCTATTGCCGCAGTATAAAACATCTTATATTACTTTAAGTCAGGAGGAACTGGATCAGTTTCATTATGTTAAAGGAGATACGGAAGGAATTGTAAACTACGGATTATCGATTGAGGGAATTAATTTTACAGCTATTTTTATTGAAAATAAAGAGGAAGGTATTGTGAAAATTTCATTCCGTTCACAAGGTAATTTTGATGTAAATCAGTTTGCCAGACAACATTTTAACGGTGGCGGACATATTAATGCAGCAGGAGGTAAATCCTTTTTACCGTTAGACGAAACGATACAACAATTTATTGCTATTTTAGCATCGGAAAAGACAACGTAAGTTATGAAAAGAATATGTTTTTTAGGCGTTGCCATTATGGGGTTTGTATTTACAAGCTGTTCCCAGCAACAGGCCCGGCAACCGATTTCGCATAGTTCGGGAACTTTTATAAAAGAATCGATCCAGCGAAATAAGAAATTGATTGCGAATGAAGAGTCTTTGATTGAAGCAGTGATCAATAAAGATACAGCCAAAACGTATGTTGCTTCTGCAAAAGGATATTGGTACCGTTATGATGTGAAAAACGAACAGGAAACGCTGACACCTAAAAAAGGAGATGTGGCTTACTTCGATTATCATATCAGTGACCTGGAAGGAAAAATTATTTACAGCGAATCCGATTTAAAACCGCAGGTCTATCATGTAGATAAACAAAATATCATGATGGGACTTCGGGACGGAATCAAACTAATGAAAAAAGGAGAGAAAGTAACCTTTTTATTTCCGTCACATATGGCATACGGTTATCACGGTGATAACGATAAAATCGGAACCAATCAACCGTTGATATGTACGGTAACATTAACCGATTTTAAACCGGATACCACAACCAAGACCAAGGCAGAGCCTAAAACAGCAACCAAAACAGAACCGAAAAACCAACCCGAAAACTAGTAATAATTATCAATTTAAAAATGAAATCAATGACAAGTTTATTTTTAGGCCTTATTGCTTTATTTACATCTTGTACATCGTCTTATGACAAATTAGGCGACGGACTTTATGCTGATATTGAAACCAATAAAGGTAACATAATCGTTAAATTAGAATACCAGAAAACACCGGTTACGGTAGCGAATTTTGTATCGTTAGCGGAAGGTAAAAACCCTTTTGTAAAAGATAAATTCAAAGGGAAACCGTTTTATAACGACATTAAGTTTCACCGTGTGATCAAAGATTTTATGATTCAGGGCGGTGATCCGGACGGAAACGGAGAAGGCGGACCGGGTTATAAATTTAAAGATGAAATTGCACCGGATCTTAAACATTCTAAAGCCGGAATTTTATCAATGGCAAATGCAGGACCGGGTACTAATGGTAGCCAGTTTTTCATTACACATAAAGCAACGCCTTGGTTAGACGGAAAACACAGTGTTTTCGGAGAAGTAGTTCAAGGATTGGATATCGTAAATAAAATCGAACAAAACGATGTAATTAAAAAGATTACGATCATCCGTGTAGGTAAAGATGCTAAGAAATTTGACGCTGCAAAAGTGTTTAAAGGCTACTACGATACTGAGTCGGTAGCACAAAAGAAACTAGCTGAAAGTCTGGAAAAAGTAAAAACGGAAAAAGTTGCCGCTTTTGCTGCTGCCAGAACCGGAGCGACTAAAACGCAATCCGGATTACAATATGCTATTGTACATAAAGGAAGCGGTAAAAAACCGGCTAACGGAACTCAGGTATATGTACATTATGCCGGTTATTTTGAAAACGGAGACTTATTTGATACAAGTTATGAAGATATCGCAACAGCATTCGGTAAACTGGATCCGAACCGCGCTGCAGCGAATCAATATATGCCGTTTCCTTTTCCGTACGGAAAGAAAGAAGGTCTGATCCCGGGCTTTATTGAAGGTCTGGAAAATATGTCATTTGGTGATAAAGCAATCCTTTTTATCCCGTCGCATTTAGCTTACGGTGAAAGAGGTTATGCAATCATTCCGCCAAACACAAATTTAATTTTCGAAATTGAAATGCTGGAAACGCCACCGGTTCCGAAAGCAAAACAATAAATAAAAGAAAGTAAAAGTCCCGAATTTTCGGGACTTTTTTTATGACATTAGTTGCTGTTCCAATCGATTTTACGGGAAAGATACATGACCAGTCCGAGAATGATAAATAAACCGATACTGCCAACTAGAAGGGCATAATTTTCCATTTGAATGATGATGTATATGAATAAATACAAAGCAGATAGTGAGGTGCCGATTAATGCCGGAAATTTGCGATTCTTTAGAATAGAGAAGGAATAGAGCGTGATCATTATAACAACGGCGATTCCGGAAATAACATAAGCTAACCGGAAGCTACTGTGTTCTGTTATCGCAATAAGCAATGTGTAGAACATTACCAATGCAATACCGATCATAAAATACTGGAAAATATGAACCCGGATTTTACTGATGGCCTGAATAAGGAAAAACGTCAGGAATGTAAGTCCGATTACTAAAAAGCCATATTTAGACACTCTTTCATTTTTCTGATATTCGTCTACCGGAACAACAAAGTTAACACCAAAAGCGTATTTACTCAGATCGGGAAGTGTTTTAAAGTACTGTTGCGAAAAGGCTCTGTTGATATGAAGTACTTTCCATTTGGCAGAAAAACCATTATCGGTAATTACTTTGGTTTTATCATTAGGAAGAAAATTACCGGTAAAACTCGGGCTATGCCAGTTGGATTTCATACTCATTTCCGTAGTTTTTCCGATAGGAACCATTTTGATCAACTCGCTTCCATTGTATTTGATTTTAAACTGGAAAGCAGCCGGAAAAAGAGCGGAACCGGATAAGTCAATGTACGGGGTTTCCAGCGCTTCATAACCGGAATTACTATTGTATATAGGTTCAAAGGTGTGCTTTTGACCGTTAAATGTAATGTCAACCTGATCTTTAATACTTTTCAGATTGGTGGTCTGAATCAATATTGTTGCTTTATCCCAATGGACATATCCGGCAGGAATATTATGCAAATCAAAATCCGGCTTAATATAAGAGCCTTTAAAATTCATTTCAGCAGTATATACCGTTGCATCATAAATACTGCGATTTAACGGTTTCGTTTCGACAGTTGTCTGATTGTCCAGTTGCTCCGGAAATAAATAAGCATATTTGTATGTTTTGCTGTTAGGATCGGTATACGGAATTTTTAATATCGGCCCGTAAAAATAAATGCTGCTTCCCCATTTTTCACCGACTTCTTTTACAACTTCATTTTTTCGTTCGGAACGTTCTTCAATTAAGTTTTGTACAAAAGCCAGTGGTATTAAAAGTATCAGTGCCAGAAAACCAACCATGATCATTTTGACAGTCGGTGTTTGCAGAAAAGGAATTTCAATTTTAGGAGTAGTTACTTCCGGTTGGAAAGGTCTTTTTTCAGATGATTGGTCCATGATAATTAGATTTAAGATTATATGATTTTAAATGTTTTTCGGATTTTTTCGGTAGGATGCAATAACAATTTTGAATAATCGAGATAGTAAAATGACAGCGCTTTTTGACCTCTTTTGTAATACGAAATAAAAAAGAAGAGTTCCAGCGGGTAAAAAAGGGAACCAATAAACAATACAGCAAGAAGATAAAGACTTCGTTTTCCGTTTCCGAATAAATAAAACTGCATGGCAATTTCTTCTTTTACACTCGTGCCAATACCGGTGAGTACGTGCATTACGTCATGATCTTCGAGTTTAGGTTCCATAGAAAAATGATTTACTGTTAAAAAAAGACCCAAATCATGGCCTAATGACTGTTCCGGATAGGTTAGTAGTATTTCTCTGTTAACGGTCCAGGGTTCTTTATTCTTAAAGAAACGTTGGTACGGGATCTTGCTCAGGTTGTAAAGTAGTTCGAATAATTTATCTTTCATAGTTTTTTAAAAGCACTTTGAATTTCAAAGTAAAAGGGTAAAAAAATAGCGTTATTGTTTTTGAATTAATTTTTCCAGCGCATCAATATGATCCTGAAAAGCTTTGCGTCCCTCTTTTGTAGCAATATATCGGGTATTGGGTTTCTTTCCGATAAATTGTTTTTCAATCGCAATATAACCTTCACTTTCTAAAGCTTTGGCATGACTGGCCAGATTACCGTCAGTCACACCTAAAAGCTCTTTAAGTGTGTTAAAATCAGCATATTCATTAACCATCAGAATGGACATAATCCCCAAACGGATGCGATGGTCGAATGCTTTATTGATATTTTCGAGTAAATTTTTCAAAACAATTATTTTCGGTCGTATTTATAATGCATCACAGCACCGTAAAGAATGTGGCAAATTCCGAATCCAAGTGCCCAAAAGTACAAACCATAATTGGAAAATACTACAGCGAAAAGGCCTAATATTATTTCTGTGATTCCCAAATAGCGGACATCTCTTAAGGTGTATTTACTGGCGTTTAAACAGGCCATACCATAAAAAATAAGCGTGATTGGCGCAACCAGATCATAGTAGCTTTTTTGTATCAGTAATAAGGTTAGAATGCCGCCCGAAACTAAAGGGATGCAAAAATTGATCAACAGTCTTTTTGAAGACGGATTCCACATTTTTTCGCCCACTATACGTGCTTTATTCGCCGTTTGAAAATAGGCCGTTACCAATGAAGCGATAAGGATAATAGCAGCAATAAGAACCAATTGTCGGAACAAAGGACTGCCTGTTGAGATGTAAGCTTCGGTATTATGCTGAACAAGATAATTAGCGAAAAACGCACCTGCTAATGCATACACGCCGGCAGCTACACCGGAAAGACCGCTTAATGAGATAAACTGTGTGGATTTATTCATTAAGTCTTTGATCTCTTTTAAGTCCTGCAAATAATTATTATGATCCATCTTTAAAGTACTTTGAAATACAAAGTAATGTATAATTTTTGAAATGAACAATATTTTGCGAAAATATTTCAGATAAAAATCAGAAGGATCGGAAATTCCCGAAACAAGTGATATTTTTGTATAAATATTTTAAAAATGCGTGTATTAGGCTTTCTTTTGGTAACTATCGGTGTTCTGTTCGGATTGTACCTTCTGATGATAGTTGTCGGACTTTCAATTGCTCCGGCCGATTTAAAGGGGGAGAAGCAAAGTTATATTATCGGACATCGTTTTGGGACGATTGTAGCGATTGTGCTATTGGCAGCAGTTGACTTTCTATTGATTTGGTTGGGAAAACGATTAATCCGAAAGGCAAAAAATATAGGATAACATATAAAAAAAACAGAAATGAAGCCGGCAGACCTTTATATTATTAACCAACCGGAACCGTATCGTTCGATATTGTTACATTTAGTAGCGGTTTTGGAAGCTACTATAAAAGAATCCTACCAGTTGGAATGCAAGTGGAAGGTACCATATATGTATTATAAAGGCCGACCGTTTTGTTTTTTGAATGCCAGTCATAAAAGGCAATTTGTAGATTTAGGTTTTTCCAGAGGATTTAAGTTACAGCAACACCAGGATGTTCTGGTTGCCGATGGCGGAAGGAATACCATGAAATCATTGCGGTATCAATCACTAGAGGAAATTGATCATGAAATTTTAGTCGATTTGATCCGGGAAGCCATGACATTATATCCATAAAAAAAGACTCCATAGGGAGTCTTTTTTCTTTATTTCTCACCGAGAATTAGATTCTGAAAATCCCACCAAAAGCAATAACACGTTCTAAGAACATAAAATGCTGCGAGGCTTTATCGTCATTGCTGTAAGTAGTCTTGATATCATTCATGTTGATATAACCTCCTTTTAGTTCAGCCTGAATAAAGAAATGCTTAAAGAAGGTAAGATTAAGTCCTGCTTTTGCAGAAAGTCCAAATCCGGAAATATGGAAATCATCGTGACGTTCTTTGTTAAATAGTTTGGCATTGGTTTTAGGGAATAAAACACCACCGCCAACACCTTCGGTTACGTTAATCTGAAATATATCAGTGTCGGTAATACCAAACCATTTAGAGATATCATCAACACGTGAAAACTCAGTATTGATATAGTTTAAACCATCTGTATGTTCGAAAGTAAGGAAACTTTCATCGGTTAAATCAACCATCCCGTTGTTAACAACTGTCTGATCGTAAGTTGAAGGATAATTACCGGAAATTCGGGCTACCTGATCCTGACGCATTACATATTTCATATGATCAACACCAATTGAAATATTGTATTTGTCTGTGATAAAATAACCGACACGAAGATTGGTTTGCGGGATTGTCATTCTTCCCGGGTTGATATAGTCAACGTGCCATCCTTTGGGTTTGTCTTGTGCTTCAACATTATGAAGCGTAAAATCGTAATCAGCTCCTCGGAAATGAATATCGGAATCGGTAAAATTCGCTCGGTTTCCACCCCAGAAAATATAGAATTTACCTTTGTTATGCGCCGTGTATTTTTCAGGTCTTACTGCTTCTTCCTGAGCAAAGGTGTACTGTGAAAAAACACAAAAAGTTAGCACAGCCATTAAAAATGGATGTTTCATTATTGATAGTAAAAATTAAAATGAATTTACTGTTTTACGGATCGCAACCAATTTTTCCATCAGCCCTTCGAAATAATCAAGGTGTAACATATTGGCTCCGTCACTTTTCGCATTGGCCGGATCGAAATGGGTTTCAATAAAGATTCCGTCTACGCCAACGGCAATTCCGGCTTTAGCAACCGTTTCGATCATATCCGGACGACCTCCGGTAACACCTACAGTTTGATTAGGTTGTTGCAGGGAGTGTGTTACATCAAGTACCGTGGTAGCAAATTGTTGCATCGTAGGAATACCTCTATAGTCAACAATCATATCCTGATAACCGAACATCGTACCGCGATCGGTCACCATAACGTTTTCATTATGACAATCCAATACTTTTTGTACGGCGTGTTTCATGCTTTCCGGACTCATAAACTGACCTTTTTTCAGGTTTACCGTTTTTCCGGTTTCAGCAGCTGCTACAACTAAATCAGTCTGACGCACTAAAAAAGCCGGGATCTGTAAAATATCAACATATTCGGCAGCCATTACAGCATCGTGATTTTCATGGATATCGGTAACAGTAGGTACTCCGAATTCTTTGGATACTTTTTGTAATATTTTAAGCGCTTTTTCATCCCCGATACCGGTAAAACTATCAATTCGGGAACGGTTTGCTTTTTTAAAGGAGCCTTTAAATATGTAAGGAATCTGAAGACGATCAGTAATACCAACCAGATTTTCAGCAATTCGCATAGCCATTTCTTCGCCTTCAATTGCACAAGGACCGGCTAATAAAAAGAAATTTCCGCTATCAGTATGTTTGATTTGCGGTATATTGGATAAGTTCATAGTTGATTCTTAAAAAGTGCAACAAATATACAACAAAAATCCTTCCGAAATACGTTCCGAAAGGATGTGATTTCTTATAAAATTCTTAAAATTAGTGTGTTCTGGATGGGTTTTTCTTAATGGATAAACCTTTCGGACACATTATTTTGCCTTTTTCGAAAGTGTTGAAATGAAGCGTAACCGGTTTTGAATTGCCTTCCCAGGTTACGGTATATACAGCCAGCATTCCGGCTCCTACCCGGTTGTGTTTGGTAGGAAACGGACAACAGGTTCCGGTTTTTTCGAATTGTAATTTTTGCCCGTCCGGACCTTCTAATCCGTTAAAAAAGTAAGTTACATTGTTCTTTTCCTGTGATTCGGCTATAAAGCCGATATTGATCGGATAGTCCTGATCATAGCCGTATTTGGCATTGTCACTGTATTCGGTTAAAACATAATAATCATCCCGGATAATCGGTCGTGAAGCCGTATCATCTATGTTTTTAATGGTCGACTTGGTACTGATGCAGGAAGTAACAGATAAAGCCAGCGTAAGTAGGACAAATGATATTTTTTTCATAATTAATTTTGTTTTTTAGTCTGAATGAAAAAGGAAATAGCTGCTGATGCTACGATACCAAGTGACAAGATGTTTAAAAATCCTTGTGAAATAAAACTTTGCAGATTAAAATAACCTGTAGCAAATTCTTTTCGGGCCGGATTGGTTTTGACAACATTGGCAATAGCATTTGTAAAAAACTCAGGAGCGATCAGTTCGTGAAAAATGATTTGTACCAGCGGACTGATTGCTGCAATCAATAAAGTTAGAATCGCACCGGAAATAAAAGCCTGTTTGTATGTGATGTTTCCGTTATAGAACGTATTTCGTTTCTCTCTTAAAGCCAGTGTATAAATGATAATATAAACAATCCCGAAAAGCAGACTGATAAAGAAATAACGATTGATTCTTTCATCGTGAAAACCGGTTGCTTTCTCTAAAAACAGCCATAAAATAGCAGTAACGGAAAAAATAACACTCCATTTTATTTCGGTAAAAAACTTTTTCATGTGCGGATAAATTTATGATTCCAAAGGTAGCAGAATATTTTATTTGCTGAAAATTATGTAATCATTGTTACACAAAATAATAGTTGAATAAGTACTTTTGTCTCAAATCAATTTTTTATGGAAATTATTTATGGAACATGGCCCTGGTATATATCGGGCTTTTTGATCGGGATGGTTATGCTAATGCTTATTTATTTTGGAAAGGCGTTTGGTATGTCATCTAATTTACGAACATTATGCAGTGTAGCGGGAGCGGGTCGTTTTGCCGAATTTTTCCGATTCGACTGGAAAGCACAACGCTGGAATCTGGCTGTTGTTTTCGGAGCGATGCTGGGCGGTTTTGTAGCGGTTCATTTTTTAAGCGACGGAAGCGGTGTTGCTCTTAATCCGAAAACAGTTGAGCAACTGGCAACAATGCATATTGAAGCGCCGGAAGGAAAACTGGCTCCGGATTCGTTAATGGGATTTGAAGCCCTGAAAAGTCCGAAGACCTTTATTATATTGTTAGTTGGTGGTTTACTGATCGGTTTCGGTACCCGTTATGCCGGTGGTTGTACGTCCGGACATGCGATTTCGGGATTGAGTAATTTACAATTACCGTCTTTAATCGCTGTAATCGGATTCTTTATCGGAGGATTGATTATGTCCCATTTTCTTTTACCCTTAATTTTCGGATAGTCATGAAATATATAAAATTTATACTGGTAGGATTTGTTTTCGGAATCGTACTAACCAAATCGGAAGCCGTATCGTGGTACCGTATTTATGAAATGTTTCAATTTCAGTCGTTCCATATGTTCGGGATTATTATGGTTGCTGTAGTAACCGGTGTAATTGGTGTTCAGTTAATTAAACGGAATAATGTAAAAGATTATACCGGAGCGCCGATTAAAATTGAAGATAAAGAAAAAGGATTTGCCCGTTATATTATCGGAGGTACTTTATTCGGATTGGGATGGGCAATGGTCGGATCGTGTCCGGGACCAATTTTTATTCTGTTAGGAGCCGGATTCTGGGGAGCCGGAGTGATCTTGTTAGGAGCACTTTTGGGAACTTATATCTATGGATTGTTAAAAGATATTCTGCCTCATTAGTAGAGAAGCAATAATAAAAAAGTCCCGAATTTTCGGGACTTTTTTATTATTGAATTTCAGCGCTTAAACCGGCATCCAGCAGTGATGAACACTGTGGTTTCAGGTCTTTATACGAACCGGTTTTAACCGTGCATTTTCCGGTATAGTGTACCAGAATAGCACATTGTTCCGCTTGCTCGGCCGTATGGTCACAAACGCGAATTAAAGTATCAATTACGTGATCGAAAGTGTTTACATCGTCATTAAACAGCACGATTTCATTGTTTAGCGAAATCAGTTCTTCAACGGATACACTTTCTAAAACTTTTTCATGGGTACTCATAATCAGAAGCTTAGTTTAATTTTTAGCTAATTTACATATTTTAGAGATACCCAATTGTTCTTTTGTAACTTTTTAACATATGTCAATCCTTTCTCTGTACACGATGCATCGATAAAAGGAATATCTTCTTCATAAAAGCCGCTTAATAAAAGTAATCCGCCTTTATTCAGACAGTTAACATACGCCTGCATATCGTTTAGGAGTATATTTCGGTTGATGTTTGCAATGATCAAATCGTATTTCTGATCTACAAGCAGCGCAGCATCGCCTTCATAAACCGTGATGTGTTTGCAGTTGTTACGTTCTGCATTTTCAATAGAATTCAGGTAACACCAGTTATCGATATCAATAGCGTCGATTGGTTGTGCACCGCGCATTTCGGCTAAAATGGCCAAAATAGCAGTACCGCATCCCATATCCAAAGTTTTCATACCGGTTACATCGGTTTCCAACAGGTGTTGTGCCATCATAAAAGTCGTTTCGTGATGTCCGGTTCCGAAACTCATTTTCGGTTCGATCACGATATCATATTGTGCGTCGGTTTTTTCATGGAAAGGGGCGCGGATATGACAAATACCGTCAATATCGATTGCTTCAAAGTTCTTTTCCCACTCTTCATTCCAGTTCACTTGTTCGATTTCTTCAAACGTATAGGAAATCGTAAATTCATCAGAGTGTAAAATCTGAATATCATCCAGTATATTTTCATTCCAAAGCTCTTTTTGAACATAAGCGGAAAGTCCGTTTTCGGTTTCAATAAAACTTTCGAAAGCTGTTTCTCCCAGTTCGGCAATTAAAATTTCCGATCCTAACTCCTTGGGTTCCACTGTAAAATGATATCCTATATAATTGTTCTGCATAACATTAATTTTTCGCAAAGGTAACATTATCTTAATATCGTCCGCCAATAAATAACATTAGTTTTGCTGTCAGATAACACAACACTAACATGAGATTACAACTAACCTTTGTTTTACTGTTCTTTGCAGCTGTCTTACAGGCGCAGGACATTAAGATTACTACCAAAGATAACGATTTAAAATTAGCCGCATTACCCTATTACAGCTATGGTAAGGGCTTAGGGATTACGTCTGCCGATAGTCTTTTTCAATTGAATATCCGTTTTCGGATGCAAAACAGAATCGGGTTTATCAAGAATGAAGGAGAGGATGATGCGTATGACGGACAGATTCGTCGTTTGCGTTTGCGTTTTGACGGTTATGTAGGAAATCCGCATTTCCTGTATGTATTGCAATTGTCGTTTGCACCGGGTGATGTAGGGGAGATTCATGATGGTGAAAACATCAATATTATTCGGGATGCGGCGGTGATCTACAGACCTAATCGCAACTGGAGTTTTACATTCGGACAAACGAAACTACCGGGGAACCGTCAACGGGTGAATTCATCCGGAGCTTTACAGTTAACCGATCGTTCGATTAATAATGCAAAGTTTAATATTGACCGCGATTTTGGTATTCAGGCCTATTTTCTAAATGAAAAGAAGGATCAGTTCTCTTATAATTTAAAAGCAGCCGTGACAACCGGAGAAGGTCGTAACTGGACAAAAAGCCCGGATAACGGTGTCGCGCTTACCGGTAAAATCGAATTATTCCCGTTAGGTGCTTTTACAAAAGACGGATCGAACTTTGAAGGCGATTTGGCACGTGAAAAAACACCGAAATTATTGTTTTCAGGAGCTTATCATCAAAATAATAATGCAAGAAGAACGCAAGGACAATTGGGTGATGATTTATACCAGCAAAAAACGATGCGCTCCTTTTTTGCGGATGCGATGTTAAAATACAACGGTTGGGCGGCGATGGCATCCTATATGTCACGTGCTTCACACAATCCGATAGCGGTTGATCCGTTAGATCCGACTTTAACGAATTACGTATATGTCGGACATGGTATGGATTATCAGTTGAGTTATACGTTCCCGACGAATTATGAAATTATCGGACGTTTTTCGACACAAAAAGCAAATAAAGATATTCAGGCTTTAACACCGAATACAAATGAATATACTTTAGGATTGACCAAATACCTTTGGGAGCATGCTTTTAAACTACAAACGGAGTTTACGTATGACCGTTTAAGTTTTAATGACGGATCAACTAAAAATAACTGGTATGTTCGTTTCCAGATCGAAATAGGAATCTAGATAAAAACGCCCGACAGGTTTCGAAACCGGTCTTGCAAAAACACCTGACAGGTTTTTAAAACCTGTCAGGTGTTTTTTATTTCCGTTTGCCGAACCAATTCCCGGAATATGGCCGCGCAATCCGGTAATTGTATTTTCGGAGCGGATTGTCCGGACCACATATTCGTAAAATTGTTATTATTATGTTGTTGTGCTACCTGGCGTAACGGTGTAGTTAAACTATTCTGAATCGGGTAGGGAAGCGGTGTAAGTCCGCTATGATCCAATGCCGACATAAATTGATTCTGAAGTCCTCTGGCCCATCGACCGGAAAAAGTACGGGTAAGTGTACTATCCGTATCCTTA
The DNA here is from genome assembly GCF_024496085.1 of Flavobacterium cerinum. Lineage (NCBI taxonomy): Bacteria > Pseudomonadati > Bacteroidota > Flavobacteriia > Flavobacteriales > Flavobacteriaceae > Flavobacterium > Flavobacterium cerinum. The sequence goes on along the minus strand of NZ_CP101751.1, from coordinate 3,503,610 downwards.
GCGTTTAAAACGGCCTGTTTATAGGTCGGAATGGCCATACTTTCGGATGAAGCAATAAAAGCTGTCCCGATTTGAACACCGGAAGCACCCATAGCAAGTGCCGCCCGGATTGTATTACCATCATTAATAGCACCGGAAGCCAGAACCGGTTTGTTAATACGGCCGACAATTTGCGGAACCAATGCCATAACACTTACTTGCGGTAATGGAATAGTATCGAGAAAAGTACCGCGATGTCCTCCGGCTTCGATTCCCTGTGCAGTAATAATATCAATATTTTTTTTATCGAGTATTAGTGCTTCTTCAAGACAAGTCGCTGTTCCGATTAAAAGAATCCCGTTTGCTTTTAATTTTAAAAGACTCTCATCATCCGGAATTCCGAAAGTAAAGCTAACGATGGGAATCTGCTCGGCAATAAGAATATCAATTTGGGATTTATAAGAATAAAAGACGAGTTTCTCAATTGATTGAGCGGGAAACTCCAATCCGTTTTTTCGGCCGAGTTCTGACAGATATTCCTGCATTTGTTGCGCTTCGGCAATAGTAATATCAGGGATAGTATGAGCAAAAAGATTAACCGCAAAAGGATATGAAGTTAATTGTTTTGTTTTTCGAATCAGTTCAGTTGTTTTTTCCGGAGATAAACCGCCAACCGGTAAAGAACCCAGTCCGCCTTCATTGGCAATCGCGGCGACCATTTCAGGTGTTGTTACGCCTAACATAGGAGCCTGAACGATCGGGTAGCGGATTTGTAATTTTTCGGTAATTAAATGGTTCCGGGTCATGATAATTGTTTTCTCAAATTTATAAAATTGTCAGACCTTAATTCTGTTTTAGGAGCAATTTAACGCCCTAAAAACAAAAACCGGATTGGAAACGAATCCAACCCGGCTTTCTCCTAAAAATATAATAAACTACTTAACAACCAGTTTTTGAGTGATCCCTTCATCGGTTTTGATCAGATAAATACCTGAAGTCAATTTAGATGTATTGATCAACATAGCGTTTTTTTCCGACTGGATTAATTTTCCGGTCAGATCGTATAATGAATAACTCGCCATACGGTTAAAATAAACGACTCCTTTAGTAGACGGATTCGGGAAGACGGTAAATGTTTTCGGAGCACTAACATAATCGTCGTTGGTTAGATTTGCTGTATTTACTTCATACATACTGATCGTTCCGCTGATTTCATTGGCTACTGCCACATAATTTTTACCGTTCGGACTGTCAGCTGCTTTGATAAAAGTAACACCTTCAGGACCGAAATCACCGGAATAAGCCGAAGTGCTACGACTGTTTTTATAGTCTACGAATTTTACATCATTTGGATTGGTTACGTCATAAACCATCACACCACCAACACGTTCCAAAGTGATAAAAGCGAATGTTTTACCGGCGATTTGCGTTACAGTAACGCCTTCCGGTTCCGGACCTTTGGCACGGCTTCTTCCTTTTTTAACGTTATCACCGTGATCGGCATTGAAAATCGGACTGATAGACGGTGTCATTGCGGTATACATTTCGAAATCATCACCACTGTCAAATACGATTTCTTTAGTATCGGCATTAAAGATGGAGAAGGAACGGGATCCTAAGATTTTGATTTCTTCAAAGTCGGAATCTGAATCGGTGTTACCGTTAAGGTTCGTTACACGTAATCTTCCGGCATTGTGATTTTGTTTTAAAATGGATGCATTCGGAAAAATGGCAGGATCTAAAGTGTACGTATTAGCACCGATAGTGGTTCTTTCGGTTAAACCGGCATATTCTTTTTCATCTCCTTCGTTAGCCATAACCAGATAAGTGGTTCCGTTTACGCTATAGTTGGCTACAGCATCCGGAATATAATAGGCTTGAATCGGCCAGTTGGCAATTAATACCTCATTATTGTTATCGGATATATCCATTCCGTTACCCGGCAAACTAATATCTTTTGTTCCTAAAGCCCAGATATCGGTAGCGGTTTTGGTTACCAGATCAATTTCAGCAATTGCATTGTTTTCCTGTAACGTTACCCATGCTTTTTGTGAATTTGGACTGATGGTGATGTATTCCGGTTCCAGATCTTCGGCCAGTGTACTGGTACTTTTTGTTTTACGTACACCGGATGCGATCAAAGCCGCTTCCTGAGCGTTAAAAGAAGCAAATGAAACGGTTGTTACATTCGATTGCGAAAGTGAAGCGATACCTCCTGAAATATCGATAATCGAAACGGAACCTTCCGGATCTACGGTATACGCATCGTTAGGTTGTCCTTCGTTTGCGGTTATTACTTTTGTTCCGTCCGGTGTAAAAGTCACCATGTCGGGTAAAGCACCTACGGTTACTTGTTTTAGGAATGTACCGTTAGTGTCGAAAAACACTACAGATCCGTTTAATTGTTCGTTGGCGTTAGGTGAAGCAACAGCCACTACTCCGTTTTTAACGGCTACACTGGTGATTCCACCGTAAGATGCCATGTTTATCGAGTTGATCACGCTTAAAGCAGTCGGATTTGAAAAGTCGATGATCTCCAGTTTGTCGGAAATCGCACTAATGGTAAAAAGACGTTGCGAAGCCGGATCATGTACGATAATTTCACAAGAACTGCTACTGGCTCCGGACGGGTCGAAACTACCGATATATTCCAATTGAATATCGTTATTCGGTACCGGCGCCTGTCGGTCATTATCTTTAATATACACAGTAGCCATTGGATTTCCGTTAATTGATAAGCCAACCGGGTTTTCAAGACTTAGAACAAAATATTCAGCATGTTGTTCTTCCTGGTTGTCATCGATAATCGGAATTGAAATGGTTTGGGTAGCGGTACTTCCGGCTGTAAAATGTAATGTTTGCGTCTGTAATGTAAAGTCATTTTGATCAGCTGTACTGAACGGAGCTGCTTTTACAACTAAATCGACTGATGCATTAGCAGGATTCGTCAGATTTAGGTTAAATGATAGCGTACCGTGATTTTCGTTTACCGTTACAAAATTGGAAGCCATCGCGATCTTTGTATCAAAGGCAACGGTAGAAAAAGAAACCGCAGAACTATATGTTATGGCATTATCATGCATATCTTCGATCTGATTCGGTAATAAGAATACAAAATAGGTAGTACTGTTATTAAACGGCTGAGCTGGGTTGATCGTAATCGTGTTCGTGTTGTTGTCAAAAGTAGCGTCAAATGGTACAGTAGCTCCTGTGATACTGCCCTGGCGTACCTGGACTAAAGCATCAACATTGGTATTGGTAATAGGCGAATTGTCAATCAAACGAACGTTTTCATTAAAAGAAATGGTAGGTTGCGTATTGATGGCAATGTTAGTTGTATTGTGGGCCGGATTAAAGGTAACTTGCGGAGGCGTTGTATCATTACCGCCAACTGTAGTTCCGGTAATGGTCAGATTATCAAAACGGTTATTTCCGCTCGAACCGGCAGCTGTAGTACCTCCGAATTCAATTTTAAGGGCAAAATTAGGGTTGTTGGCCGCACCGGTAATTCCGGAGAAGTCCAAAGTAACCACCTCATATGTAGGTTCAGTTTGAGGAGAATAAGAAGTCACAGCCAGACCGGTAGTGATAAAGTCCGTTCCGTTTAAGGTATAGGAATAATTTTGAATTGAAGCTCCCTGAGTGGTTCGGGTTGTAGCAAATTTAATAATGATGTTCTGATATCCGGTTGTTGGCGCATTAACCAGTAAGGCTCTGGTATTACTCGGATTTCGCGGGCGTAATCCCAATCCGGCAGCATCTCCGTTTTGAGCGTTTAAAAGTGATCCGGCTACATTGTCCATATATCCGGCACCGGTTCCGGGATAAGAAATTAAAGCTCCGCTTGATAATAACGAAGCATCCGGTGCAACAGTTGTAAGAGTTCCGGAAGGTAAGGCGTTAAAATTCCAGTAATGAATCTGTTGTGTTTGTCCCCAGGAAAAGGTTGTTCCCATAAAGAGAAACAGACGTAATAAGTTCTTTTTTGAAGTGTAAAGTTGTGTCATGTGTGTTGTTTTTGTTGGCTACAAAAGTGAAGGTTTAAGGTTAGGGAAGTATTAACTTAAAAATAAATCGGTGTGATATAATGTTTAAGAATAAGTTAGGAAGGTAAACCGATGATAGCGCCGGTGTTAATTTATCTTTTCCCGACGCTTACAGTAGTATAAAAAAAGCGGATAAAAAGGCCGGTTTTAAGAAAGGTTTATAATTTTTAACAGCTACTAAATATTAAGTTAAAAAGCGTTAATTGGATTTTGTTTTTAAGTACTTTTGCGACAATTTATAAAAACAATACCAACATCATGGGTAAAAAAATAGTCTCATTTTTGTTCTCCACGCGTTTAATGGCATTCCTGTTTATCTTTTTTGCGGCAGCAATGGCAGTAGGAACGTTTATTGAAAACGATTATAATACCACAACCGCCCGAATCCTGATTTACAATACCAAATGGTTTGAAGGGATTATGGCCATTTTCGTGATCAACTTTTTCGGAAATATCAAGCGTTATCAACTACACAAAAAAGAAAAGTGGGCAACGTTATTACTTCACTTGTCCTTTATCTTTATCATTTTGGGTGCATTTATCACCCGATATATCAGTTATGAAGGAGTAATGCCAATCCGTGAAGGCGAAACTGCACATCAGATTTTTTCAGACAAAACATATCTGACTGTTTTTGTAGACGGTGAATATCAGGGCGAAATGAGAAGAAGAACATTTGAACAACCGGCTTTGTTTTCACCGGTGACGAATAATGATTTTACGATCGCTAAAAAATTCAACGAAACGCCGTTTGAAATCCGTTATAAAGATTTTGTAATGGGCGCGAAAGAGGTTATAAAACCGGATGAAAAAGGAACTTTGTTTTTAAAATTGGTAGAATCCGGAGACGGAACCCGTCATGAACATTATCTGAAAGAAGGAGAAGTACAAAATATCCACAATGTATTGTTTGCTTTTAACAAGCCTACAGACGGTGCTATTAATATCATAAAGGAAGGGGATGATTATAAAATCAAATCCCCTTTTGAAGGAAACTTTATGCGAATGGCCGATCAGATGAAAGGTGATGTTGCTAAAGATATCGTTCAGCCGTTAATGTTCCGTTCCTTATATAATATGGGTGGAACGCAATTCGTATTACCGGAAGCGGCGATGAAAGGAAAAATCGCTTTCGAATCGAACAACGATTTTAAAGACAATAAAGCGGATGATGCTTTAATATTAACCGTTAAGGTAGGTAATGAAGAACACGATGTTACGTTATTGGGAGCGCGCGGAAAAATGGGCGTTCCGAATTCCTTTAAGTTAGGAAATCTGGAATTCACGATGATGTACGGAAGTAAAGTGTATGAAACACCATTCAATATCCGATTAAATGATTTCGTAGCCGAGAAATATCCGGGAACGGAAAAGAGTTATGCTTCTTTCGAAAGTAAGGTAACGGTAATTGACGGTGCTGAGCATTTTGACGAACGTATTTATATGAACCATATTCTGGATTATAAAGGATACCGTTTCTTCCAGTCGTCATTCGATCCGGATGAAAAAGGAACCGTACTTTCGGTAAACCACGATTTCTGGGGAACTAATATTACCTATTTGGGTTACTTCTTACTTTATATCGGACTTATGGCCATTTTATTTGATAAAAACACCCGTTTCGGCGACCTGAAACGTAAACTGCAAAAAGTAAAGGATAAAAAAGCAAAATTATTACCTGTAATAGCCTTGTTGTTCGCTTTTACCGGATTTGCTCAGAATCACGACCACAAAATGCCGTCGGAAAAGCAAATCGATTCGCTACTCACAAAATATAGAGTATCGGAAGAGCAGGCTGCTAAATTCGGCCGATTGGTTATTCAGGATCAGGGCGGACGTATGAAGCCTATTAATACGTTCTCCTCCGAATTATTGCGAAAAGTAAGCAAACAAGATCATTATAAAGGAATGAATTCCGATCAGGCTTTCCTTTCCATGACACAATTTCCGCAGGTTTGGTATAACGTACCGTTGATCTATATGAAAAAAGACAACGACAGTATTCATAAACTGATCGGAGTAGAACTGGGTGAAAAATATGCACCATTGGTGAAATTCTTCGACGAAAGAGGAAATTATAAATTGGCCGGTGTTTTGGATGAAGCGTATAAAGCCGCTGTTCCGAATCAGTTCCAGAAAGATTTTATTGAAGCAGATAAAAAAGTTAACCTATTATATTCGGCTTTAAGCGGACAAATCTTAAAAGTGTTCCCGGTACCGAATGATCCGGGGAACAAATGGGTATCGTTTCTTGAAATCAATGAGCAGACGCATACAGCATTGGATTCAATTAAAAACGTAATTCCGTACTATTTAAGCAGTATCGATAAAGCGGCTGTAACCAAAGATTATAAATTGTCAAACAGCTTATTAAAAGGGCTGGAGAACTATCAGATCAAATACGGAGCAAAAGTGCGCCCAAGCGACAAAAAGATTGATACTGAGATTCTGTATAATAAATACGATATTTTCAAAAAACTATTCTCCTGGTATATGTATGCCGGAGTATTGATGTTCCTTTTGGTAATCATTAAAATTTTCAATGCGAGCAAGCCGGTCAACATATTGGTGAAAATTTCTCATGCTATCATTATAGTATTGTTTTTATTACATACAGCCGGATTAATTTTCCGTTGGTATATTTCCGGTCACGCGCCATGGAGTGATGCTTACGAATCGATGATTTATGTAGGATGGGCGACAATGCTTTTCGGATTGCTTTTCGGAAGAAAATCGGAATTAACAGTTGCTTCGACAGCTTTTGTAGCGGCGATGATTTTAATGGTGGCCCACTGGAACTGGATGGATCCGGCTATTGCTAACCTGCAACCGGTTTTAAATTCATATTGGTTAATGATTCACGTAGCGGTTATCGTAGGAAGTTACGGTCCGTTTACATTGGGAATGATCCTTGGCGTTGTAGCGCTATTACTGATGATTTTTACCAACGAAAAGAATAAAGCAAAAATGAACCTGAACATTCAGGAGATTACTTATATCAACGAAATGGCACTTACTGTCGGATTAGTGATGTTAACGATCGGAAACTTCCTGGGCGGACAATGGGCTAACGAAAGTTGGGGACGTTACTGGGGATGGGATCCGAAAGAGACATGGGCATTGATCAGTATTATGGTATATGCTTTTGTAATCCACATGCGATTCGTACCGGCGATGCGAGGAAAATGGTTCTACAATGTAATTAGTGTTTTAGCTTTTTATTCGATCCTGATGACGTATTTCGGTGTAAACTTCTATCTGTCCGGATTACACTCGTATGCCAAAGGAGATAAAGTGGTAACGCCTAATTTTGTGTACTATTCATTGGGAATCGTCTCGTTTATTGCGATACTGGCGTATTACAAGAATAAAAAGTACCTGCATAAAAAGAAATAAAGATAGAAAATAGTTAAAAAGCCGTCAATTGACGGCTTTTTTTATTTTTGTGTTAACTGATTGAATTTTTATCATTTTATTAACATAAATACTGTTTAAATTTATCTCCGTTAACCAATAAAAACAAAACAACATGAAAAAAGTGGTTTATTTAGGAATGGCCTTATTATTTACAATGGCAATGTCGGCTCAGGAAGTAAAAAAAGAAGCAGATAAAAAGGTAAATGAAGCTAAAAAAGAAATGAAGCATGAAGGCAAAAAAGCCAAAGCAGAAATGAAAGCCGAAGGTAAAGAAATGAAGAACGAAGCGAAAAAAGCCAAAGGCGAAGTAAAAGCGGAAGTGAAAGAGGAAATGAAGAAAAAGTAAAAAATAAAGCGGCTTAAAGGCCGCTTTTTTATTCTGACTATTTTAGCTTCTGAACCTATCATTAAATTAATGTCAATTCGCAATTAAACGATTTGAGCAGAGCTTCAATATTTTTGTATTCTTCTTCGCTTTCCGTACTTTTCAAAAATAAAGGCTTGTAATAGAAATATTTGCCGTCAATTCTCTCATAGGATTCATCCATTTTCTTTTTAACGGTATAAAAGTCTTTTAAAGCTTCTTCTTTATTTACATTTTTTAGTTGCTGAATCAAATCAACAACAGCGGCTTCATCGTTTCCTCTGGTTTCAAGAAACAAGGAATAACTTTTCCGACTTCCCAACGATACATTTTGCGTTTCAAGATAAGCGCGTATTTCATCGTTCAGTGCAACATTCATAGGTGTTCCGCCACTAAATGTTTTGGTTTCATAATGCGGAACATCAAGTTCCTGATTTAACAATGCACCTTTTTCAGCCAACATTTTCAGGCATTCGAGATTTCCCTTTAAACTAGCCTCGAAAACAGCCGACCATTTTTTGAAGTTAGGATCAAATTCCGGCGCATTTTTAACCGATTTCTGCTTGAACAGATGCTTTAACATTTTCGGATCTTGTACAAACATCGAAAGTTCCGTGTTTTCATGAATTAAACCTTCGGAATGAAACGTGGCTCCGGCAACTAATAGTTGATCAATTGATTTTTTGATTTTTGGGTGATATTCTTTAGCATTCGGATTTCCATACCAACCATAATAACTTTTAAGCGCATTGGTTAATGGTGAAAACCCGATTTTGCTTCTACCATTCACATTAGCACCGCGACTGATTAAAAGACTGCAATTTTCGGGATTTTTGTCAGTTCTGAAAATAGGAGTATTGTCATAATTATCCTTGATTTCGATATCCATTCCCTGATCGAGTAGAAATGTGATAAATTCGGTGTTGCCATCGGTTTTGGCGGCCAGATGAAGTACGGAGTTGTGATATTTATCCGTGAATCGAAGGTCGGCACTATGATCAATGAGCAACTGACAAATCTCGATTTTTTTAGCAGTATTGGAAAGATACGGCAATTCAAATATCGGAACAGATCCGTATTCGCTAGCCTGATTGACGTTTTTCAGTTTTTTCAGGATTTTTTTTACGGTTGCAACATTGCCGCTTTTGATAGCATCATTCAGACTATCAATCAATTCTGATTCATCCTTTTCGTTGGATTTAAAAACAACGTCTTTAATCGCTTCCTGAAAATCAGGATTACTCCAGTTGGCTTCCGCATATTGAACAATCAAAGCTTCCACACTCGGGTCCAATGTATAATAGGTATCGCTTAATTCATTGTGCAGTTTGTTCAGTTTTTTATCAAAACCGCTAACGTAGGCATAGTCTCCGTAAAATGAAGTGGTGTGCTTATCGGATTGGTAGATAAAATCAATGAATTTTTGAACGATTTCCAAACCTTTTTCACTTTTGATATTCTGAAGCGCTTCAATCAGATAATCCGGATTAAAACCTTCTCCCAAATTGGAGAAAAGCTGCTCGATACCACCGTTTTTAATTTCTCCGTCAATTCGCATAGTCAACCAAATGGTTCGTGCAAATTCATTTTGCTCCTGAAACCGATCGGAAGAAAGACTGACTTGATTGTGCATGTATTCAAACAGTGGGTAAATATCGGAAATGGAATAAATAGCTATTTTTTGATTGGAAAGCGAACTCATTTATAGGTAGTTTTTTGGTTAAAGTTTAGCTTTGTCGTAAAGTGGTATTTAATTCGGCCGGTTATAAGCAGTTGCGGGTTTTTATGCTCCAATATTCCACTATGACTAAAGCCGAATATATAAAATTACCTTTATTTTTGTTAAAGAAAAGATTACAAAAAATGAATATTTAGTTGGTTAAGAATTTAATTTATATGAATAAATATTATTTTTTAGAAAGAGATTATACAGAAGGTGATATTATAATACCATTTGAGTATCATCAGTCTTTAGAAGTAGTACTTGACGGAAAAGAGTCTAAGTTGAAAACAATACCTTATATTGGGGATAATGATAGTGATTATATAACTTCCGGGATGCATGTTTTTTCAAAGCGCTTTATGGAGTTTATACTTTCTATGAATATTGAAAATGTTGTGTTTATTCCAATTGTGATCGCACAAAAAGATAAAAATGAGAAAACGTTTTATTTGTTAAAATTGAATACGTCTGAAGATTGTATTGATTATGAGAAGTCTGATGTAGTAATCATTCAGGATTTAATACGAAAAATAAACAAATTAAAGCTTAAAGATGATTTTGATAAATTACTTTTTCAGATAAAAGGCTTGAAATTAAGAATTGCAGTGAATGAAGCAATGAAAATAGCCATAGAACAACATAAATTTAAAGGAATTAAATTTTTAGAAATCAGTTAAGGCAAAAGCAATGAAAAAAATAATTTATTACAGTATTAAACAGGCTACAGAAAGTGAAAATGTTGGTTGTTGGCCTCAGTTAGAACCGCCAAAACGCTATTGGAAAATAAAGAATAATTATGATGACGCATTGGATTTTAGGAAATTTCCGGAAGAAGCTCCGAACCTTGATCATTTCACATTAAAACGCATAGCGAAACGAACAGATGTTTTAAGTGCTGAAATGCCGGGTGTCGGTTCGCGTATAGGAATGTTTGTGAGTGACAAATTTAAAACGCTTGTAGGGAATTATGCCTTAAAGGATTTTCGGTTTTACGATTGTAAGCTAATTTCCTTATACGATGAAAACTTTCATAAAAGAAATGAACCTGAATTATTTCATTTTAATTATCTGAATTTGATTCATACTACCGATCTTATTGATTTTAAGCAATCGGTATATGAAAATTTAAAAACCAATCAAATGGTTACTATAGAAAATGAAGAACAAAGATCGATGTTTTTATACCCCAGAAAATTAGTTCTGACAGAAACCCCTGATTTATTTTGCTCTCCTTATGATGTCAGTATTCTGGTTTCCGAACCACTCAAAGCTGCGATAGAAGAAGCAGGTATTACGGGTGTTTGGTTTGATGACCATATTGTTTGTGAGTTTTATACTGCCGATGCCGAAGCCGCGGATTTGTAATCCGTGGCTAAATTGATATCACGGATTTGCAATCCCTGATTAATAAATGACAATTTTTATTCTGTATAATCCAGATCCTTGTTATGTGTTTCGGCAATCGTAAGCGTCGCATAAATCGCCAGAGCAAAAACAACCAGCCCGACAATAGTAGCCGAAAAGACAACCCCGTTTTTTATTTTTAGATGATCAAATGCTATTAACATCACCGGAAGTAAGCCGCGAACCATATTCGGAATCGTAGTGGCTGCCGTACTACGGATATTGGTTCCGAACTGTTCGGCGCCAACCGTAACAAACATCGCCCAATAACCGGTGCCTAATCCCAACCAGGCACAATAAAAATAATACATATTAGCTGATCGCGTTCCGCCATATAACATCAGAATAATTCCGACTATCGTAAACAACATCATATAGAAGATCGCTTTTTTTCGCGAACGCAATGCCTGTGAAATCAGTCCGCTGGCAAAATCGCCCACCGAAATTCCAACATAGGCCCACATAATTGCTTTACCGGGTTCAATTTCCCCGATTCCGAAAGAAGCAGCAAATTGATTTCCCATTACAGCCAGAATTCCCACGCAAAACCAGGTTGGTAATCCGATGGCAATACACTTTATATATTTTATAAACCGTTCTTTATTCGTGAAAAAGCTTAGAAAATTTCCTTTTTGAATCTCGGTATCCCGAATGTCTTTATAAATTCCGGATTCCATTACGCCAACCCGTAAAAAGAGGAGAAAAAGACCAAGTGAACCACCGATAAAATAAGCATAAGTCCAGTCACCGGCGAGTTCTACCGTAAGTTGTGCAACTACGGCACCTAAAAGACCGAAACCGGCCACAATAGAAGTTCCGATGGCGCGTAGTTCCTTAGGAAGGGATTCGGATACCAAAGTAATACCGGCGCCTAATTCACCCGCGAGTCCGATACCGGCAATAAAGCGAAGTATAGCATACGTTGTGGCTTTATCATCAAATGGTAAAAACGGAAGAAAACCGCATAAAATATTAGCTAATGAGTACACCAATATGGAACCGAAAAGTACCGAAAGACGTCCTTTTTTGTCGCCTAACATCCCCCAGATAATACCGCCTAATAGCAGACCAACCATCTGAAAGTTAAGAATCATCGTACCGTCGGTATCGACATCAAGTCCCAGTGTTTTTAGACTGGGAACGCGAACAATACCAAATAACAATAAATCGTAAATATCGACAAAATAGCCCAGGGCAGCTACAATTACAGGAAACGATAATAAATGTTTAATTTTTTGGAATTCCATTTATATTTTAGGTTAAGTATTGCCAAAAATATAAATAATTGTGTTTGAGAGCTTTTTTTTTGGATGATTATTTTTAAAGGGTTCTAATTCACTTTAAATTCATTCAGACGGGCCAGATCCAGCTGATTGGTTTTGTAAAACGTATTGGCTTTAATCAGCAATTTCTTTAATTCGTCTTTGTTGTTTATTTTCTGCCAGTAGCGTAGTTCAGTGTACAGTAAATCGGCTTTATCATCGTTGTCGTGAGTGGAATTGCGTAGGGCTTCGATTTTGGATTTGATCACGGCAAAACTGTTTTTTTCTTTTACAATATCCAAAAATTGATTGATAACATAGGTGGCACCGGCTACAGTTTCATTATCCGTCATTTTATTAAAAAGCGCAACGGCTTCCGGTTCGCGACCTTCTTTAATCAGAACAGCGGCTTCCTGTTGCCATAGATACGCATCAGGATTAGTACTAAGTCCTGTTTTTTCTATCAGTTCTTTAACGGATTTAATTTTAGCCAGATTCCAACTGTTTTTTGCATCACTATTGATCGTTTTTAATAGAATCTCTTGTAAGACTTTAATTTCGGTACCGGCTTTATATCCGGTTTCAAAGTCTTTTAGCTTGTCGATATTATTGACCCAATACGTAAAAAAGCCATTATCGATGGAAAAAACACAGTTTTTGAGTAGGGTATAACTTTTTTGCGTAGCCAACTGATCCTTTGGAAAAGCATCGTACAAATCGTTTGCAATACGATTCACCATACGCTCATCTTTATAAAGTTGTACCAGATTAGAATAAGCATAAAGGGTACGGATGCTTTTGTCGCCCGAGACATATTTTTTAGCGAGATTGGCAGTTCTCTCTTCCGGATCCAGAGCGGTTTTTCCAACTGTATTGATCAAATAATTAGCATCCGCTTTTGCTCCGGAGCAATGAATCAGGGTATTGTCGGAATCAAAAAACAGAAAATACGGAACGCTTTCCAGTTTTAACTTGGATTGCACAATATAGAGACTATCTTCTTTTTTAATGTTTTCGGTATTCATTCTGTAATTAACAAAATGAGTGTTATAAAAATCGCCCATTGCCGGATCTTCAAATATCGGATTCAGTGTTTTACAAACCGAACAGTTTTCATTATAATATTCAATAAAAACGGGTTTGTTTTCTTTTTTTCCTTTTTCAAGTGCAGCCGATAAACTGGATTCAAAACGAACACCTTGCGCGTTGAGCGATAACACTGTTAAGAACAGAAACAGGAGGGAAGTTATTTTTGTAGTCATACCGTAAGAATTTAGATCGGAATTAAAGGTGAAAAGTCCTGTAAAATTACCATTATAGCCGGAGATATAAGGAGTGCTGTAACCGGATTAACATTTTTTTAGCCTATGCTATTCAGATAGTTTTATTCGCAAAATGAATGCTATTTGTGGGTGTTTTGGTAAAAACTATACTAAAGATAGGAAAAATAGCGTTTAATAAGTTTAGGTTTATCGTTTTTAATCTGAAAACGGTTGGTATTGTGCTACTATGAAAGCACATTTTCAGTTTTACTACATTTTTTTGACGTCATATTACAGAATAGGATATAGTCTTTTCAGTTGTGTTTATTACGGTGATTGCCGGTTGTAATTTTATTCCGTTAAAAGTAATATAATGAAGCACGAACTCAACATAATGTCTATTTGGGAAGCTGAAACCAAAGCGCTCTCTTTTTTACAGCGACTTTTTTTCAGACGTCCGAAAGCGACTCCGAAACCGCTTACAACACCCAAGGTTATCGGTGAAGAATGTAACGGCATTATGTTAGGAGGAAAAAAAGTAAAATCACTGTTGTTTTCAACCGATATGGCGATCATTGAGAATAATGATGCCGATGCAATACTGGCTGTATATCCATTTGCCCCTTCTCCGAAAATTATGGAGGTATTAATTAACTTTTCCGATAAACCGGTAATATGTGGTGTAGGCGGGGGGCTTACGCAAGGGAAGGTGGCAATGGAAATGGCTATTCAGGCTGAAGCTTTGGGTGCGGCTGCGATTATCGTCAATCAGCCGTTTAAAAATAAAGATATTGCCAGCATCCGGAAGAAAATTAAAATACCGATTATTTCCAGTGTATCAATAGCTGATTTTTCATTTCAGGATCGGGTAGATGCCGGTGTGGATATTTTTCATATCACCGGTGGCAAAAACACAGATAAAATACTGGAACATATTAGTTATGCAGTTCCCGGTTATCCGATTATGGCGACCGGCGGAAAAAGCCTGGAAAGTATTCAGAATGCCATTAACTCCGGAGCTGATGCAATTGTGTTAAATCCGCCAACTAGCGGAGAATTGTTCAAATCGATTATGGATGGGTATCGCAAAGGATTGGATTATTTGCGACATTAACCGTGTGAGGTATTATGAATTAATTTGTATTCCTTTTTCGGTTATGCTTATATAGGTGTTTTTTCCATAGGCCATTAAATCAAAAACTTTGGCGTGATATTGGGTACCAGGCCATTTTTTAAATAGCAATCTGCCATTCATCCAGATATAGAGTTCGTTATCATTGGTGATTTGCTTGTAGATCATTTTGATACCTCTTGTTTTTATTGTATCCTTAAAAGTAAATTACGACTTCGCTTTTTTGTATTCTTTTATAACGCTATTGTCGATCTGATTGTCTTTTAAAATAGCGATGATCAAATCTTTTGGCGCTTCTTTTCCGTTTAAACTAACCAGTATTTCAAGTGTCATATTGTTGTTCTGACTGATAAACAGTAATCCGTAATCCGGACTGAAATAGGAGATACCGGTAATCATCGTTTTATGATTATGTCGGGAACCACACAACGGATCATAGCAGTTATAATCAATGTGTTTATATAAAGTATATTCTTTATCCTTAAGATGATAGGTTATCGGTTCGGCATAAAAAGCATCGGTTAATCCGTTTTGTAAGGAATCTTTCGTTTTTACGGCCTCTTTGGTAAACGGAAAAGTGAATTTTCGTTGATGACCGTGTATTGTCATTTCGATAGTATAATTTTTTTCTTCAGCTCGAATAATACAACCTGAATATTTAAATTCCTGAATTTTTTCTCCGTGAAATGCAATGTATTTGGCACTGCTAAAACGACTTACCGGACGTATGTCGACGCTACCTTTTTGTGAATAACCGATAAATGTGTTTAAAAGCAACAGGCAAACTGTAATAAAGCGAATCATGCTAATCTTTTTTCAAAGATAGAGATTATCCCGCTTTAGTCCGTCCAAAATAAGTTGGGAATTGTAAGGACTGATACTGCTGATATGTAAAGTATATTCTTCTTCATAATCATTATAGGTTATCCGGATAAGGTCGAAATCCGTTAGCCAGTAATATTGATATTTATCGGAACATTCCGGTAGAAAAACATAATGATCATTCATGTGATTTATGATGTTTAGACTCTTTTCTTTAGCAAGATATTTTACCGGTGACGACTGGTAGTATTGGTATTCCTGTTCCAAAGCCTGAATTTCGATCATCGTTTCGATGGTTTCATACAAACAAAAGTATTGATTGACTGCATCGTCCCAATACCAAACGGATCCGTTTTCTGTGAGTAGGTAATTGGGTTCTGTTTTGCTGTTATCGAATGAAAAGGTCGCTTTATCGTTGATAGTAGTGTAATATATTTTTTGATTTTTGCGTATGATGCCATCGGATAAAAAATACAATCGGATGGTATAATCGGGATTCGCGTTTTCTACAAAAGTATAACCGGAATAGTCTTGTTGGATTTGCAGTAATCGGTCGGGTTGTTCCAAACGATACCGGGACAGGTATTTTTCGGGACTATCGGCTGTAGTCATCCAGTCA
Organism: Flavobacterium cerinum; assembly: GCF_024496085.1. NCBI lineage: Bacteria > Pseudomonadati > Bacteroidota > Flavobacteriia > Flavobacteriales > Flavobacteriaceae > Flavobacterium > Flavobacterium cerinum. Next base: position 3,487,580 of record NZ_CP101751.1, on the reverse strand, counting down.
GTAGCTCTTTTGAGTGTGTTTAAGTAGTTAATTGCCCGAGTTGAAAGTGTTGCCATATCGATTATAAAAAGGAATACAATTTATAAAACTTTCTAATACAAAAAACACCGGCCTTTTACAGAACCGGTGCTTTTCAACCAAAAACCAACCCTTTCGGGTATTATGAAAACTATTTTATGTGTTTTGATCCGTTAGTATCGGATACTTTTTTATGTTGTTTTAGTTTAAACAGCTTCCTGATTACGAAAAACCAGTTTGCCGTCAAAACTGTCGAGTAGTACAATACTGTCGGTTGCCACTTTTCCGGAAAGGATTTCTTTAGACAACTCGTTTAGTACTTCTCTTTGGATCACCCGTTTTACCGGACGGGCACCAAAATGCGGATCATATCCTTTGTCTGCCAGATAATCGATAGCTTCCGGAGTTGCATCCATCGTGATATGTTGTTGTGCCAACATTTTGATAACACTTTTCAGTTGTAATCCTACAATCTCACGGATATTAGCAGTGCTCAACGGTGTGAACATTACAATCTCATCAATACGGTTGATAAATTCCGGACGAACGGTCTGTTTTAATAAACCTAACACTTCTACCTTAGCGGCTTCAGTTGCAGCTTCAACACTACCTTTCAGATTTTCGAATTTTTCCTGTATGATATGACTACCCATATTGGATGTCATAATGATAATCGTATTTCTAAAGTCGGCTAAACGACCTTTGTTGTCTGTTAATCGTCCTTCATCCAATACTTGTAATAAAATGTTGAACGTATCCGGATGGGCTTTTTCAATCTCATCCAGTAAGACCACAGAATACGGTTTTCTTCGTACTGCTTCCGTCAATTGACCTCCTTCATCATAACCTACATATCCCGGAGGCGCACCTACCAGTCGGCTAACACTATGACGCTCCTGATATTCACTCATGTCGATACGCGTCATTGCATTTTCATCGTCAAATAAGTATTCGGCCAAAGCTTTTGCCAATTCGGTTTTACCGACACCGGTTGTTCCGAGGAAAAGGAAGGAACCGATTGGTTTACGGGCATCCTGAAGTCCGGCGCGACTACGACGTACGGCGTCACTAATCGCCTGTATGGCTTCTTCCTGTCCTACAACTCTGTGGTGTAGTTCGTCTTCCAGATTCAACAGTTTTTCACGTTCACTTTGCAGCATTTTGGTTACCGGTACACCGGTCCATTTGGCTACAACTTCTGCGATATCTTCATGGGTCACTTCTTCTTTAATAAGGGAATGACCGGATTGATTTTCTAATAATTGTTTTTGTAATACATCCAGACGTTCCTGAGCTTCCTTGCTTTTTCCGTAACGGATTTCGGCTACTTTTCCGTAATCTCCGTCACGTTCGGCGCGTTCGGCTTGTAATTTCAAATCTTCAATTTCCTGTTTGGTCGCCTGAATATTATCGACTACGTCTTTTTCCGATTTCCATTTGGCAAATATTTCGTTGCGTTCTTCTTTCAGATTCGCAAGATCCATTCCGAGGATTTTCAGTTTGTTTTCGTCATTTTCACGTTTAATCGCTTCAATTTCGATTTCCAACTGCATGATTTTTCGATCCAGTACATCCAATTCTTCCGGTTTGGAATTGATTTCCATACGCAGTTTAGATGCTGCTTCGTCCATTAAGTCGATCGCCTTATCCGGTAGAAAACGATTGGTAATATAACGTTGTGATAATTCCACAGCGGCTATAATCGCATCGTCTTTGATTCGTACTTTATGGTGTGCTTCATATTTCTCTTTGATACCGCGAAGGATTGAAATTGCACTTTCAGTATCCGGTTCGTCTACCATTACTTTTTGGAAACGACGCTCAAGCGCTTTGTCTTTTTCAAAATATTTTTGATACTCGTCTAATGTCGTCGCACCAATAGCTCTTAACTCACCGCGGGCCAAAGCCGGTTTTAATATGTTGGCTGCATCCATTGCACCTTCACCGCCTCCGGCACCTACTAATGTATGGATCTCATCAATAAACAGGACAATATCTCCTTCGGCTGAGGTTACTTCTTTTACAACGGATTTTAAACGCTCTTCGAATTCCCCCTTATATTTTGCACCGGCGATAAGAGCACCCATGTCCAATGAAAAGACTATTTTGTCTTTTAGGTTTTCCGGAACGTCACCTTGTATAATACGATGTGCCAATCCTTCTGCAATAGCGGTTTTACCTACACCGGGTTCACCTACCAGCATCGGGTTGTTTTTCGTACGACGGGACAGGATTTGTAAGACACGACGAATTTCTTCATCACGTCCGATTACCGGATCCAGTTTACCGTCGTTAGCCAACTGGTTCAGGTTTTTTGCATATTTGTTTAGGGCGTTATAGGTTTCTTCCGCAGATGCCGAAGTTACTCTTTCTCCTTTACGGATTTCATTAATGGCGCTTTCCAGCCCTTTTTCGGTCACACCCTGATCTTTCAGGATTTGTGCCACTTTACTTTTGGACTTAAATATGGCCAGTAACAAATGTTCGATAGAAACGTATTCATCGTTCATCTTTTTAGCGATATTCGCAGCCTCATTTAATGTTGTTCCGGATTCACGGGAAAACATCAGTTCGCTTCCGCTTACTTTAGGGAAACTTTGGATTGTACTGTCCAAAATTTGTTTGAACAGGTTTACATTCACATTCAGTTTTTTCAAAATGAATGGTGCTACATTCTCATCAACTTCAAGAATACCTTTAAAGATATGTTCGTTTTCGATTTGTTGATGGCCTGAACCTTGCGCAATCTGTTGCGCTTGTTGCAGGGCTTCCTGTGATTTGATTGTTAAATTGTTAAAGTTCATATTTTTAAATGTTGTTTGTCGATTATGGTAGTTTTTTTAACTTTGATTGGTATAAGTCAATTTATGTTCCAATATAAAAAATAAGACAAATTGGCGTTTTATTGCTTAAATTTACAAAATATTAATGCCAAAATGGCGTAAAATCGGACAAAAATGGGGTTTTTAGATAAAATATTTGGAGGAAATCAGGAAGCCGCTCCTGATAAGGTGAATTGGAAACCGTTAGAACAAACGACACTGGACGTACTGGAACAACAGTCTTTTGAAAAGCCGGCGGTTATTTTTAAACATAGTACCCGATGCAGTATCAGCAGGATGGCCTTAAAACAATTTGACAGGGAATTTGATCTTGATGATGATCAAATGGATTTGTATTTTCTGGATTTACTGGAGTATCGTCCGCTTTCAAATGAAATCGCCGAGCGTTTCGGAGTACAGCACGAATCACCTCAATTACTTGTAATTAAAGAAGGGAAAGTAGTTTATCATACTTCACATAGTGGTATTCAGGCCGATGATTTAAAAAAATGGGTATAAAAAGAGGTGCACTGTTTCACCTCTTTTTATCATTATAATTCCTGTTGCATTTTTCGACGAATAGCATCCAGACATAAATTATTAATACTGCCTTCGTGCGTATGTGAAGTCGTTTCCGGTGCTTTGTACGTCCCGTTTTCAACTTGTTCCGCGACAATTTTATAAGCATCGCGAAAAGTTATTCCCTGCGTTACCAGTTCGTTTAAAGTATCTACAGTGAATAAATACTGGTATTTCGGATCGTCTAAAATGGTTGTATTGATTTCAATATCCTGTAACGCATAATGAGTCATTTCCAGACAGGATTTGAGATTTTCGATGGCCGGAAATAATCCCTCTTTTAATAATTGAAATTCCCTGTGGTATCCGCTGGGTAAATTATTGGTTAACAGTGTTAGTTCGTAGGGTAAACTTTGTATTTTATTGGATTTACCGCGAATGAGCTCGAAAATATCAGGATTCTTTTTATGCGGCATAATACTGGAACCGGTTGTAAGATGTGCCGGTAGTGTGATAAAACCAAAATTCTGGCTCAGGTATAAACAAATATCCGTAGCCATTTTAGAAAGAGTAGCGGCAATACTACTCATGGCAAAAGCCATTGTTTTTTCGGATTTCCCGCGACTCATTTGGGCTGCAACTACATTATATTTTAGCGAAGCGAATTGTAATAATCCCGTTGTGTAGGTACGGTCTATCGGAAAGGAACTCCCATATCCCGCTGCGGAACCTAAAGGATTTTGATCGACTACTTTTAAAGCGGCGTTCAGCAGTGAAATATCATCGATCATCGTTTCGGCATAAGCAGAAAACCACAATCCGAAAGACGATGGCATGGCAATTTGTAAATGCGTATAACCGGGCAATAGAACATTTTTATGTTTTTCGGCCAATGTCAAGACTAATTCAAACAACGTTGAAATTAGTGTTTTTAAAGTCTGAATTTCCGATTTCATATAAAGATGCATCGCAACTAAAACCTGATCATTTCGGGAACGTGCCGTGTGTATTTTTTTTCCGGTATCACCTAATTTTTCAATAAGCAGGAATTCGATTTTGGAATGTACATCTTCAAAAGTAGCCTCAATACTGAAACTTCCGTTTTGAATATACTGTAAAATATCTTCCAGAACCAGCACAATGTCGGTTGTTTCCTGTTCTTCCAATAAACCGGTTTTAGCCAACATTTTGGCATGTGCTATGGAAGCTAATACGTCATATCGTGCCAATACCAAATCGAGTTCGCGGTCGTTGCCTACCGTAAAGTGTTCTATTTTTTGATCGGTTGCGATCCCTTTTTCCCATAATTTCATAGTATCATATTTTTTGGATTAAAAAACCGTTGAGTATCTGGATATATAAAGCGATTCCGGTTTCGACCTCATCGCGAAAAATAAATTCATCAGCCGTATGGGAGCGCAAGGAATTTCCGGGTCCCAATTTAAGTGACCGGCAATATAAAACCGATTGATCTGAAAGGGTAGGAGAACCGTAAGTTGTGCGCCCTAATGCAATACCGGATTGCACCAACGGATGTTCCGGAGCAATTGACGAAGCATTCAGATGCATGGATCTGGGTTGTATAATTGCTTTTACATTTTCCGTTACGATATTCAGTATTTCGGTATTGGTATACAGCTCATTTACGCGTATATCCACGACCAAATGACATTGAGACGGAACGACATTATGTTGTTTTCCGGCATTAATCTGCGTGACGGTCATTTTAACGGGACCGAGAATTTCGGAGACTTTTTCAAAGTGGTACGATTGGAACCACTCGATTATTTGCAATGCGTTGTAAATCGGATTGTCGTTGTTGGTATGTGCTGCATGGCTGGCCGTTCCGTTTACCGTTACATCCAATACTAAAAGTCCTTTTTCGGCGATTGCCAATTGCATTTCGGTCGGTTCGCCTACGATGGCGCAATCCAGCTCCGGAAGTTGTTTTAAAACACTGTTTAATCCGTTTGGTCCGCTGCTTTCTTCTTCGGCTGATGCTACGATAACAATATTATGAGATAGGTTTTCCTGTGCATAAAAATAGGTGAAGGTAGCTAAAAGTGAGACCAGACAACCTCCGGCATCATTACTTCCTAATCCGAAAATTTTACCGTCTTTTTCCAAAGCTGTAAAAGGATCGAGTGTATAGCCCTGATTAGGTTTTACGGTATCGTGATGGGAATTTAGGAGGAGCGTAGGCTTTGTACTGTCAAAATGCAGATTGTAAGCCCAAAGGTTGTTGTTTTCTCTTGTATACGGAATATTATTCTGATCAAACCAATTGGCAATCAGTAAAGCTGTTTGGTTTTCTTCTCCCGAAAAAGAAGGCGTTTCGATTAGCTTTTTTAATAATTCAATCGCTTCGGCGATTAAGGTTGTTATCGTTTTCATATTATAGTTGAATGACAGTACACTTTGTATTTTGATTTTCCAGGATGGCAGCGTTTCCAATGATCACCTGATGAACGCCTTTTGTTAAGGCGCTAAAACAATTGTCGAGTTTGGGAATCATACCCGAATAAATAGCACCAATGGTCAATAAATCCTGATATTTTGATGTGGTAAGAAGCGGAATCAGTGAAGTTTCATCGTTTGTATTAATCAGCACGCCTTGTTTTTCAAAGCAGTATATTATTTTTACGGTATAGGACTCCGACAAAGCAATGCCAAGTTCAGCGGCGATAGTATCAGCGTTGGTATTCAGTAGTTGGCCCTTACCGTCATGGGTGATAGCACAAAAAACCGGAACTGCTTTTCCGTCCAGAATTGTTACGAGTTGTTGCGTATCGATCTGTTTTATATCGCCCACAAATCCGAAATCAATATCCTTGACGCTTCTTCTCTCTGAAATAATCAGATTACCATCGGCACCGGTATAGCCAAATGCATTGGTTTGTAGTGTATTGAGTTCTGCGACAATTCTCTTATTGATCAATCCGGCGTACGTCATGACCACAATATTCAGCATATTTTGATCCGTTATTCGTCTGCCGTCAACCATTTGCGGTTCCAGATTCAGTGCTTCGGCTATTCTGCTGGCTTCTTTTCCTCCGCCGTGAACGAGTATTTTCGACCCTTTTAGTTGTGAAAAGGCATGAAGTGTACGGTTTAAAGCGGTAGTATCATCGATAATATTTCCACCGATTTTAACGATGGTCAGTTCCGGTTTAGTGGTCTTCATCCTGTAAAATTTTAGTTAGAATAGCTTGTGTAGCATAGGTTCTGTTATTCGCCTGCGGAATCACGATTGAATTATCGCCATCTAATACGGCATCACTTACGATCTGATTTCGACGTACCGGAAGGCAGTGCATAAATTTTGCATTGTTAGTCAGCGCCATTTTTTCAGTGGTAACCATCCAGGAAGGATCTTGTGAGGTGATTTTTCCATAATCGTTATAATTACTCCAGTTTTTGGCATAAATAAAGTCGGCATTCTGAAAAGCTTCGTCCTGATCGTAAAGGATAGTACTGTTTTTGGTAATGTCCGGATTCAGTTCATAGCCTTTGGGGTGCGTAATTACAAAGTCGACATTTGATTTTTGCATCATCTTAATAAATGAATTCGGTACGGCATGTGGTAATGCTTTCGGATGCGGTGCCCATGTTAAAACCACTTTCGGTTTTTGTTTGGTTTTGTATTCCTGTATGGTCAGAATATCAGCTACGGCCTGTAAAGGATGTTCGGATGCGCCTTCGAGACTAATCACCGGTACGGTTGCGTATTGTAAAAAAGAATGAATAACATGTTCGGCTTCATCTTTCTCCTTATCGGTTAGTGTCGGAAAACTACGTATCGCTATGATGTCACAATACTGCGACACTACTTGTGCGGCTTCTTTGATATGTTCGGCTTTATTACCATCCATAACGGCACCGTCTTCAAATTCAAGACTCCAGCCTTCATTGTTGAGGTTGAGCGTGATACAATTCATTCCCAGATTAACAGCTGCTTTTTGCGTACTTAAACGGGTTCTCAGACTCGGATTAAAAAACAAAAGACCGATTGTTTTATTGGTTCCCAGCTCTTTATAGCTATAAGGATCGGATTTGATTTGTTTGACCAGTAATAACAGGCTGTCCAGATCGTCTATATGATTTACGGTTGTGAAATGTTTCATGGTATTTTATTTTAAGGATTGCAAGGCTTTTTGAAGCCCGGTGATAAATGAATCGATATCCTGTTTGGTGATTGATAGCGGAGGTAAAATTCGTAACAGATTTTTTTGAGAAGCATTACCGGTAAAAATATGGCCTTCATAAATCAGTTTTTGACGTAAGGTATTTACCTCGAAATCAAATTCTAACCCTAACATCAATCCTTTTCCTTTTATTTTTTTGATTTCCGGTATTTGTTCAATTTGTACTCTAAAATAGGAACTGATTTGGTTAACATTTTCGATAAGCTGTTCCTGTTCGATGGTATTTAAAACGGCTAACGCTGCCGCACAAGCCAGATGATTTCCGCCGAAAGTAGTACCCAGTAAACCGTGTGTTGCTTTGAATTTCGGACTGATCAGAATACCGCCGATCGGAAATCCGTTCCCCATTCCTTTGGCTATCGAAATAATGTCCGGTTGGATAGCATGGAATTGATGGGCGAAAAACTTCCCGGAACGTCCGTATCCGCTTTGTATTTCATCCAGAATTAGTACGACATTGCTGTCCTTGCACAATTGTTGTAACGATTGAAAAAAAGCAGTTGTGCCTTCATCTAGTCCGCCAACACCCTGAATTCCTTCTATAATAACAGCACAAACATCACCTTTGGCGATTTCCGTAGTTACGGCATCAATATCGTTTAACGGAAGAAAAACCACCGGATGATTTTGGTTTATCGGTGCTACAATTACAGGATTATCGGTTACGGAAACAGCTGCTGAGGTTCTGCCGTGGAAGGCTTTTCGGAATGCAATTACCTTTGATTTTCCGTTGTGAAATGAAGCCAGTTTTAAGGCGTTTTCATTGGCTTCCGCACCGGAATTACAAAGGAATAATGAATAATCCGGATAGCCGGAAAGGGTTGTTAGCTTTTGCGCCAACTGTTCCTGTATCGGGTTTTGTATTGAATTGGAATAGAAACCGATAGCATTGACCTGCTCTGTAATCGCTTTTACATAAGCCGGATGGGAATGTCCGATCGAAATCACTCCGTGACCGCCGTAGAAGTCCAGGTATTCCTGATTGTTAGCATCCCAAACTTTGGCACCGGATGCTTTGGTCGGTGTTATATTATATATCGGATAAACGTTGAATAAACTCATTTTAATGTATTTTGTAGAATAAAGAATCTGTTTTAAAAATTGCCGGATTTTAATTGTAATCCTGTTTTTTCATCCAAACCGAACATGAGGTTCATATTTTGAATGGCTTGTCCCGAAGCTCCTTTTATCAGGTTGTCGATAACAGCCGTAATCAGGAAATAGTCGCCCTTTTTCTCCAGACTGATGATGCATTTGTTGGTTTGGACAACCTGTTTCAGATGTATATTTTCGGTTGTAGCTACAACAAACGGATGATCTTGATAATACGTTTGATATTGTTCTGTAATTGTTGCCAGCGGAATATCAGTTTTCATATAAAGCGTTGCGAATATGCCACGTGTAAAATCACCGCGGTTCGGAATCAATAAAATCTCGTGATTAAAATCGCTTTGAAGCTGCATCAGACTTTGACGGATCTCGCCCAGATGCTGATGTTCAAAAGCTTTGTAATGCGACATATTATTATTGCGCCAACTATGATGTGACGTTGCCGACGGCTTTACACCGGCTCCGGTACTTCCTGTAGTTGCGTTGATATGAATCGTATCAGTCAGTTGACTATTTTGTGCCAATGGCAAAAGTGCCAACTGAATTGCCGTAGCAAAACAACCCGGGTTAGCGATATATTTAGCGGCTTTAATTTCCTTGCGATTTAATTCCGGAAGTCCGTAAACAAAAGAATCAGCGTCTTGTTTCAAACGGAAATCATTCCCTAAATCAATAATTCGCGTATGTGAGGCAAAGCTGTGTTTTTCCAGAAAGTCTTTCGATTGTCCGTGTCCGAGGCAAAGAAAAACGATATTAACGTCCGGATTTATTGTATCCGTAAAAATCAAATCGGTATCACCCAATAAATCCTGATGGATATCGGTTACGGGTTTTCCTGCATTGGTGGTACTGTATATAAAGTCGACAGTGGCTTTCGGGTGGTTTTGGATCAGACGCATTAATTCTCCTGCCGTATAGCCTGATCCTCCTATAATACCTGCTTTAATCATAATCGGGCTTGTTTATTTGTGAATAAATCGTTTGACTGTTTCCTAGTATTTTGATGAATCCTTTAGCATCGTCAGCCGACCACGCTTTGTTGATTTCACCATATTGTCCGAATTCCGAATTCATTAAATCATATTCCGATTCGATACCGTCCAATGTAAAATGATAGGGTTGTAAGGTCACGGTAACGGTTCCGGAAACATTCTTTTGGGTATCGGTAAGAAAGGCTTCAATATTGCGCATCACCGGATCCAGATATTGTCCTTCGTGAAATAGCATGCCATACCAGTTGCCGAGTTGTTCTTTCCAGTATTGCTGCCATTTAACGAGTACGTGTTTTTCCAATAAATGATGTGCTTTTATAATGATCAATGGAGCGGCCGCTTCAAATCCGACACGCCCTTTGATGCCGATTATGGTGTCGCCAACATGAATATCACGACCAATTGCGAAAGAACTTGCCAATGCTTCCAGTTTTAGAATGTTAACCGTTGGTGCGGCTTTTTCACCATTCAGACTTACTAATTCTCCTTTTACAAATTCCAATACCACTTTTTCCGGTTTGTTTTTTTGTAACGATGACGGATAGGCTTCATCCGGTAGCGGAAGATGGGAAGTAAGTGTTTCTTTTCCGCCTACGCTGGTTCCCCAAATCCCTTTATTGATCGAATATTGTGCTTTTTCCCAGGAATAGGAAACCCCTTTTTGTTTCAGATAGTCGACTTCTTCCTGACGGGATAATTTTAAATCGCGGATAGGCGTAATGATCTCCATTTCCGGTGCAATTGTCTGAAAGATAAGGTCAAAACGAACCTGATCGTTTCCGGCACCGGTGCTTCCGTGGGCTACTGCATTGGCACCGATTTTTTTAGCATAGTTGATTATTTCCAAAGCCTGAAAAACACGTTCGGCACTTACGGATAAAGGATAAGTGTTGTTTTTTAGTACGTTTCCGTATATCAGGTATTTAATTGCTTTTTGATAGTATTTTTCAATAATATCAAGGTTGGTATGCTGAAAGCTTCCTAACTCATAAGCGCGGGTAGTAATGGCTTGTAATTCGGTATCGGAAAAACCGCCGGTATTAATTAAAACGGTATGCACCTGATATCCTTTGTCTTGTAAATATTTCAGACAAAATGAAGTGTCGAGTCCGCCGCTATAAGCTAAAACCACTGTTTTGATTCCGCTATTGTTGTTTGTATTTTGATGTTGATTCATAGTGTTATTTTTTTAGAAAAAGAGCCTGTTTGATGTTTTTGAGTCGGCTTAATACTTTCTGATTAAACGTATAGGTGATTTTTCGGTTTCTTTTCTCGTTCGGGTCGTATAACATTCCGGTACAGAGGCACATTTTGTTTTCCTTCCGTTGCAGGATATCGAAATTCGAGCAGGTTTTACAGCCACTCCAGAAACTCGGATCATCGGTGAGTTCTGAAAACGGTACAGGTCTATAACCCAGATCGGAATTAATTTTCATAACAGCTAATCCGGTTGTAATACCGAAAATTTTAGCTTCAGGATACTTTTTTTGCGAATACTCGAAAACAAACGTTTTGATTTTTTTAGCTAACCCGAGATGACGGTAATCCGGATGAACAATTAGTCCGGAATGGGCTACGAATTTTCCGTGACTCCAGCTTTCGATATAGCAGAAACCCGCGAATTTTCCGTTTTCCAACGCAATGACAGCATCCTGCATCGCAATCTTTTTGTGAATGTATTCCGGAGTTCTTTTAGCAATTCCGGTACCTCTTTGCAACGCTGAGGTTTCGATCGTATCACAAATTTCCTGCGCATAGGAATAATGCTCTTTTTGAGCAATAACAATGATTACATCCATTTTTTACAATGATGAGTAAATATTAATAAACAATAAAATCTAAGGGGAATGGGGAATGAAACGAGGATTCGTTTCGGGTATGACAAGGTTTACCGTCGTTGTGTAGCAGCTACAAACGGTACAGTTAAAATAGTATTTGAAATAATAAGGCCTTTAAAGCCGGGTAAAAAAACAGATAATTCCAAAGGGAAAAATATAAAAAGATGAATAACAATAGGAAAAACTCGGGTACTAGAATAGACTCCGCTCTGTCCGCGAAGAAGTGGACAGGCTTTTCCGTAAAGAAAGGTTACTATGTAACGGTGTTAGTTTCATCGAGGCAAATGTAGAATAAATTATAACATAAATTGAAAAAAAATAAGAAAAACACTTTTTTTATAGGTCAAACGATTGGTTTTGTAAGATTTATTCAATAAAAAAACCGGGATGATCCTATAACAGACCACCCCGGTTTTACGAAAAAGTACGGTTTTACTTTTTCACGATTTTACGGACATATTCTTTATTGTCAGTTGTTATTTTCAGAATATACATACCGGTAGCAAGATTACGAATATCGATTTGTTCCGATAATGTATTGTTGGACGGCATCACATTGTTTTCGAAAACAATACGACCGTTTGTATCCACAAGCATTAGGTTTACTTTTTGATCCGGAACATTTTCAACCGAAAGATTAACAAAACCATCTGAAGGATTCGGGAATAGCTGAATATTTTCAAAGCCATTTACAGTACTTTGTGCAGCCATTTTAGCACCACAGCTGATCGCAACTGCCGAACGGGTTCCGTTGGAATTACTTGTGCTTCCGGCACTGTTTTTAGCGACCATCGAATACGTATATGTTGTACCGGCATTGATCAAATAAGTATTTAAAAACGACGTACCGGTAACATCCGGAGCATATAGATTCCCGTTGCGGTAGATGTCGTAAGTCGTAGCATTGGCAGAAGCCGTCCAGGTCACATTGATAGCACTTGTTGTACCGCTACACGTTGGAGTTAACGTAACGGTAAATGCACCCGGTGCACCGCAAGCCGGCGGAGTAGCTGATAATGTTCCGTTTGAGTTGTTGGTTGTAGTACTTCCTGCATTTTTCGCTTTTACATAGTAGGTATAAGCCGTTCCGGAAGTAACCGCTGTATTCAGATATTGCGTTCCGGTAATGCTGCTGGCATATAAAGCACCGTTACGATAAATATCATAGCTGGTTGCATTGGCAGAAGCTGTCCAGTTTAAACGTACACGTGTAGCCGTTCCGTTACATTCAGGGGTAGCGGTTAAAGTAAATGCTCCCGGTGCACTTGTGCTGCAAGTTAATCCTAAGTTGGATTTTAAAGCGTTGAAATAAGCAGAAGCAAATGAATCTCTCCAGGTAGAACTGGTTAGTTTTGCGGCATCGGATGTTGTATCAACAAAACCGATTTCGTTTAAACAAGCGGTTGCAGACGAATACCGCAATACACCGAGGTGATAGGCCAAGAAGCTATTGTCTTCTACGCATCTTCTATTGGCCCACGAACCGTAGGAAACCATATCGGCTTGAATTTTTTGCGCAAAAGCAATATCCGGAGCGGTGTCAGCATCGTCAGCAGTACAATAGAATGTTTCCGTTCCGGTTCCGCCACCTGCATTACAATGAATACTCAATAGACGGTCGGCGTTCCAGTTGTTTGACATTGTTGCCCGTTGGGTAACCGAAATCCAGCTGTTCAGGTTGGTTGTACGTGTCATATAAACCGTCCAGGAACAACTACCCTGGATAAGATTACGGGTACGTAAACCTACTTCAAGGGAGGTTTCAATTTCGGTAGCGGTACGGCCGTCAGGATTATCGCTGGTTGTAGCACCATAGCCATGTCCCGGGTCAATCACAATAATTTGGGCATTTGCCGCTAAACTCAACATCAGGGCAAAAAGGAGTGTAGTTATTTTTTTCATAGGATTAGTTTTTTAGTTCAGAAGTGAAAATTCTACCGGTTTTATCATCCGAGAATACGATTTTACCTTTTCCGCTGAAAGAAGGGAACATTTCGGTAAAAACTTCGGTGTTGGTAATTTTTCTCGGTTTGAAAGCTTTGGTGTCAAACAGGTACAATTCGGAATTACTCACGGTATGTCCGTTTTCACTTTCGTCTAAAAATCCTAACAGGTATTTATCGTCAGCCGACCAGGAAGTTGCGATTCCGGTGCCTACTTTAATCGGTTTAGTTTCGTTGTTCAGGTCGTAAACAAAGATATTAGGACCGTTATGTACCGCTACTTTTTTACCGTCGTTTGATAATATAGCATTGTAAAACTGTCCTTCATCATTGGTAACCACCCAGGTTTTTTCAGTCGCAAGGTCTTTGGCTTCAATTTTTAATGTCATCACATTGGTGTATACCACAATCGGGGTTTCTTTCCCCTGATAGGAGGGTAAGAAATTGTGATTAATTTCTTCTTTCAGCTCACGTCTTTTGTTAGAAAGATCATAAGCGTAAACTTTTGATTGGGTAAAGAAATCTTTCTCTCCTTTTTCTTTGAAGTAGAAAGTAGTACTGTTGCGATCCCAGGAGTAGCCATAACCGCTTCCTTCCTTATCGGAAATCGTTTGTACTGCATTTTTGGCAATGTCTAAAAGGTAAACACCTTTAAAATGTTCGCCGGTTAAAAGGGCATGGGTTCCGTCTGGTGAAACCACGGGATTTGTGTAAAATCCTTCGATGTTTACACGATTAAAATCGGATAGTTTTTGTGCATGCCCGCTGATGCCTAAAAACAACATCGAAATGTACAGTAGGTTTTTTTTCATAATGTATAGATTTGATTTCCATAAAGCTACGATTTATATAGTACAAAATGCGAAATATTTATTAACAAATAATTAATATTATACTACTTGTTAATATTTACAGGCGATCAGGCATAAAAAAAAGCACTTCTTGTGGAAGTGCTTCGTTATTGTTTTACTGTATTTATTTGCGGAATTTATTCCGGGTAATAATGTTTTTTAGTTTTGCTTTCAGATCTTCTCCGGTATCATATACCATTTGCTCGTTACTTGGAAACGGAACCGCTTTTCGATCAAAATATGGGAAATAATTTTCATCGCAGGCACGACGATCTCCGTTATAATTGGCATAGATATTCTGGAAAACAAATTCGCTGCTTAACGGATAAGTATCGATTAGCTGATTGGTTTTAAAATCAATATAATCTACTTTGGCCGCTATCTGACAAGCTTTAAACTGCGTAAATTCATAAATATTGATTTTGATTGTACGGAAGTTGTCAACTTTAATCGGTTTTCCTAAACTGTCCCGTACTATACGACCATTGGCATCAACCAGATTTTTCACTCCGTCTTTAATTTGTTTTTCTTTAATAAACTGCCGTTCTTTGATTTGCTCCGGAGAAATTTGGATCTCTCTGAAATTAACAATCAAACCGTAATCATAAGTAACACCCTTTTGTCGGTTGCTGTGGTAAACTGTCCATTTGTCGTCCAGACCAAGTGTGCTAAAATCCAAAAGATCCGCTTGTAAACGTACCGGAATCACCATATTGGTTTCGTTTTTGGTATAAACATTTACAAAATCTGTCCCTTTAAACTGCGCCTGGTCCATTAATTCAGGAACATCTTTAAAGTTTGGATTTAAGGTTTGCAGATAAGCAAAACCATCATATGCTCTTCGATAATTCAGCTTATTATTAGTGGTCATTAAGGCTTTTGAATTGTCGTAAAGGAATTTAGCCAGTGCATTTTTACTGCTTATAATCTGATCGGAATAATCATCGAAAGGAAAAATAGCATTGCGATTTGCTTTGATCAATCGTAATGGTAACAACGGACGAATTTGTTCCTGACGGTTATTAAGCTGCAAATAGGTATTGTACAGCTTTTCCAGTTTAGAAGGATTGGCATCTTTCACAAGTAATTCGATGGTGCGAAGGTCACGTTCTTTTGCTTTGGCAAACGCTTCTTCAAGAAGGTAAACATAATCCTGCTTTCCCTTTGCATTTTTATTACCCTGTAATCCTTCGATAGCACGGTTAATAGCACCGTCGTAATCGCCTTCCGTTAGCATATTCTGGGTTTGTTTAACACCGCAGGAGCAAACAAAAGCCAGAACAAACAATAAAGCCGTAATTTTCCTCATAAATTTCTGATTTAACTGGTTCAAAAGTATAAATTTTGAGCGTATTATAAGAATGGAGCATAAAAAAAACTCCGGCTATACCGGAGTTTTATACGAAATGTAAAAATAAGTTTATTTTCTTTCGAAAGGAGGTAACAGTTTACTGGAAACTTCTCCGAATCCGATACGTACTGTATCATTCTGGCAAAAACCTTTCATGATTACCGTATCAC
Source organism: Flavobacterium cerinum (assembly GCF_024496085.1). Lineage (NCBI taxonomy): Bacteria > Pseudomonadati > Bacteroidota > Flavobacteriia > Flavobacteriales > Flavobacteriaceae > Flavobacterium > Flavobacterium cerinum. Next base: position 3,471,761 of record NZ_CP101751.1, on the reverse strand, counting down.
CATCGTTGATGAATTTACGTTCGCTGCCATCGCTCATTTGAAGCGGGTTTTTACCACCCCATGTCAATTCCAGCATTGAACCGAAACTGTCTTCCGTTGATCCGGAAATAGTACCGGAGCCCATCATGTCACCGGAGTTAACACGACAACCGTTGATCGTGTGGTGTGCTAACTGTTGACTCATCGTCCAATACATATATTTAAAGTTGGATTGGCATACTAATGTAGCATCCGCACTTTCAGGAGCAATCAATACTTCCAGGTTAATGTCAAACGCATGATCGCCGGTTTGCTGTAAATAAGGAAGCGGAGTAGGTTCCTGTTTCGGACTTGCTACACGGAACGGTTCTAATGCATCCAAGGTTACAATCCACGGAGAAATAGAAGAGGCAAAGTTTTTAGCAAGGAATGGTCCCAGCGGCACATATTCCCATCTCTGAATATCACGGGCACTCCAGTCGTTTAATAATACCATACCGAAAATATAATCTTCCGCTTCTCCAACCGGGATATTTTCACCCATAATATTGGCATCGGTAGTAATAAAAGCTGTTTCCAATTCAAAATCAACAGATCGGGAAGGACCGAAAACAGGTAGTGTTTCACCGTTAGGTAAAGTTTGCCCCATCGGACGGTGTACCGGAATTCCGGAAGGAACAATAGTAGAGCTTCTTCCGTGGTAACCTACCGGAATATGTAACCAGTTAGGCATTAAAGCATTTTCCGGGTCGCGGAACATTTTACCAACATTGGTAGCGTGTTCTTTACTGGAATAGAAGTCAGTATAATCGCCGATTAAAACCGGTAATTGCATTTCAATTTCGTTTACGTTAAAAATAACGACTTCTTTGTGCGCTTCGTTATCACGTAATTGCGGGTTTTCGGCGTCAAAAATCTCTGCCAGTCTGTTGCGGACAAGACGCCAGGTTTTTTTTCCATCTGAAATAAAATCGTTCAGCGTATCCTGCATGAACATATCATCCGTTAATTCAATTCCTTCAAAATAGCCTAACTGTTGTAAGGCTCCCATATCGATAGCAAAATCACCGATACGCGTTCCGATTGTTACGACATCATCTTTTGTTATAAAAACTCCGAAAGGAATATTTTGTATAGGGAAATCACTGTTCTCAGGGACGTGTAACCACGATTTTCTATTAGGGTCGTTGGCACTTATAGGCATGTTGTATGTTTGTTTTTGTTGTTGAAAAATTCGAAATCAAATATAGTAGCTATTGTGAATTTAACAAACCAATTTCGTATTTTTGAGCTCAATTTAACGAAATATTATAAAATGCAACGCGACGAACAAATTTTCGACTTAATTCTTGAAGAACAAGACAGACAAATTCACGGCTTGGAACTTATTGCATCTGAGAATTTCGTGAGCGATCAGGTAATGGAAGCTGCGGGCTCAGTTTTAACAAATAAATATGCCGAAGGATATCCGGGTAAACGTTATTACGGCGGATGTGAAGTAGTGGACGTAATTGAGCAAATTGCAATTGACAGAGCTAAAGCTTTGTTTGGAGCAGAATATGTAAACGTACAACCACACTCGGGTTCACAGGCTAATACAGCTGTTTTTGCTGCCTGTTTAAAACCGGGTGATAAAATATTAGGTTTCGACCTTTCACACGGAGGACACTTAACACACGGTTCACCGGTTAACTTTTCCGGTAAATTATACAATCCGGTGTTTTACGGAGTAGAAAAAGAAACCGGAATGCTAAACTATGATACGATTCAGGAAGTGGCTACCAAAGAACAACCTAAACTTATCATTGCCGGAGCTTCTGCGTATTCCCGCGATATGGATTTTAAACGTTTCCGTGAAATCGCTGATAGCGTAGGTGCTATTTTAATGGCAGATATCTCGCATCCGGCCGGTTTAATTGCTAAAGGACTGATGAATGATCCGGTTCCGCATTGTCATATCATTACAACAACGACGCATAAAACGCTTCGCGGTCCAAGAGGGGGTATGATTATGATGGGGAAAGATTTTGAAAACCCGTTTGGAATCAAAACGCCAAAAGGAGAAATCCGTATGATGTCGTCTTTATTAGACGGATCGGTATTTCCTGGGAATCAAGGTGGTCCGTTAGAGCATATTATTGCGGCTAAAGCAATCGCTTTCGGAGAAGCTTTAAGCGATGAATTCTTTACTTATGCTATGCAAGTTCAGAAAAATGCTAAAGCGATGGCAGCTGCTTTTGTAAAAAGAGGATATGATATTATCTCCGGTGGTACAGATAACCATATGATGCTTATTGACCTTAGAAATAAAAATATTTCCGGTAAAGAAGCTGAGAATGCATTGGTTAAAGCTGAAATCACTGTAAATAAGAATATGGTTCCTTTTGATGATAAATCACCGTTTGTAACATCCGGTATCCGTGTAGGAACTCCGGCTGTAACCACAAGAGGTTTATTGGAAGCTGATATGGAAACAATTGTAGCGCTTATTGATAAAGTAATTATGAATCATACAGATGAAGCGGTACTGGAAGAAGTAGCTGATGCTGTAAATGATATGATGGGAGAAAGAGCGATGTTCGTTTTCTAAACCATCTTTATAATCATAAAAAAATCCCTCCATTCAGTTCAGAGGGATTTTTTATTGGTATTAAAATTAAAGATAAAAGAGTCGGCATCTATATAAAACCTGTAGTAAGGATTTAAATAGTTACAATTAAATAGGGGCGCTAAATTACAACAACTGGCCGAAATTAATTATCAGCAGTATCAGTTGTTTGACTAGCATAATCATTAGCTGTACCATAAGTAAATCAATGATTTAATTATTATTTAACGAACTGCAAGTTACAAAAAAAGTTATTAGTCAATTACGGTTTTCGCTATTATTTATTGCGGATTTGTCTTAAAAAAATCATAAATTTTTACTGCGGCATTCCCTCGGGATCGAGAAAAACAATTTCCCATTGATGACCGTCCAAATCCGAAAAACTATGCGAATACATCCAGCCGTAATCCATAGGTTCTGCATAGACTATACCGCCGGCTTCTACTGCTTTGGCGATAATAGCATTTACGTTTTCCCTACTGTCAGTGTCCAGAGAAAGTATGACTTCAGTTGTTTGTAAAGCGTCACTGATCGGTTTACGGGTGAAATCTTTAAAGCGTTCATGAACCAGTAACATCACAAAAATAGTATCACTAACGACCATGCAGGTGGCTTTGTCGTCTGTAAACTGCGGATTAAAGGTAAATCCCAGTTTTGTAAAGAATACAACCGATCGATTGAGGTCTTTAACGGGTAAGTTTACAAAGATTTTTGTTGCCATAAGTATGCCTTTTTAGTTGGTTATCAGAAGAAAGACCATGAAGGTACTTATTTTTCGTTTGCGGTAGTGGTAATGAAAAGTTAAGAATTAAAAGGATTAAAATAGCGTTAAAAATAGCCGGAATATTTTCAGGTCGGTCTTTATTTGCTATTTTTAGACTTTAAAAGAAAACGAGTGAAGTCAATATATTTCTTGCTATTTTTTATCGGCTTATCGGCAAGCGGATGGGCGCAAAATGATTTTGTGACGAAATCCAAACCGATTCCCCGTTTAAAAATACCGGCGATCAGCCCGGATAAATCATCTAATACCACTGCTTTTCCTTCGATGAATTTTAGTTCGTCTATTTTTGACGGGCCTGTAAATCCTTTGGAATCCATAAAACCGAACAATTCCTCGTTTCAGATCGGAGAGGATAATTCCAAATTCGGAGCGGAAAAAGAAAAATTTGCCAACCCGGGCGATGTTTATGTGGAAAAGCTAAAACAAGAGCTTAAAGGCGAAGGTAACGGCGATTCCAGAATATTTAAAAGAGACCAGTCGTTTGGCGAAATCCGAACCAAATCCGAATATGTGAAAATCATATACCGCGATCACGAATATGTGGACGGTGATATGATTAAATTCTTAGTTAACGGTAAAATCATGATCCCGCAGATTATTCTGTATGGCGAATATAAAGGGACGACTTTAGGACTCGAAAAAGGATTTAATAAATTAGACTTCGAAGCATTGAATCAAGGGAGTTCCGGACCCAATACAGCGGAATTCCAGGTGTATGATGATAAAGGAACTTTACTTTCGGCTAACCGATGGGATCTGGCTACCGGTTTTAAAGCTACAATTATGATTATTAAGGAATAAAATACCTGACAGGTTTCTATCCTATCAGGTATTAGATTGTTTAATCAATCCTGTTCCGGCATCATTTTAGTCGAAATTGCGATTCTGTTCCAGGAATTGATTGTAATGATTGCGACCATCACCTGTGCCAGATAATTGTCATCATTAAGAGCTTTACGGGCATTTTCATAGGTGGCATCTGATATGTGATTCGAAATCAGCGTCATTTCTTCCGTCAGGGCTAAAATAGCCTTTTCTTCTTCTGAAAAAAAGTTAGTATCCCGCCATGCATTCAACGCATAGATTCGTTGTTCGGTTTCACCGTATTTACGCGCGTCTTTTGTGTGCATATTAATACAAAATGCACATCCGTTCATCTGTGAAGCTCTTATTTTAATAAGCTCTTTGTGGATGGGAGTTAGTTTGGTTGTACTTAAATATTTTTCAAAAGCATACATGATTTTATACGCTTCCGGTTCTAACTGACTGATGTTGATTCTAGTGTCCATATTATTTTGATTTTTATTTTTATTTAAGTCAAAATTACAGACTGTAAACCGGGAAAAAATTAAGCTGGTTTAAGAAAGTGAATTACTCCGGTTTTTTTCGGATTTCACTAAGGTATTCCGGACTGATTCCCAGAAAAGAAGCCAGCATATATTGCGGAACCCGTTGTACGAAACCCGGATAGATTTTAGCAAAATTCCGATAGCGTTCTTCTCCGGATAATAAGAAAAGATATTCAATCCGGGTAAGAGAAGCGGCATAGGCTCTTTCGAGATTTTTCCGGAAATAACTTTCCAATCGGGGCACTTTTTCAAAAAGCTGTTCCTGTTCGTTGCGACTGATATACAATACTTCGGATGTTTCGATTGCTTGTATATAAAATTTCGAAGGTCTTCCGGAAGTATAACTCGAATAATCAGTAATCCACCAGTTTTCAATACCAAATTGAATCACCTGTTCTTTTCCGTTTTCGGTACAGAGATAAAGGCGAAAACAACCTTTTATGATAAAATAGTTGAATTGACAGACCTGGCCTTCGGAAAGTAAAAAATCTTTTTTAGAAACCGTTTGACTATGAAAATAAAGGCTTAAGTTGTTTTTTTCTTCCGGTGTCAGTACAACAGATTTCCCGATATGTTGTATCAGTTGTTCCATTTTTACATCGGGCTACAGATTTCAACTAAAAAGCCTTCTGTATCTCTAACATAGGCCACTTTTTGACCCCACGGTTTTGTTTTAACAGGTTCTGTAAGTGTACCGCCGGCTAAAAGTGCTTCTTCTACCGTTTTTTCTACGTTTTCAGTTGTAAAGCCTAATTCGATACCAAATGGTTTTTCAGCGATATTGCTTTCGATATAGCCGTCTTTTAGATTCGATTTGGCCAAAGTATGAACAGCGAAAGACAATGTAGTAGCACCTGAAATTAATTCGCCGTAATCTTCATCCGGAGTTATAAATTTACGTTGGAAACCAAATGCTTTTTCGTAAAAAGTCATTGCTGATGCTACATTCTGAACATATAAAATGGTATAGGCAAACTGAATCATGGTAGGTATATTTAATTACGGATAAGTTGTTCTTGTTTCCGATTTTTTTTTTTCCATTAGGTAAACAAATATAAGGCTTATAAATTAGAAGCAATATGTTTGGTTAAGACAATCATGTGCTTGCATTGAATTCCGTTTTCATAGATGGGCTCTTTGTAATGCTCGATAAAGAAATTCTTTTTTATTGCGGTTACCTCAAAACCGAGTTTCTGATAAAAAGACAATTGCGGAATACTGGAATTCCCGGTTCCGATCAGCACGTCCCGGAAACCGCGTTTATGTGCTTCTGATAAGGCATGTTGCAGTAATTGTTTTCCGAAACCTTTTTGCTGATGATCTTCCCGAACCGCGATGTTTTTTATTTCAACACTGGATTCATCAATCGGATATAAGGCATAGACGCCAATATAATCGTTTCCGGATTGTATCCCATATAAAAATGACTCATGTATATAGCTATTGATCATGTCGATATACGGATCGGCTAATAGCAGAAGAGTGTAAGGGATAGATTTGCTGTAAATCGGTTGTATACTCATTTGCGATCATTTTCTGTTTAAGGTTAACGTGGTTAAATCACCTACACTGTTTCGGAAGGTTACAACGGCTGTATCTTTACCTTTTAACAGTGAAGCCTGAGTGATGATCAGGCAGTGATCCATATTGTCATAGTTTACATCATCAATCTGAACAATTTCATCGCCAATACCGATAATGCCTTTTATTGAATCGTCCCATATTATGCCTACAACCAGTTTGTCATTAACAAGCGTTGGTTTAAAACCAAATCGTTTCTCGCTCAAATCATAACTGTCTTTATAGGGTTCGAAATAAAAATATTTGTTTTTATAATCCAGAGTCACTAATCCGTGTTTGATTAACTCGGCACCCATACGGGAATTTTGATCATTTGTTGTTTCAATCGTGATATTTTTAAACGGCATACCGTTGATCTTGATTTGCGGTACTGTAAAGCGGTAGTTTTTGGTGCTTTCTGAATTACCGAATATTCCGATTGACGCGTTTCCGTAGCCTTCTTCAACATCTGTAAAAATATTGGCCGGCTTCAGGATTTCGTAAGCACGTAAAGACATATCATATATGTTGTTCATACCGGTATCGAAGAGTAATTCCTCGCTGGCTTCTTCCTTGTTTTTTAGTTTTATCTTAATATAGGGACTACTTTGTGTGTCATACAGATAGAGTTTGGAAGCGTGTTTTTTGTTTAGTTTTAATCGGGAAGGGGAGTCGGTCAGGATGATAGACTGTTTTACGGATGATAATTGCAGAACAGAATTACGGAGCATATTACTACCGATAAACCCGTCAATATTAAAACAATCAAAAACTAATTTATTGTCGGCAACGATAGCCGGGATATCCTGAAAAGTAATGTCACCTAACTTTAATTCTTGTAGTGATACCATTTTTAAGGTATCACTTTTTCCGTTGGCGTCTTTAGTATTGATGTTGGCCAGAAATTTAGCTTGCAGTGCTTTGCTAAGCTTGCTGGTAATCACACAAGGCGCACCGGTATCCAGCAGGAAGCGATAGGTTTTATTCTCGATAACAACCGGAACGATTAATTTGTTGTTTATATTTTCAAAAGGAATTTCGGAGTAATACTCTTTTTGGGTAGTACTACCTTGATTAAGTGTAATCGATTGGGCATTTTTAGAAATCGGTAAAAGAAATAGCAGAAGTAAGTATAAATAACGGCTCATAATTTTTTTCGTTTTGGTGTAATTGGTTTCTAATAGATGCGGAAAAACACAAAAAGTATGCCTGAAATTTCGTTAAAATTTATCTTTTTTAAAAATAAAAAATGGGCTTAATTGTGAAAAAAGCCCATTTTTATCTGTAGTTTACCTGAAATTTCAGGATTCGACAGTCTTTTATTTTTTTGGTTTCGGGAGGTTTTCCGAAATTTTCTTTAGTTTAGAAACCTCTTTTATCAGAATATATTTTACGGATGATGCATCGGCAGGAGGATTGGCTACTTTTTCTTCTTTGATTTCCAATACATACTCGTTACCTTCTTCATAGTTAAAGCCTTCAATACCGCTGTACCAGAATTCCCAGTCTTTTTGGCCGTCTTTTTTAACCAGGAAACATTTTTGAGGCGCTACGCCGGTACAATCTGCCTTTTGAGAGGCTACGGTAATCTGATAGGTTTCCGACACCGGTGCTTCAGCTTTTTCCGGTAAGCCTTCCGATACTTTTGCAACTTTCGAAATTTCTTTTACCAGTACATATTTTACTGATGGAGCATCAGCCGGCGGGTTGTCGATTTTTTCTTCTTTTACTTCCAATACATATTCGTTTCCGTCTTCATAGATAAATCCGTCAATTCCGTTATACAGGTTTTCCCATTCGGTTTGACCTTCTTTTTTAACTAAAAGACATTTTTGAGGTGCTACACCAACACAATCGGCTTCTTCTGAAGCGATCGTCAGTTTTATCACTTCGTTTTTGCTACAAGATGCAAATAAAAAAAGCGATGCTACTAAATACATTACGGTTCTAAACATAATACAAGAATTTAAATTAATAATTTTTGGATTTTGTCCTGCTTCTGTTTCGAAGCCGGACGATGTAGTGAAGTGAATGATTATTACAAATATAGTCAATTTTGTTAAAAAAAATCGTATTAATTTTTAAAAGTAGGGTATAAAAAAACCGCTCTGAAATTTCAAAGCGGTTTTAAATGCGTGTTTTTCTTGTTTTATAAGTGGATCACTTCACCGTAAGCATCTGCTACAGCTTCCATAACCGCTTCACTCATAGTAGGGTGAGGGTGGATGGCTTTCAGGATTTCATGACCTGTAGTTTCCAGTTTACGTGCTACAACTGCTTCTGCAATCATATCCGTTACACCGGCACCGATCATATGGCATCCTAACCATTCTCCGTATTTAGCGTCAAAGATCACTTTTACGAAACCATCAGGAGTTCCGGCAGCTTTTGCTTTACCAGAAGCTGAGAACGGGAATTTACCCACTTTAATTTCGTATCCTTTTTCTTTTGCTTGTTTTTCTGTTAAACCTACAGAAGCGATTTCCGGAGTAGCATACGTACATCCCGGTACATTTCCGTAGTCTATTGGTTCTACATGCAGACCTGCAATTTTTTCCACACAAAGGATTCCTTCAGCAGAAGCAACGTGTGCCAATGCTTGGCCCGGAACCACATCTCCGATAGCATAATAACCCGGAACATTAGTCTGGTAGTAGCTGTTAACAAGGATTTTATCTCTGTCGGTAGCAATACCAACTTCTTCTAATCCGATGTTTTCGATATTGGATTTAATACCAACAGCCGAAAGTAAAATATCTGCTTCAAGGATTTCTTCTCCTTTAGCTGTTTTTACAGTTGCTTTTACACCGTTTCCGCTTGTATCTATTTTCTCAACAGATGAATTTGTCATGATTTTGATACCGGATTTTTTAAGAGAACGCTCAAATTGTTTTGAGATATCTTCGTCTTCAACCGGAACGATATTCGGCATAAATTCAACGATAGTTACATCAGTTCCCATTGCATTGTAGAAATGGGCAAACTCAACTCCGATAGCACCAGAACCCACAACAATCATTGATTTTGGTTGCTCCGGTAATGTCATTGCCTGACGGTATCCGATTACTTTTTTACCGTCCTGAGGAAGGTTTGGTAATTCACGGGAACGCGCTCCTGTTGCAATGATAATATGATCTGCGCTATATTCTGTTACTTTTCCGTCTTTATCGGTAACATCGATTTTTTTACCCGGTTTTACTTTTCCGAAACCGTCAATAACATCGATTTTATTCTTTTTCATCAGGAACTGAATCCCTTTGCTCATTCCGTCTGCAACACCACGGCTGCGGGAAATAACAGCACCGAAATCTTTATCAAACTCCTTAACCGTTAAACCATAGTCAGCAGCATGTTTTAGGTAATCAAAAACCTGAGCCGATTTTAATAACGCTTTCGTTGGAATACATCCCCAGTTTAAGCAGATACCTCCCAAGTTTTCTTTTTCAATAATGGCTACTTTAAAGCCTAATTGTGAAGCTCTGATGGCTGTTACATAACCACCTGGCCCGCTTCCTAAAACAATAATATCGTATTTCATAAATGTATAATTTCTAATGAATTTTCTGCGTACGAAAATAGGGATTTATTTGTTTCCTGAAAAGTTTAATACTATCAAATTTCAAAATATCCCGAAAACAAATCGCTTAAAAATAGTGTATTTCCAGTTTTACCGGGAAAATACTGCTGATTGTTTAATTTTAAGAATAAATAACTTGTTTCTGTTGTTTATTCTGTAACGGCAAACTGGGAATAATACAGGTTTTTATAGAACCCGTTTTCCTTGTTTAGCAATTGATAATGGGTGCCTTCTTCTACGATTTCACCTTTGTCCATTACAATAATTTTATCGGCATTGATAATCGTTGCCAGTCGGTGGGCAATAACAATGGAAGTTCTGCCTTTTGTAATGGTTTCGGTTGCTTTTTGAATCAGTTCTTCCGAATACGTATCGATCGAAGAAGTGGCTTCATCCAAAATCAGTACGCTCGGATTGCTTACATAGGCTCTTAAAAAGGCAATAAGCTGTCGCTGACCGGAAGAAAGCATGATACCTCGTTCTTTTACATTGTAATCATAATTTTCAGGTAAGCTCATAATAAAATCATGCGCACCGATTTTTTTAGCGGCTTCAATCACATCTTCCCGGCTAATAGCAGGATTGTAAAGTGTAATATTGTTTAAAATGGAATCGGCAAATAAAAATACATCCTGTAATACGATGGCAATTTGCTTTCTAAGGCTGTTGATTGTGAATTCTTTAATATCAGTATTATCAATCGTAATCGTACCGCTGTCAATTTCATAAAATCGGTTCAGCAGGTTAATAATTGTCGATTTTCCGGCTCCGGTCGATCCTACAATTGCGATTGTTTCACCGGCATTTACTTTTAGATTGATGCCTTTTAAAACTTCTTCTCCTTCGATATAGCTGAAACGTACGTTTTCAAAACGGATATCGCCTTTAAAATGTTTGGCTTCAATGGTTCCGGAAGTTTGTAAATGATCATCAATATCGAGTACTTCAAATACTCTTTCGGCTGCGATAATCCCCATTTGCATTACATTGAATTTATCCGCAATCTGACGTAACGGATTGAACAACATGTTGATTAACATGGTGTAAGCAAATAAATCACCAAATGAAGTCATATTGTCGCCGTTAATGATGTTTAATCCGCCATACCAAACAATACAACCTAATGTTACGGAAGATACAATATCGGCTATCGGGAAAAAGATAGAGTTATAAAGGATATTTTTTAACCAGGCATCATTGTGTTTCTGGTTGATGATTTTGAATTTTTCATATTCAATGGCTTCACGGTTGAATAACTGTACGATTTTCATCCCGGTTACACGCTCTTGTACGAAGGTGTTTAGATTTCCGACCTGATTTCGCACTTCTTCAAAAGCGATTTTCATTTTTTGCTGAAAAATACGAGTGGCATATAGTAATATCGGCATACCCAGAATAACGATACAACTTAATTTCCAGTTCATGTAAAACATGATTCCGAGTATTACAACCATTTTCAGTAAGTCGCTGACAATCATAAATAGCCCCTGACTAAAAATACTTGCAATTGACTCGATATCGGAAACAGAACGCGTTACCAGTTTTCCAACCGGTTCGTTATCGAAGTACTTCATTTTGAAATTACTGATATGACGGAACAGTTTTTCACGGATATCTTTTACAATATCTTGTCCCAGCCAGTTCGCCCAGTACACAAAATAAAATTGCGAAGCGACTTCGAGAAGCAATATAACGGCCATGATTAGAATAAAGAACAAAAGTCCTTTCGAATCGTGGGTCGTTAAGTAACGGTCTACGGTTTCTTTTAGCAGATAGGGACGTAATGCGGCAAATATTGACAGGGATATAGCCCATGCAATAACAGCGTTAAACCGCCCCTGGTAAGGTTTGGCAAAGCGCAATACTTTTTTTAAAGAAATAGATTTTATGGCTTTCATAAGAATTAACGCTCTTGTATATAGGGATAAACAACCCGGGTCAGGTATAAACCGTGAGCCGGAACGGAAAAACCGGCTTGATTACGGTCTTTACTTTCGATTATTTTTCGGAATTCGTCCAATGTTGTTTTACCCAGTCCTATTTTAATTAAAGTGCCCACTATGGCACGAACCATGTTTCGTAAAAAACGGTCGGCGGTAATGGTAAAAACTAATTTTGTACCGTTTTGCTGCCAGTGGGCTTCAGTAATCGTACAGTTAAATGTCCGAACATCGGTGTGTACTTTTGAAAAGCACTCGAAGTCGGTATATTCAAATAACAATTGCGAAGCTTGATTCATGGCTTCAACGTTTAACGGATGGAAATGAAACCAGCTTCCTTCGTTTTCAAATGGATCTTTAAACGTGTGGATATGGTATTCGTAAGTTCTGCCGGTTGCATCAAAACGGGCATGAGCCGCATCGTGTAAGGCGATAAAGCGATACACGCTGATATCTTTCGGTAAAAAAGAATTCAGTTTTTGCACCCAGTAATCCGAATCGAGTATTTCGTCAAAATCGAAATGAGCAAACATTTGTCGGGCGTGTACTCCGGTGTCGGTTCTTCCTGCACCCACAAGATCAATCTCTTTTTTTAATAAAAGCGACAGGGCTTTGTTTAAAGTTTCCTGTACAGATATAGCATGTGGCTGATACTGCCAACCGTGATAATTCTTCCCGTTATAAGCAAATTCTACGAAATACCTCAAAGTTCAATTTCCAGATTAATACAAAAAGAACAAAGATACGGGAATTCGAGAATTGACAAATTTGAAATTGCTATAATTTTAAGTTAAAACACGGTTAACTATGTTTATTTTTGTAGGGATTAGTAATGTTGAACGCCACGATAAAAAAGTTTTATTTTGAAAAAGATTTTATTGCTTTCGGATACGCATAGCCATATGGATGCGACCATTTTAAAATATGTAGATCAGGCTGATGAAGTCTGGCATGCAGGAGATATCGGTGATTTGTCAGTTACGGATGTTATAAAGGAACGTAAGCCGTTGCGGGCTGTTTACGGTAATATTGATGACGCTAAAGCCCGGGTGGAGTTTCCGTTGCATAATCGCTTTATGTGTGAAGGGGTAGATGTCTGGATTACGCATATCGGCGGATATCCCGGAAAATACAATCCGTCCATACGTGCAGAAATAAAAGCAAATCCTCCGAAATTATTTATTTGCGGACATTCTCATATTTTAAAAGTGCAGTTTGATAAAGAGTTGAATTTACTGCATATGAATCCGGGAGCGGCCGGAACACACGGCTTTCATCAGATGCGAACCATGTTGCGTTTTGAGATTGACGGTGATAAAATTCAAAAACTGGAGGTTATCGAGATCGGAAAAAGGGGATAATTTAATCGGGTAATTCCACTTTGATGTAAATCAGCGTTCCGGTATTGGATTTGGAATTAATATTGATGCTGCCGTGCATACTTCTTATCCGTGCTTTAATCTGTGTGAGTCCGAAACCTTCCTTATGTTCCGTTGTCTTGGTGTCGAAGCCAACGCCGTTATCTTCAACATTGATAAAAAGTTGATTCTGACTTTGTTCAACGGAAATATAGGCTTTGCTTGCCTGACTGTGCTTGATGATGTTGTTGAGTAATTCAGCTACAATAAAATACATTTTCATTTCAAAATCACTGTTGTATCGGACATCCTTTGCAATATGATTGGTGAATTCAAACTGCATTAGTGTATTGGAGTTCTTTTCGCATAAATCCTGTAAAGCAGCCAGTAATCCGAGCTTTTCGAGTACCGGAGGAATTAAGGTATGCGATAAATCCCGGATTTTATCATGCGCTTCTTTTATGATCGCTTTGGTTTTGGTTAGTTCGGGAGAAGCTTCATTTACGTGATTGGTTTCGTATGCCATTAAATGCAAACTGGCAGATGATAATAAAGCGCTGATACTGTCGTGTAAAATTCCGGCGAGTCTTTTTCGCTCAAATTCCTGTCCGTCAATAGTTGCATTGATGATGTTTTGCTGGATTTTATTGTTAACGTCTTTTAGTTTGTTTTTCTGTTTCAGGCGCATATTCTGATAGAAGAAATAAAACAAAATGCTGCAAAAGGCAAATAAGGTAATAAAAATATAAAGTAGTTTTTTGTTTCTTGCTTCCTTGTCCTTTAATAATTGCTCTTTGGTTTTGTAAGTGTCTTCGATCTTGTAAATCTTGTATTTGGTTTCGGTATCCCGTAATTCAGAGCTGACTCTTTCGTTAAATAAAGCCTCTGTATTGTCGATGTATTTATTCAGATAGGCATTCGCTTTTTTATAATCCTGCATCTTTTCATAAACATACGATAGGTTCAGATAGGTATCGGCAGTGGATAAAGAAATCGTGTCATTGGGTTTAGAAGCGAGAATCTGTAAAAATATAGCTTCCGCTTTTTGGTAATCTTTTTTAACCTGTAAATAGTAATAAGCAATATTGCTACGAGTGTTGTTCAGGCTTTCGAGATTTTTGGATGCCTCGGCATAGAATAACGTAGTGTCGAGATATTGTTTGGCTCTGTCGTATTCTTTAGTTTTAAGATAATAAGCGGCATAATTGCTAAAGCCAACATATTTCTGTTGATTGGTACCGTTGTTTTTGGCAATATCCAGAATCCGTTTCATGTAAAAACGGGCGCTGTCAAGATTGTTTTTTTCGGCAAAAATTTTAAAAAGTCCTTGTTGTGCCCAGGCAGATAAAGAATCATTTTCCTGAGAATAGGCGCATTTTTCACTTTTTCTAAGATAGTATACTGCTTGTTTGATGTTTTTGGTTTGTTCAAAACATACACCAATATGTTTTAGGATGATGGCTTCCTGTAAGTGGAGTTGTTTTTTTTCGGCGATCTGAAGGGTGTTAAAAAGAATATCGATGGCTTTGGAATAGTCTTTCAGGCGAATATATATATGAGCTTTCCGAATTCTTTTTTGGCATAATTCGGTATAATTCTGATCCCGATATAGCGACTCCGATTCCCGTTGCAGGTAGCGTAAAGCGTTTAATTCCTGATGTCGATTCAGGTAATAATCTGTTGAGTCGCTACTTTTCTGATTTTGTGACCAGAAGAGGCTACTGTATAAGAATACGACAAGCAGTATACTATTTTTCAATATCAGATCTCTATTATAATTTTAGGTTTAGTCGCAGTAACGCCATCCTGAGTTTGTGAAACATCAATTTTTAACTGATCGTTATAAGGAGTAACGGTCTCGTTTCTGGTGATGTAATTGGAGGAGGGTTTTTGCGACATGCTCAAAACAATGTCAATGTGATTTTTGGAAGTTGCGCTGTCAAACGAATACGAATAACTGCAATTGTCCGGAAAGGTGATTAACAGGTCGAAAGTATTGTTCCCGTTGTCACGTACTTCATGTTTTTTTAGTAAGGCCATAGCTATGTAGATTTATTGGTTAATCAAGTTGTTACGTATTGCAAACTTTACTAGTCCTATGGTATTTTTTACATTGAGTTTTTTGATAAGATTTTTGCGGTGTGTTTCAACGGTGTTGGTACTGATAAAGAGTTCCTCGCTGATTTCTTTACCGCTATATTCTTTGGAAATTAGTTTTAATATTTCAAGTTCGCGATCAGTTATTAACGGTAATAGATCGCTGTTATCGGTCGATTTATCATTTCCGATTCCGGTAAAGGAAAGGAAGATTTTTTCGCGAATGGCTTTGGAGTAATACTCTTCACCTTTACTGACGCTGGTTATGGCTTCAATGATATTTTCACTGGCACATTGTTTAGTGAGATAGCCTTTGGCGCCGAGTTGTATCACTTCTTTAATTAGTTTTACATCATCATAGCTGGAAAGTACAATAACATGACAAGGGTAGCCTTTTTGTGAAAATTCTTTTAGTACTTCGATGCCGTCTTTGCAGGGCATATTGATATCAATCACCAAAACATCTACTGCTTGTGAATAGATTTTGTCGAGTAATTCAGCTCCGTTAAGCGAATAGCCAACGACTTCGAAGTTCTTGTTTGTTTTTAAAACAGCAAGAATTCCTTCGATTAGCACCAGATGATCATCGGCAAGATGGATACGTATTTTATCGTTCATTGCTGTAATTTTAATCAAATTTAATATTAATTATGTTATATTATTATTTTATATATAATTAATTAAGTATTTGATTGAATATAAACGATGAAAGGTTGGAAAATAACGACAAGCTGTTTTTGAAGGAAATAAAAAAACCGGATCATTACGATCCGGTTTTTTAACGCACTAATAAACTAAGATGATAGGTTTATCGTAATCGATCTACAGATTTTACAAGATCTTCATCCTTCTTGATGGCTTTATTGGCTAAAACCAAAAAGACGATAGAAACAATAGGAAGAAACATCCCAATACCTTTCTCAGAAACTTCCGTTTCTCCAGATAAATTTAGTGAGCGATACACAAATAATCCTAGTAATATAACGTTTAATATCATATTTAACCGGTTCATTACAAACTGGTTTTGTCTGTTTTTATAACTAAAGATACTTACTAATGAAAGTGTCGTACTCAAACCGAAAAGCGATACATAAACCAAATTGGTCATGAAAAATACTTCTTCACCGGCAGGATTTGTCCAAAGTCGGAAAACAAAAGGTAGTATTCCCGAGAAGACAAAAGCGATAAAAAGGTATACGGTTTGAATTCTTTGTATCATTATATTGTGTAATTGCTGAGCAAAAATAGCATTTCTTTTTTTAAAAAATAGGATACGATACAAAATAAATTCGTATTATTGCATGGTAGAACCGTAAGTACTTCATTTTGCGGTTATTTCATTTCACAAAAATATTACTACCCAAATTTAGATCTACATTACATTTAATTTAACTAGAAAACGATTCATGTTTGATATTTCCGTATTAAAAGAAATGAAGCTTGCTGAGCTTCAGGAGATTGCGAAGATTGCTAAAATTAATAAGTATCGAAACCTAAAGAAAGACGAATTAATTTATCAGATTCTAGACCACCAGGCGACAAACCCAGAAGTTGTGAAACCGGCTTTAAAAGAAGAAGAATCCATAGCAGAAGGGAAAGTAAAAAGAGCAAGAATAGCAAAACCACAGCGAGAGATAAGAGAGAAAAAGCCTCAGCTTTCGATCGAGATTAAAGAAACAGAGCCAAAAGCAGAAGTCATTAAAACAGTACCAAAAGAACCTGTTGTTATAGCTTCTGAAAAAACACAAGAAAAAGCCGTTCCGGAAATTACAGAAAGTAAAAAGGAAAAGAGCTTTCCTCAGAAAAAAGAATTTCAGCAAAAACAGCGCTTTAATAAAGATAATAATTCCAAGTCAGCGCAACCGCAAACTACCCAACAATCCCAGAAACAAACACCACGTTTACAAAATCAGGACGATTCAGCAGTAGAGGAAACAACGGAGAAAGCACCTAATAATCCGAATCCGAATCAAGGGAATGTTCAAAATCAAAACCAAAATCCAAATCAGAAAAATAAAAAACAGAATTTCCGTGAACCGGATTACGAATTCGATGGTATAATCGAAAGTGAAGGTGTTTTGGAAATGATGCCGGACGGTTATGGATTTTTACGTTCTTCGGATTATAATTATCTGGCTTCACCGGATGATATTTACTTATCGCAATCACAGATTCGTTTATTTGGTTTGAAAACGGGAGATACGGTAAAAGGGGTGGTGCGTCCTCCGAAAGAAGGAGAGAAATATTTTCCGTTGGTACGTGTGTTAAAAATTAACGGACATGATCCGCAGGTAGTTCGTGACCGTGTTTCGTTTGAACATTTGACACCGTTATTCCCGGAAGAAAAATTTAATCTGGCGGAAAAACAAAGTACAATTTCTACTCGTATCATTGATTTGTTTTCACCTATCGGTAAAGGACAACGTGGTATGATTGTAGCACAGCCTAAAACCGGTAAAACAATGCTTTTAAAGGATATTGCCAATACTATTGCGGCAAATCATCCGGAAGTATACCTGATTGTTTTGCTGATTGATGAAAGACCGGAAGAGGTTACGGATATGCAGCGTAGTGTAAGAGGAGAGGTGATCGCTTCTACTTTTGATGAACCGGCTGAACGTCATGTAAAAGTGGCTAATATCGTATTGGAAAAAGCAAAACGATTAGTTGAGTGCGGTCATGATGTAGTGATTTTATTAGATTCAATTACACGTTTGGCACGAGCTTATAATACGGTACAACCGGCATCCGGTAAAGTATTGAGTGGTGGTGTTGATGCGAATGCATTGCAAAAACCGAAACGTTTCTTCGGAGCGGCTCGTAATATTGAAAACGGAGGTTCGTTAAGTATCATTGCAACTGCTTTAACGGAAACCGGATCTAAAATGGATGAAGTGATTTTTGAAGAGTTTAAAGGAACCGGTAATATGGAGTTGCAATTGGATAGAAAAATTGCTAATAAACGTATCTTCCCGGCTATCGATTTGACTTCTTCAAGTACGCGTCGTGATGATTTATTGTTAGATGAAGGTACTATTCAACGTATGTGGATTATGCGTAAATATCTGGCGGATATGAATCCGGTAGAAGCAATGGATTTTATCAATGATCGTTTTAAGAAAACCCGAAATAATGAAGAATTCCTGATCTCAATGAATGATTAAATCAGGGGAAATAAAGGTATAAAAAGGGCTGTCACATGACAGCCCTTTTTATGTTTAAATCGGAAAGATTTTATTAAATAGTTGTTTGTTTTTTAGCGCGAATCAATAGTATGAATCCAACGATAATAAACGGAATACTTAACCATTGGCCGGTAGAAAACATACCTAATTCGTTTTCAAAGCCACCCTGACTTTCTTTTACATATTCTACTACAAAACGTACAGTCCAAAGAAGTACCAGGAATAAACCGAACAGGAAGCCTAGTTTTTCACGAACATTGGTTTTCCAGTATAGGAAGAATAAAATCAGGAATACAAAAATATAACCGAAAGCTTCGTAAAGTTGCGCCGGATGTTTCGGGATTACGTTTTCTAATAACGGAGCAAATTGAGGGTTGCTTTCTATGGCTTTGTAGGCTTCGGTTGCATTGTTTATATTGGTTAAACGCATGGCTTCTCCCGGTGTGTATTTATCCTGAATGAAGCGAATACCTAAAGAAGATGCCGTTTCGTGCCCGACAATCTCAGAGTTGAAAAAGTTACCTAAACGAACGAAAATTCCACCGCAGGTAACCGGAATAATAATACGATCTAAGATCCATAATATGGGTTTATGGATGATTTTTTTACTGTAATAGTACATTACTAATATAATGGCTATAGCAGCGCCGTGACTGGCCAAACCGGCAAAACCGGTAAATTCAAAATGCGGTTCGAAACGGAACGGTAAAAGGATTTCCAGTTTGTGATCTTTGAAATAATCCCAGTCATAAAAGAATACATGTCCGAGACGAGCACCGATTAAGGTGGCAAATACTGTGTAGATAAAAAGAGAATCCAGTTTCTCGATTGGAATGTTTTCTCTTTCATAAATATGTTTCATAATATACCATCCTAATCCGAAGGCAATTACAAACATAAGGCTGTAATAACGAACAGTAAAAAAGCCCAGATCAATTCCGTGTGAAGGGTTCCAGACTAACTGTAAAGCGTGTGTTATCATAAATTGAGTGCTTATATTTTGGTAAAAATAGAGAAATGTAGGCGAATGATGCTAATAATTAAGGTAAATTTAAACATTAAATCACGGGACGGGATCGTAACCTTTTCCGCCCCAGGGATTGCAGCTGATGATTCTTTTTGTGGCTAACCATCCGCCTTTAAAAAGACCGTGTTTTTGTAAAGCTTCGACAGCATAATGGGAACAAGTAGGGGAATAACGGCATGCTGACGGTGTAAAAGGGGAGATGGCACCCTGATAAAATCGGATGAGCCAGATAAACGGGGTGATGATAATTTTCCGGATGTTCATTTTTTTCTGAAAATAAAAATGATGAAGTTGGAAGCTTCATCATTTAGGTTTTGTATTTTAATTTAAAGTGAAAGAGGTGCCTTCTTTTCCGTCTTTTAGCTGAATGCCTAAAGCGATTAACTGATCTCTGATCTGATCGGATAAAGCAAAATCTTTATTGGCTCTGGCTTCATTTCGGATCCCGATCAGCATATTTATAACACCTTCCAGTTTTCCGTTTTCAGGATCATCTGCCTTTTCATTTTTTAATCCTAAAACATCAAAAACAAGTGCTTTTAATATCTTTTTAAAGTGTTCCAGATCGGTACTGTTCAGGGATTCTTTGGTGTCTTTCAATAAATTGATATAGCGTACAGCTTCAAAAAGCTGAGCAATCAAAATCGGACTGTTAAAGTCATCGTTCATCGCATCATAACAAGATTGTTTCCATGAATTGATGTCTATTGTAGAATTACTTGAAGCTTCTATATTTTCCAGCGTATCTAGTGCTTCCATTAAACGGTTAAAGCCTTTTTCTGAGGCTAAAATCGCTTCATCTGAGAAATCCAGAATGCTTCTGTAATGCGCTTGCAGGATAAAGAAACGGGTAACGGCCGGAGAGAATGCTTTACTTAAAATGGTGTTTTCCCCAGTAAATAATTCTCGTGGTAAAATGTTGTTTCCGGTCGATTTGGCCATTTTTTTACCGTTAAGAGTAAGCATATTAGCGTGCATCCAGTAATTTACCGGCGAATGACCGGTACAAGCTTCATTTTGAGCGATTTCACATTCGTGGTGTGGGAACTTTAAATCCATTCCGCCACCGTGAATATCAAATTTTTCACCCAGATATTTTGTACTCATTGCTGTACATTCCAAATGCCATCCGGGAAATCCGTCTCCCCATGGTGAAGGCCAACGCATAATGTGTTGCGGCTCGGCATTTTTCCATAAAGCAAAATCCTGTGGATTCTTTTTGTCGGACTGACCGTCAAGATCACGGGTATTGGCAATCATATCGTCGATATTCCGACCGCTTAATTTTCCGTAATGATGGGACTGGTTAAATTTAACAACATCAAAATAGACAGAACCGTTAACTACATAACCGAATCCGTTATCAATGATTTGTTTGATAATTTCAATTTGTTCAATAATGTGTCCGGTTGCCGTCGGTTCAATACTGGGAGTCAGATTATTGAAAAGTTCTAATATCTGGTGAAAATCTACCGTGTATTTCTGCACAACCTCCATCGGTTCAATCTGATCGATACGCGCTTTTTTTGCGATTTTATCTTCGCCGTCATCTTCATCGTCAACCAAATGTCCTACGTCGGTAATGTTACGAACATAACGTACTTTAAAACCAAGATGCTTCAGGTATCGGTAAATTAAATCAAAAGAGATAAAAGTTCTACAATTTCCCAAATGTACATTGCTGTAAACCGTAGGTCCACAAACATACATTCCGACATTTCCCTCATGAATAGGAGTGAAAAGTTCTTTTTCCCCGGAAAGAGAATTGTAAATCTTTAAATTTTGATTTTGATATAAATGCATCTTTAAACTATTTGTTGTTGGTTTATTT